>CAIWTN010000211.1 GCA_903915625.1 uncultured Pseudomonadota bacterium | reverse complement strand
CCACGACAGGTTTCACAGCGGCCGCCTGCGGTATTGAAACTAAAGGCACCAGCTTTAAGCCCAAGCTTGCGCGCCAACGGCTGATTAGCCAAGAGCTTGCGAATCTCATCCATAAGTCCGAGATAGGTCGCAATATTTGACCTGGAACTGCGCCCAAGTGCTGCCTGACTGACTAACACAATCTCGCTATGCATGCGGATTACCGCTGCCGGACCGACGCCAGAGGCCTGTGGCTCTGAGGTTGCGGAACGCTCCACACTTTGACCAAGTTGCCGTGCGACCAAGGGAAACAGAGTGTGTTGAATTAAGCTAGTTTTACCACTGCCGCTGACCCCGCATACTGCGGTAATCTTTGCGACAGGGATACGAACGTCAACACCCTTGAGATTGTGTGTCTTGGCTTTTTTGATCTCAATAAACTGGGTCTTTCCTGTGGTCGCCGATGCCTTCGGCGCCAGCGGCAAGGCACTCGCCACGACCGGTGGCTGACCAGAGAAAACAACCTTTCCACCTTCATGACCAGCGGCAGGACCGATCTCAATTAAGTGATCTGCACCAGCGATCAGTCGGCGTTCATGCTCTACCATCACCACGGTATTGCCCTGGTCACGCAGTTCTTTTATGACCGCGAGTAAATTACCGCTATCGCGAGCATGCAGCCCAGCAGATGGCTCATCTAAGCAAAACAATGTGTCCGTTAGAGCACTACCTAAACACCGCGCCATATTTATGCGCTGCAGTTCACCGCCAGAAACCGTTCGCGTTTGCCTGTCTAGACTCAGGTAACCAACTCCGACGCGGCAAAGGTAATTAATCCGCGCGCGCAATTCCTCGGTCGCCTCTTTTACACCCAGCATACCGTGCTCTTCGCTCGTCACGACTGGTGCGTCTCGCTCTATAGACTCGTTCCAATCCTGAAGTGCAGTCACTTGCATACGACTGACTTCGGCAAGGCTGAGTCCCTGCACTTTGCAAGCCAGAGCTAGCGGATTTAGTCGTGAACCCTGACAAGTCACACAGACGACATAACGACGAAAGCGGGATGCATGGATCCGGTAGTGAGCCTTATATTTCTTGCTATCTAGGTAAGCAAAAAAGCCAGCGATGCCATCAAACTGGCGACCTTCACCGTTAATGAGCCAGTCAAGCTGCTCCTTGCTGTACTCCTCGAATGGCTTATTAAAGACCCAGCCGAGTTTTTTAGCACTAGCCTTTGCCCAGGTGTAATACTCGGTAAAGGCACCAAAGTTCCAGGCCGCAACTCCGGCGTCAGCAAGAGACGCACGTGGGTCAGGAATGACCTTATCCATATCGAGGTCACTGGTTAAACCAAAGCCCTGGCAGGAGGGACAAGCCCCAAGCGGGTGATTAAACGACAGGAGAGCCATCGATGGTTCATGGTAGTCAATATTGCAGCGAGGGCAATCGAGGCCCTGCGAGTAAACTTGTTTACTGCCGTCCTCAGCTACTAGCCAGCATTTGCCGCGACCCACTTTAAATCCGAGAGTGAGCGATTCGCTAAAGCGACTCAGGCTGTCAGCTCCAACAGTAATGCGGTCGACTACGACCGCTGCACCCTTGAAGTCTGCCGCTTTAGCATCAGGCAACTTGATAATATCGCCCGCGGCGGTAAGCAAGCGACTGAAGCCGGCCGCCTCAAGCTGGATTTTGAGCTCCTTAGCGGCAACTTTGCCCCAACGCTCTAGAGGGGCTGCAACCAGCACTTTTTGACCACTAAGCGTGGTGATTGCCTGGGCACCAATAGCCTCTGGCTGGTCCTTGCGCACGGGGCCTTGGCACTGGTAACAGGTCAGGGTCGCCAGGTGGGTGAACAATACCCTGAGCAGGTCAACGATCTCTGTCGCCGTGCCAACCGTCGAACGATTCGTCGCAGTTGCCTGCATCTGCCGCACGGCTATGGCTGGCGGCAAATTGCGCACCCCGGTCACAGCCGGCTTAGGTAAAGCCTGCATGTACTGCCGCGCAAAGCTCGATAAGCTATCGACATAGCGCCGGTAAGCCTCGCCGTAGAGCGTGTCAAAGACCAGCGAACTTTTACCTGATCCAGACACCCCAGTGACCACAGTCATCGCACCCAGTGGAAATGCCACATCGACAGACTGAAGATTATTGGTCGACACCCCCAAGAGCTCGATCGCGTCCGGTTGGGTATTGCTTATTTTTTGGTCGGCCATGGAGTCATTCCGCCTTTATGCCCTAGAGAGTCAAGCATTGCCGCACCTACCGGGTAAGGCTTTGCCCCTAAATAACAAGCAGGTCATGCCCAGTTAGGCAATCCAAGATATAATGGAAGTCATATCACGAGCGAGCGAGAGGAGTCAGTGTGTTACATAAGCGACTACAGCTTTCCCCCGGCATACGGATGGCTCTGGCATTTGGACTGTTTGGGACTTTAGTCGCCTCCGGCATGCTAGCCATCTTTGGGCTGCCGCAACATAGCGGGAAAAGGGCACTAAACAAGACCTCTGCCGCGGCCACAGAAGACGCTGATGACGGGTCTTTTTTCTATCAAAGTATAGGCCACGCCGGTACGCCTACTGACGACACGCAATCGGCACCAACGACCACGGCTGAGATTAAAGAAAAGACCCTATTTACCCTTGAATTTAAAGTTTCTGAGCGCCGTGAGGACGCCGAGAGTATGGTGGCCACATTGCACGATCAGGGTATCGATGCCTATTACACACCGCTATCCAACGGTGGGCGCGTCGTCTACCGCGTTCGCCAAGGCATGTTTCACGACTCCAATGCCGCAAAAAGTGCGGCCATTGCTCTACGACAGCAGCGAAACGTCACCGCGACGGTCGTTAAGTTGCAGTGAAAATCCGTTGGAACTGCTCCGGCCCTCAAGACTCGACCAGAGCCATCACATTATCGGTAATATTGTTGCAAATATCATTAAGCGGCAGATGACTGAGATTTTGTTCTGAAAACGGATTTTGCAGCTCGGCACCGATCTCATCTAGGCTGAACAGTGGGTAAGAGGCTAGCGCCATGATGAACGGCGTAAACCAGCCGATGCGCTCGACCAGCGCGAGAGGCAAAAGAGCCAGGAACATCATGATGAAACGACGGGTCTTAATGACTAAGACCAGTGGCATTCGTGTATTTCGGATCCGCTCGCAGGCACCAATGGCATCAATCAGCTGCGACCGCTCTGTCTCGGCCCGGTGAAAGGCCACCCGGTCCATGCGGTGACGTCTAAGCTCGTCTAAAAGCTTGGCGATTTTTTGCCCGACATAAATGGGCATGTGCTGAGAGCGCCGGATAGCATCCGCCTCCTCAGGTCCAACCAACTGCACAACCTCACGCAGATCTTTTTCGTTTCTTAAAGACTGTCGCATGACGTGCGGCCACGCCGCGATCAACTTAAGCAATTGCTCGACTGTATCCTTTTTGCCACCACCATAAGCCGACACCACAATAGCCAGATTTCGACTTTGGTTGACGATCGATCCCCAAATCTTGCGAGCTTCCCACCACCGGTCATGGCCGGCATTTACGCGCATCACCAAAATCAAGGCAAGAACTGCACCTGAATACTCAAAAGGGGTAATCGGGATATAAAATTCGTCGACCAATTGGGCCAAACCGCAAATCACTGCTGCAAAAACAGAGGAAAACACAACTCTAGGCAAGACAATCGGAGTCACTGAACCATGCCAAGCCAGCGCAGCAACCAGAAAGGATTTCGGCTCTGGCTGGTTTGCTAGTGAACGAACTTCTGCCACTGGCTTAGGCCTTGCTGATACCGACTGCTGAAGATTAAAGAGCAAATCTTTCTGCATTTACGAACTCTTCTTTTACTTTATTTGATGGCAGGTAGGCTTTTAATTTCGGATCGTAAATAGACACAGTGCCGGTCTCAAAGTTGTAGACCCAGCCGTAAATTCTTACCTGACCTGACTGCAGTGCTGCGGACACGGCAGGGTGCGTGCGCAAGTTGTCAGCCTGAACCAAGACGTTTTCCTGCACAACTTCTAGCAGGTTTTCCATTCTAGGTGACCCTTCCAGACGACGCTTGGTGGCCTCAGCATTGCTTAGCCACCGTTTCACCGAAGGAAGGCCATCGAGATTCACATGATTGGCCAAGGCAGCCATGGCACCGCATTTGGAATGGCCGCAAATCACAATATTACTCACCCGTAGGCCCGCAACGGCGAATTCAATAGTCGCCTCCTCGCCGCTACTTGCCGCTCCGTAAGGCGGAACAATGTTACCGGCATTTCGAATCAAGAAGATCTCACCTGGCTCGGCTTGAGTGACCAAGTTAGGATCAATTCTGGAATCAGAGCAGGCGATCATGAGTGTATGCGGAGCTTGACCTTGGGACAGAGATTGGAAAAGCTCTTGTTTATGGGGGAACACGTTTTCTCGGAATTTGCGGAGGCCAGGGATCAGGTTGTTCACAGTAAGTCTCCCATTCAGAAGTTACTAACTGATTATCGGCACGTCTCATGATTTACTGAAATCGATAATATTGATACAATACTTCGCTTTTAACGAATCATCTGGCATTGCGAATTCGGTAATCAGCAATGGAATTAAGCGCTTATCAGCAGAACCGAATGGCACGGTTCATCGCGCAATTAAAGGCCGGCATCTAAAGCTAATGCCCCTTGAGGTCGCGCACTTTGATCATGGATTCAACGGCACACAAGCGGTGCTCGTGATCATCAACCTTGCTAACCACATCATCGACCTGCGAGGCTCGCTGTTTGGCGGGAATGACGGCGTCGAGGATCAGTTGCTGCTGCTGCTTCATATCTTCCATCATGACACCGAGGTAAATCACGTTGGACTTAAGTTCTTTAACGTCCGTCTTTAGTTCTCGGATATCTCGACTGTGCTCATCCTGTTTGGTTTTGATGCTAGCCACATCCGACTTAAGGTTGCAGACAGTTGGATTACCGTCGATTGCCTCATTGATTAGTATTTTTATTGCTTTGGTATCTAATTGCATCAGTGCATTCGCTCCATGGTTACTCTAACTGATCGACCACTCCATTGCAGCTCAAGCTAGCAGTCTGCTGCACCGCTGGGAAGTGACATGGATAAATCCGCAAATGAGTGGATGAATTAGTTAGTAAGAAATCGGATTAGGGTTTGGGCGGATACGTGATTACAGGGACTTGCCGGAAGTGACTGACCCCACTTATTTCAGTCCCACCAACGACGGTGTAAGTAATTCCGCACCGGGTGCAGCAACTTTGAGAGAGCCTGTAACTGCCGCATTGCTCGCAGAGTCCTGTAAAGCATAAGTCGGTGACGTATTCGCCCCAGTAAACGAGACTACACCAGTCCAGCTATCGACGCTGAGTTCGATCTTACCCGTGCTGCGCCAGATATTATCATCTGAAGACGCATCACTGGTGACACCCAAAAATTTGTATTTATATATGTCGTAGTAACTCAAAGTGGCCGAAGGAGTAATAAACGAATAATCATCTTTGGCGAAGTTGATGCAGTCATCGGCGCGAGTCTCAATATTGTTGTTAACCGAGAACTTGCAGCCAGTAAGGGCATTGGTGCCGTCCAGACTGACCACTCGCCTTTTAAAGGTTGTTGGAATAATGCCGTAATTTACCTCTGCGGTCTGCTCTGAGAGGAATTGCAGATGGAAGGTACCCTCCTTGCAGCCTGTTTTGCCCAACACTATATCCTGCAATGACGTGAATGACTTGCCCTTAAGTCCAGACACATCTCCAGATGAGCAGCTCAGATACATGTACACTTTTAAAGTTGCAGTTAGTGAATTGATGGTCAGCCGTGGGTCTGTGAGTTGTTTAACGCAGTTAGACACGTCAAGATTTTTGATAATTTTTGCCGATACTTTGTTGGCGTCAATCGTTGTCGTATCCAGCTCAGACAGACAGCCTGTAATGTTGGTTGGCAGAGGCGCTTGAGCCTTCGGTTGGTTATTGTAGAACACACTGGTCTGATTAAGCGTGGTGAGGACCTCATCGGAAGTTTTAGTATTAAGTTTGTAACCTTCAGTTGGGACTAGATCGGCATCAACCAAAAATGCACCGGACACTGGTAACGGTGTCACAGCAGTATCTGACGGTGGCGCAGAGGGTGCGGGTGAGGTTGTCTGGATTTTGGTTCGCTCCGAACTAGCTGGCTGATTACAGCTCACAGTCAAAATAAAAAACACCGCTACGCTGACCACCGAGGCCGCTCGCATTACATCTTCCACCCGCGCCCCGCGCACTGGGGAGTAGCCGCTCTGGTACAAACTCATGAGCCCTCCGATCGCTCCACCTAAAGTCGGCATCAGCAGTCACGCAAGAGACTGTTTCTCCCAACTATTCTGTATCGACCAGAAGATAAAAAAACATTAGGTAAAAATTTTAGATACGTTAAAAAATCCCATGAAAACAGCCCCATAGGATACCAAAATTACTAATTGATTGCTGACCTGTGGCATGGTCTACTGAAATCGAACATAAATACAAAATACTTCACTTTTAATGAAGTAAGGCTTTAAGCCAAACGGAAGTCAAATGTCGGCAAGACCATGGGTCAACTACCATCATCTGCTTTATTTCAAGACTATTGCTCTAGAGGGCGGCATCGCCAACGCAGCGAAAAAGTTGCGCCTAGGCCAGCCCACTCTATCCACGCAACTGAAGCAATTTGAATCGACCATTGGGCACCAACTTTTTGATCGTTCAAAAAGGCAATTGCAACTGACCGAAGCCGGGCGCTTAGTCTTAGGATATGCGAACGAAATTTTTCGCCTCGGCGACGAGATGTTAGACGCCATAAATGACCGCCACATGGCAGCCAAGCTACAGATCCAAATCGGTGTTGCTGACACTGTGCCCAAGCACTTGACTCTGAGTCTTTTTCATAAAGCGCAGGAAGCGCACGACTGCGTCGTGTCGATCACAGAAGGTCATGGTCACGAACTACTGCGAGAATTACGTGCGCACAGAGTCGACTTAGTCATGACTAACGATGCCCCACACGCTGCAGAGGCCACCGGTATTTTTGCAAAAAGCATAGCTCGTATGCCGGTCGTAGTGTGCGGCTCGAAAAAATTTGCGCGCTTAAAAACCGGGTTTCCCGAGTCTCTTAAAAACCAACCCTTCGTGATGCCGTCTGTGCACACCAAGCTACGACATGACGTGGAGCATTTCTTCAAGCTCCGTGACATTAATGTAGATACGGTAGCAGAGGTGCAAGATACAAGCTTACAAAAGCTCATGGGCTCGCACGGCGATGGCTTAATCCCCATTGCGGCACCGGCAGCTGAGGAGTTGATCGGCAGCAAATCGTTGGTAGTGATTGGCACTCTTTTGGATGTTTACGAAGAGCTATGGTTGATTGCAGGCAAAAGGCGCCTGCAAAATCCTATTGCCGCGCAGATCATGAAAGACTTTCGACTTTAGAGCTCGATGACTTTAAATCTCGATGACTCTAAAGCTAAACACGGTGTAACCATGCCTCCGGAACCCATGTCCCTTAATCAGATATCGCACACAAACTCTAAAACAAGACTTTTTATCGGTGTGCTAGCAGTGATATCGCTGCTGCTTTGGCGCATCTTTTATGGCCTAAGCCAAAATTTTTGGCACGAAGATGTCGTACAAATTTATCTACTGGGTCTCAAATATGCCACCACAGGACTCTGGCCTTATTTTGGCCCGGACATAGTCCACACCAATCAACAAATCCCCGGCGCACTGCAATCTCTTATCATCGGCTTGCCACTGCGTCTGACACAGGCCGCAGAAGCACCCTTTGTCGTAGTCAATGTGCTGTCGCTAATGGGACTCGCGCTTTTGTCATGGTATTTAGCGCGGCGCTTCACCCAATTTTCCAGTCTGCTACTTCTCATCTGGCTAGCCACGCTACCTTCCACACTGCAAATTTCGACGAATACTTATAACCCCTCTTATCTTTTGTTCCCCGCATGCTTGTTCTTCGTCGGATGGTTCGAATCACAAGCAAAATT
>CAIWTN010000210.1 GCA_903915625.1 uncultured Pseudomonadota bacterium | reverse complement strand
CACTGAGCTCATCGGTACGTGTCCGATCAGGGCTCCCGTGTGTGGACTGATGATTTGACGCTGGGGGCCTGACGAGTCCTGCCACTGGCCTCCGACGAGGTTGCGACAGTTAATCACCTGCGGCTGACCCGGTTCTGACGTTTCTGGAACCTTAGACTCCTCAGATACCATCGTCATAAACACTCCAATACCCACGTTAGATTGGTGGGGCGTCAGTGGGGTAATGGTGAAGTTATACTCAGGGCCACCTTAAACTCTTACTAACCATAAAAAACTGGTGGAGTTTCCTTATTGTTGTGATAAACGCCGCACTTCGGCAAGGACATTCTAACGCGGGGCGTATCTGCTCCCCAGGGTTGAGAGCGCGTGACTTTTCAACAACCAAAGATCATTGGTGTCAGTGGCGGGTCTGGATCGGGCAAGACGACCCTTGTGCGCATGCTTCGGGACCGTTGCTCCGAGATGGTGGGCGTTGACCTACTGGTCTTGCAGATCGATCATTACTATCATGATTTGGCGCACTTACCGCAAAGTGAGCGGGACAGTCGGAACTACGATCACCCCAATTCATTTGATACGGAATTGCTTCGCCTGCACCTCAGCGAACTGTTGGCCGGGCGTGAAGTAGCTCGCCCCACTTATGATTTCGCTACCCATACCAGGACTGGTGAGACGGTTTTAATTAAACCAGCGCCAGTGCTGGTGCTAGACGGCATACTGGCCCTACATTGGGCAGAGATTCGCCAGCTGCTGACTTTGGCCGTTTATGTCGATGTAGACGACGATGTCCGCTGCCTGCGCCGTCTTCGCCGTGATATCAATGAGCGTGGCCGCAATGTTGATGGCGTTATTCATCAGTATTTACAGACTGTTAAGCCTATGCATGACACTTTCGTTGGGCCGCAAAAGCTGGTGGCCGACATCATTGTGAGTTGGGTCCAGTACAACGAGCGGGCTGTAGCGATGCTAGCCGGTATGGCTGCTGCCTGGGTGAACTCGTCGAATTAATTGAATTCAATCTTTGCTGAGCACCAATTCTCGATAATTACTGCCGGTGAATTGCCAAGGCGAGATGTTTAAAGTCTCTGACTTGTATCCTGGCGCACTGATTTCTAATGTTTGCATCTGTGTAAGACTCGGTCTGTGCACAACGCCAGACGCATAATGTATGGTGCGTTCATTGCCACTGCTACGGTCGTGGCCACTGGAGCGCACGTTAACCTGGTGCAGTGTTGCGCCCGAGCGATCCACCACATGCAGGTGCATGCCTACTAGAGCCTGTTCCATATAACGAATGATGCCTTCGCGATTTTCGTCCCACAAACGTGGCAAATGTGCAGCACTAGGCCACTTCACATGCGATAACTCCACAGTAGCGTGGGTTGATTCGCGGTAAAAGATAGACCAGTCTTGCATGCCACCTTTAACGCGGTACCACTCATAACCATAGGTCAAACCATGATCGAATGATCCGCTGTGATTTACCCGCATCGTTGCATTCAGGTCGGCGTATTGCCTGCCGATGTTGCGAAGTAGCCCGTCATCACCGAAGCGTTCGCTTTTTCTCGCATTAGATTTCGTGTCCCATGGGACATTGAAGCAGACTTCACCACCATGGAAGTTGAGCGCCATGATGAAATGATGCGAGGCGTGCAGTGCCATAATAGCTTGAGTTTCAGGTGCTCGATTCGCTGGGGTGTCGTGCGGATCACTGACAAAATCGGGGAAATTACGATTGAGGTCAACGTCGCGCGCGTTGTAACGTTGGCCCAGTTCAAAGCCATCTGGATTCATCGATGGCATGATAAAAATTTGCGCCGCGTTCACTAATCGGGTGATTCTTTCATCATGTTGGTATCCCTGCGTTAACATCCGAATCAAATAGAGCATCAGCTCTCGTCCGACTGTTTCATCACCGTGCATATTTGCGATCAGTAAAATTTTGGGTCGTTGGTCATTCCGCTGTGCATGTGCACTGATCTTCATCAGCCAGAGTTCGCGCCCCTGGACGCTTAGGCCGCCTGGTTCCAGGTAGGTGATCTCCGGAAATCTTGTCGCCGTCTGTTCTAGATCGGCTGTCATGGCAGCGAAGTCATGGAATTCTTCATAATCGCCGGTAGTTTCAGTATCTGGTAAACGGCGCAGAGTATTCAGGTCATGAGGGAAGTGGGTCCACTCATAGTTATTTAGTTCGGTGATGAGCTGTTGTTGAGTTTGCGGCAATTTATCTAAGACAGCTTTCTGTAAATAACCGAAAGCGTAGTGTTCGCTATGAATATGATCTTGGATGAAGCCGCTGGCGTCGACAAACTTGTCCGTGACTAATGACGATGGGAGTCGGACGTACGCTTCAGTTGGACCGCCGTAAGATTTCCCGTGACTACTGATGTTTTGGTTGCACGCTGCCAGTCCAAATAAAACAATTAATGACTCAAGAAATCTCGGGGTAAGGCGCTGGTTAGGTGTCAGGGTCAAGGCAGCCTCCGTATTTGATGAGCCATAAATTTTGGGTCAGTCACATCGCAGGACCTGCGGGAGTGACCGACCCAGATAATAATATCAATGGGTTGGGTGCCTGACCCCTTACATCTTCGCTTTAGCAGTACCGGTTAGTGCGTCGCGGCATTTTGGGCCAGCCTTGTCTTTGTTGGCTTTCAAGCAGGCGTGCAGCTTCATTGGCTCGCTTTTGTCGACTTTACAGTACTTATCCGTCTCAGCTTTGCACGCTTCTAGGTAGGGCGCTGCTTTGGCTTCGATCTTTTTGCCTTCGGTCTCAACATTTTTCTTAATTTTGTCGAGGGAAAAGCCGCTTTCGCCGTCTTTCTTGTCCTTGTCGGCACTGCCCGTGGTGGTGCAGGCTGCCAAGCTGAGGGTCGCTGTCATCATCAAAGACAAAACTGTACGCATACTGGTCTCCTGATTAATTACTCAATGCTGTCTGGGTATTAGGCTGCCAAGATGATAACAAGAGGGGGGTCAATGCGCTAGGGGTTACCCCGTAGTAGAAAAGCCGCGCTTAAAGCGGTGGATGATCGGCTAGAGTATAGAGCACGGTTTGTGGGTGTTGTAGTTGAGTCACATGAGAGCGGGGGTAAGTCCATGAGTCATGTCGTCGTGGTCGGAGCCGGATTTGCTGGATTAGCGGCCGTTAAATCTCTGATCAAGGCGAAGCGGCCTGGAACTAAGATCACCTTGATCGATCAGAGAAACTATCATTTGTTTCAACCGCTGCTTTACCAAGTAGCGACTGCTGGTCTGAGTCCCGCCGATATTGCTGCGCCTATCCGAAGCATCATTCCAGTCGGCGTGGACGGGGCAGATGTCCTCAAGGAAAAGGTTGTCGATATTGATCCAGTAGAACGCCTAGTGAGACTTGAGGGTGGGGCCAAACTTAGATACGACGAACTTGTGCTCGCCTGCGGCGCCTCGCACAGTTATTTCGGACATCCCGAGTGGGAAGAACTTGCGCCAGGACTTAAGACCTTAGAGCATGCCACCGAGATCAGGCGGCGTATCCTAGATGCTTTTGAACGCGCAGAGTCCACGAGTGATGAAGCTTTGCGTCGTGACCTCATGACTTTTGTTGTAGTTGGTGGCGGCCCTACCGGGGTTGAGTTGGCGGGTGCAATTGGTGAAATCAGTCGCCAGACGTTAGCCAAGGACTTTAGTCACATCGAGCCATCCAGTGCTCGCATCGTTTTGATTGAGCTTGGCAAGCACATACTGCCGTCATTTTCCCCCGAGTTATCGCGACGAGCAATGCGTGATCTGGAAAAACTTGGCGTTACAGTCTGGACTTCAACACGAGTGACAAATATCACTGCAGATGGTGTTCAGTTAGGTAACGAAATGGTTGGCTCTAAGACAGTGCTGTGGGCTGCCGGCGTTAAAGCATCGCCCATCGGAAAAAAGCTAGGTGTGCCCTTAGATCCTCAAGGTCGGGTAGAGATCGATGATACGTTGCGTGTCATCGGTGTCGACCATGTCTTTGCAGTCGGAGACATGGCTCGATTGGTGGACAAAAAATATGGTGTGCTGCCAGGCCTTGCACCAGTCGCCATGCAGCAGGGCAGGTGGGTGGCGCGCAATGTTCTGCGTGCGCTAGATCAGCAGCCGCTTGAGTCTTATCGTTACTTGGATAAAGGCCAAATGGCCACGATAGGACGTAAAAAAGCTGTGAGTGAGTTCCGCGGACTAAAGATGACAGGACTAATAGCCTGGCTAGCTTGGCTTGTGGTCCATATTTACTATCTGGTGGGCTTCAGAAGCCGGCTCTTTGTTTTACTTCAATGGATCAGCAGTTACGTATTGTTTAAACGTGGCGCTCGTCTCATTACGGGCGGTGACTGGCACAGTCAGCAATCCGAGTAGGGCTGATTTAATGGTGTTGCCATCCTCTTTACCGAGGATGGCGCGATATTAATTGATCCTGTATGAGTAGAGTGATTCGCTATTCTCATCGAGGAAGTCGATCGTGATGGCATCTTCCGTAAATGTAGCATAGCCAAAGCCGAGCTGATCACGGGTGAAAAACTTCAGCGTGTCCTTCTGCTTTTTGATGGTCTTTTCATAGGGTGTCGTGCGCTCAGCAGCCGCACCAGCAACGATGGCAGTGCCGCCGCAGGGTAGAGCATTGACTTGGATTAAATGCTCGTGGCCTGAAAGATAGACGGCCTTATACTTACAGATGATTGGTTCAAGTTGCTGGCGGTAGCGAGCTTGGGATTTTCCAGGGGTCCCATGTTCTCCAATGCTGTAAATCGGATGATGACCATAGATCACTTTCCACCGTGCTGTTGATGCCTGCAGTGAGTCTTCCAGCCATTGGATTTGGGCGGCTTCATCGAGGAGGGTGTTGGTGTCTAAAGCGAAGAACTCAGCATTACCCTCCTTAAAGTTGTAATAGCGAGCAGGCATGCGCCATTTGCTTGAGATATTTGAGTAGTCTAGTTCAGCATTGATTCCAGCTGGTCCCGAATATGTGTCGTGGTTGCCCAAGATCACATGGAAAATTAGGTTGAGATCTTTGTACGGTTCTTCAAATTTAGTTTGAAACTGCTTGTCATGAATCGATGTCACGCCGACGGGATAAATGTTGTCGCCTAATAAAAGGGCCATGTCACAGCCAGCCGATGCGCAATGCTTAGTCATTGCAGCTGCTGTTGCGGCCTGCTCTTGATTGCCCTTACCTGAATCACCGAAGAAAAGAACTTTGAGAGCTGGCGTGGGTGCGTTCTGAACAAGCAGGGACGCTGGCGATACGGTCTTCAGATCTCCGGAGTCTGACAGATTAGTGCCCTCACCGAATCTGGTGCCGCAGGTCCACAGGCTGGACGCGGTAACTATCACGAGAGCATACTTTGCTAGGGAGGTGCGGTTGTCCATTGGTTTATCCACAGCTACTTTAGTTAGAATCGATCTGAGCGAAGCTTAGGCCAGGTTGGGGCAGTTTCCAAGAGTAACTTATGTTGCAGTCTGCTTGTTGAATCTTTTTGTAGACTGCAGTCCGAGTGGGGTGGCTTGTAATTGGCCAAGATAAAATAATTATGATTTTTTGCAATCAATACTGTCGTTTTTTTTAACTCAAGGTCTCCTTTAAGCGCGCCGATACTTCCCAAATAAGAGGTGTTGCATCAATTCGCTCGATGCACAGCATCTTGCAAGGGTATCGATTTGAGCAATGTTGGAGGCCGCCGTGTACAAAGCGCCGCTTTTAGATCGAGTTTGGTCGAGAGCCTTTAATTGGCTAGGATTTAAGAGTCATTTCATCGGTGCGGGTGACAGAACGTTGCATGTCTTTGTCGCCGAAGGAACCGGCCACTTACCTCCGATACTCTTGGTGCACGGCATTGGCGCAAACGCGGCGTCGTTTGGTCCGACAATGAAGTTCCTACAGGCGAATTTCCGGAAAATTATTGCGCTTGATTTTCCTGGACATGGGCTCTCAGCTCCTCTTCCATTCGCCTTAGATCACGAAGGAACGTTCGCGGTGACTGCCGCGTGTCTCCGAGGATTTATTGACGAACCAATGTTTATCTTCGGTAACTCGATGGGCGGTGGCTTTTCGATGTATTTCGCGGAACGCTATCCTGAGATGATGCTCGGAGTGATTCTATGTTCACCTCTCGGTGCTCCCATGGAGCAGGCCAAATTGGAAAAGTTCATCGCTCAATTCGAACTTAATACTTTGGCTGAAGCGCGGGCGTTCGCGGGAAAGTTAACCGATTGGATGCCGGCTCCAATTGCCTGGATCATGGCTCCATTTGTCCGTAAAATTTTCGCGGGCAAAACTATTCGCACGATATTTTCCCGCTTCACGCCTGAACATAGTGTCAAGCCGCATCAGCTCGCCTCATTAAAAATGCCGCTGCTGTTCCTTTGGGGAAAGGTAGAGCGGTTGATGCCAGAGGCACATTTTGACTATTTCGCCGCTCATCTGCCGTCTCATGCGGTAATCGAACGACCAGAACGATTTGGTCATTGCCCACATTTAGACTATCCCGCCCAAGTGGCGTCTCGGATTACAGACTTCGCGACAGGTGTGACTGGAGCGGTCATGCGTGAAGCTGCATAACTCGCGCTAAACATAATTCACGTTTGCTTCGTGAGTGCGCATTCTGCTATAAATGCGCGCACGGAGTGAACACTATGGGTGCTACTGAAAATCTGTCGTCAGGTGTTTCGGCCTTTGAACATTATATGTTGGTCGATGACCGGCCAAAATATCCAATGGTTTTTTGGCTCGTGATGACCCTCCAGGGCCAGGCGGATGAAGCTCGATTGAGCGCTGCTTTGAACCAAGCACTTACTCATCATCCGATGTTATCGAGTCATTTAATCGGAGATCGTCGGGGCCTTCGCGCTAAGCTGCGGTGGCAACACGTAAAAAACTCCACAGTATATTTGGATGTCGGCCCTGAGGGCAGCCCACTTCGGTTTCCTACTTCTCAAACTCCTGAGTCCGAAAATATTGCTAACGAAGATAGGAAAAGTCCAATCGCTATCGACCTGAGTCGTGAAATTGGCGTGCGCGCATTTTTACGTCAGGGAATCGAGAACTGTACAGTTCACTTTCAGTTTCATCATAGTGTTAGCGACGGTCTTGGTGCGATCAGATTTATGGAAGATGTATTGAGGTGTTACGATGGCGCGGGTGCAAAAGTAGCGATACCACCGCGTTTGCCGGCACTGTTAAAAAGACGCAATTTATGCGGTTTAAATCCATGGCAGATTTTACGTGCGATACCGCTTTTTTTGGTGCGAGCGTGGCGATTTTATCTGTCTAATCCGGAGCCCTTATCTTTGGGCTTCTCGGATGGACTAGTTGGTGAGGCTGTATTTCAATGTCCTGCTCGGGAAAACGGACAACTCTCGGCTGAGGAACTGGCGCAGTTGAAAGTGGCAGCGCGCAAGGACGGGGCCTCCATTAATGACTCACTGCTTACGCATGTGTTTTCCTCAATTGATAGCTGGCAGCGCACGAATGAACTCTTTGATCGAATTAAAAGGAATCGAAGAGTTCGTATTCTCGTGCCAGTCAATATGCGTCAGGCACAAGATCATCTCATGTCAGCAACCAACATGATCGGAATGGCCTTTATCGATCGCCGCGGCACCGTGCTGGATCGTCCAGCTCAGTTGTTGCATAGCGTGATCAATGAGATGGGCGCGGTCAAACGCTATGGACTAGGTTTTGCTTTGAACTTCGCCACGTGGTTAGGCGGATTCATCCGGGGTGGGGTCGGGGGACTTGCCTCGCAATGTTTAACATGGCGATGCGCGGCGACCGCTGTTTTGAGTAACCTCGGTGACCCGCTGGCTCATTGCGATCTGCCACGGGATGAGTCTGGCCAAATCATGACAGGAGGGTTGACTCTTTCTTGTGTAGAACTACTACCGCCACTTCGCCTCTATACAAATATGGCTATAGGCGTGGTCACTTATGCTGGACGCTTGACCATGACAGCGCACTATGATCATACGATCCTCTCTAAACAAGATGTGTGCTATTTGCTAAGCGGTATTTTGGCTGCTGCGCGATTAGGGAATGCTGTGCCAGTTTCAGAGGAGCGTGAAGTTCGCGGCGGCAATCAACTGGTTACTGATTTTTAAGCTGTCGAACTTATTGCGCTAAATGCCGACTTCAGAATTCTTAAAGTTATTCAGTAATTATGCCGATTGATCAACCTTAAAGCGGTAAACGCTAGCTATACTTGCGAATGGGGTCTGAAGCGGAGGCTGGATATGTGGCCTAACAAAGAACTAGCTGTGGGAGATCGGAAGCTGGCTGCCTGTCACTGCGCCTCCGCAGTCCTGTTGATCTTGCTTTTGAGCGCTTGCAAGAGCACGCAATTCGGTGGGACCTCTGGCAGAGAACCAGGGCGAGTGGTGCAGACTGATCCGCGAGCAGTAGGTCCCAACGTCCAGCCTCCTATAGCAGCTGAAAAAATACCGCAGAGTTGCAGTCAGGAATATGAGGTGCCTGCGACTGCGAATCCATATCTTGCTGGCATGCCGGAATCGGCAACATTGACTTACCAAGTGACGTCCTCCGACCCGCAGTCTCCCACAGACCGTGCTAATGGACAGGCTCCGATTTTAATTGTGCCGTCGAATGCTGGCTGCTTCAGCCCCGGATCGGTGCTCGCATTTACGGTGTCCGGTGGCATCACTCACAATAATCAAAACGGCCAATCTGACGCTAATGGTGACGCAAGAGTGATTGTGTCGCACCAGCTAGGTGGGGTGAATGGCAAAAGTGACATAACAGCTCCAATTGATTCTCTCATCGGAGTGTTTCTGAACGACAGCGATCCGCGTCAGCTAGTGCCCACGGCCAAGCTAGACTTCTCAACCCCGGCATCTCGCGACTACAAGTTGCTCAGCCCACAGCTTGGGCAAATTTTCTTCATTGGTACCGGCCGCACTGCCGCAGGTGAGTATCGGCAAGTGACTGTGCCTGTGGGTGCTACGCGGCTCTATTTTGCCACGATGGATACGTATCAGTGGAACAATAATGAAGGGTCATTGCGCGGCTCGATCCGTTTTCAGAGCTTATAGTTATAACCTAAGTACTGATATGCACATGTTATTAACTAAATTGTGAAATTCCGGCGAAGATAAGTAAGTGGGGTTTGAAATTTTCGCCGGGAGTGAATCACTATGAAAACTAATCTACGCTATGACGGTGCTCGGGACGTAAAAATGGGTGGTAAGTATGCTGAGAAAAATGCGCCATCTTTAAAAAGAAAATTTGCTGTCAATCCAGCTCGGACTGACAAGAATTCAAGCCAAAAATATGATGTCCAGAGTTTAACGCGAGACCGTTACCTTGAGACCTTTGAAGTTCTTCAAAGTCTCTCACGAGAGTACCAGGACATTGCGGGATTTGTGGCTACAGAGATTGAAAATAAAATAGGGAGTAGTTTTTCCCTACTAGATGTTGGCGCTGGGTCAGGCTACATGCTCGAAAAGCTGGGCGAAAGATTGAGTATTTCCAACATCAAGAAATATGTTGCGGTTGAGCCTGATCCGGTGGCGGCGGCGGCTTTGATTCAGATGCTGAGTCGCTTTAGTCAAGTCCCGAGCGTAGTCGAGATTGAGCGATTTAATCAGGCGCTAGCGACGGATCTTCAGCAATCTTTTGACGTTGTTTTGTTTTGTCACAGTCTTTACGGAATCAAGGACCCAATCGAGGCTCTTCTTTCCGCGAAGAATCTTCTGACCAAAAATGGCATGCTAATCGCTATCATAAATACTCCAGAAGGGTTTACCCGATTATTTTCAGATTTTGATTTCTCTCTCAATAGGGATAGGCCAGCAATTGAGAATTTTGATTTGAAAAGCAACATAGTGGCAGCCGGCCTTCGGGCCTCTAACTGTGATTTTTCCCTTCTACCGATATCTACATATTTTGATGTCGGCTCACTATTTGATGGCAGTGCTGGTTCTGAGGCACGGCGCCTTGAGTTTTTGTCATTTGCACTTCAATGTGAATTAGCAAATGCACCTCGTCAATTACTTGAAGAGGTGGAATTGCGACTGCGCTCAAGCTGTTTCACTAAAGATGGCAAGCTGATTCTACCGCAGCCAACTGCAGCATTTGTAATATCCTGAACGAAATGTAATTGGTCTGCTCGCTTTAAGGCGCTATAAGTATCGATCCAACTGATACAAAGCGTGAGTTTATGACAGTAATTGCGGACAATAAGTTTGATCAGGACCTACAATTCATCATGCAGTGCCTGCGTGAAGTTCTAACTGATCTCAAGCTAACCAATTTAGTTGACTTTGTGCCATGGCTCCAACCGAAGACGAAGCCACTCGATCATGGCAGCGTCGATCATGGCAACGCCGATCAAGGCCTTGTGCAACTGCTGTCAATTTCGTTCCAGTTACTCAACATGGTCGAGGAAAATACGACTATCCAGCGCCGCCGTCTCAAGCAGACGGCTGATCATCTAGAGGACGAGAGCGGCCTATGGCCATGGGCCTTAACACAACTGATCAAACAGGGTTTCGGAGCTGACGATATTCTCGGTACTATTCGCAAGCTACAAGTAGAGCCAGTGCTCACGGCTCATCCCACGGAAGCCAAGAGAACGGCCATACTGCAACATCATCGCGACCTATATTTGTTGCTCGTAAAGCGCGAAAACCAAATGTGGACTCCAATCGAGCAAGTTTGGTTGAAGAACGACTTCAAAACAGTGCTGGAACGGCTGTGGCGTACGGGAGCCACTTACATACAGCGCCCCGAAGTTACCGATGAATTACAGAATGTCATGCACTACCTAAAGAATGTCTTTCCCGAAATCCTGTCGTGGCTAGATCGGCGCTTTGAAACTGCTTGGAGATTGGCGGGCTTTGACGAAGGCCTGTCGTACATGGATCACGATTATCCTACTTTTACCTTAGGTAACTGGGTGGGTGGGGACCGCGATGGGCATCCCCTGGTCACTTCCGAAATCACCGCTCAGACGCTCAAAGCGCTGCGTCTCAATGCATTGATAGTCTTGCGCCACAAGCTGCAGGACCTGTCAAAGAAGTTGACCATTGCGGATCATAAGCAAAACCCTCCGGAGCCCTTGCTAAGTCGCCTCAGCCACTATCAAGCTACCTTGCCCGAGCAGTATGGGGAGGCCATAAAGCAACACCCGGATGAGCCTTGGTTAGTGTTGACCAATATCATGATCGGAAGGCTTCCGATCCAAGTAGTGCGTGATCATGCTACCGAACTAGGTGATGCCGATGCTTCTTATCTGTCCCCGACAGAGCTCATGGACGATTTTCGCATTCTCCATGAATCACTGACCGCGATCGGGGCTGGGCGATTAGCTGAAAATGAATTGCGTCAAGCTGTGCGAACCTTACAGACGGTTGGTTTTCACCTGGCCAAACTAGACATTCGTCAAAATAGCCAATTTCACGACAAAGCAATGATGGACTTACTCCAACTTGCTGGCATACAGGAGGCTGATTCGTTTCTAGATTGGTCTGAGGAGCGTAAAACCAAATTCATCCGCAGTGAGTTATTATCACCAAGACCTTTTTCTCCACCAAATCAGAGCCATAGCGGCGAAGCAAAAGCCGTCGTTGATTGCCTGAAAGTAGTCAGGACTCACGTCGACCGCTATGGACCAGAGGGTATTGGTTCGCTGATTGTATCCATGACGCATTCAGCGAACGACTTGTTCACTATGTATTTACTTGCACGGGAGGCTGGGCTTTTACGCCTCGAAGGTGGCCATCTGGTGTGCAAGGTGCCTGTGGTGCCACTTTTTGAGACGATCGACGACCTCGAGCGTAGCGAGCGAATTCTGATCGAATTCCTGAATCATCCGATCACAAAAGCAAGCCTTGAGGATCAACGTGTTCGCATGGGGAGGTCGAAGCCAATCCAGCAGATCATGATTGGCTATAGCGACAGTTCTAAAGACGGCGGCGTCATGGCCAGCCAATGGAATCTTTATAAAGCACAAAAAGCTATGCATGGCGTAGCCGAGCGTTTGGGGCTCGAGATTAACTTCTTTCATGGTCGTGGCGGAACCATTGGTCGCGGTTCGGGGCCAATCCATCGCTTCTTGCAGGCGCAGCCAAAGGGCACGATGATGGGCTCTTTCCGTGTAACGGAGCAAGGGGAAACCATTGCCCGCAAATACGGGAATGTCGCGACAGCCGTCTACAACGTTGAAACCATGCTTGCCACTGTCACCTCTGAAACTCTGCAAACTAACAGGAAACAACCCGACGAGCCGCTGTATCTGCAGGCGATGGATAAACTGAGCAGATCTAGTCAGCTCACATATCAAACTCTGGTTCAAGACAGTAGGTTTTTAGGTTTTTTTCGTTCGGTGACACCAATTGATGTACTAGAGCGGCTTCGTATTGGCAGCCGACCGGCCAAGCGCACAGGGCAAGCTACCATAGCCGATTTGCGAGCGATCCCATGGGTGTTTAGTTGGATACAGTCGCGCTTTTATTTGCCAAGCTGGTACGGAGTTGGCACTGCTCTCGAGACGTTGCAGAAGGACTCGACTGCCGATTTCAATTATCTCGTCAGTAACTTGGGTACTTTAAATCATCTAAACTACCTACTTCACAATGTTGAAACTACTGTTGCCTCGGCTAGTCCAGAAATTATGGGTTGGTATGCCAACTTGCTTGATGATCGGGACGTGCGAGCGTTTTTCATGCAGTTAATACTTGATGAGTACGAACGCACGCGACGCATGCTCGTCCATGTTTTTGGTAGTCCAGTAGAGGGTCGGCGTCCTCAAGCTATGCGAACGATTGCTATGCGAGAGACTGGACTGCGTACCCTGCATAAGTTGCAAATCGAGCAGATACGGGCGTGGCGAAATACGCAACATAGCTCAATAAATAATGCCCCGAATAAAGAATCTGATCATATTTTAAATGACTTGCTGGTCACCGTGAGTGCACTTGCTAGTGGATTGAGAAATACTGGTTGAGTTTATCTACTCTTGGGTCGCTTTCGGGTGCCTAGAAGGCCCCGCCAATTGCCCTACGCCGCATTGAATTGCTGAGCTCAAATTGCGCTCATTCTTGCTCTTGGAGGTTAAGTTGAGTCCATCACTATCTAACTCAGCGCTGGGTCCCATTGCTTTCTTGGTGGGAGCCTGGGAAGGAATAAAGGGTCACGATACCGCGCCCTCTGATGATCGCCAGACGGAAACCAATCTATTCCGTGAGCGCATCACTTTCACGCCAATCGCAACCATCAACAATCATGAACAGACTATTGAGGGTCTTCGCTACAACACAGTTGCCTATCGACTCGGAGAGCAAGCGCCGTTTCACGAAGAAGTGGGTTATTGGCTTTGGGACAATGACGCAAAACAAGTGATGCGTTGTTTCATAGTCCCACGCGGAGTGACGGTCATGGCGGGTGGCAGCGCGATGGCGGATGATAAAGAGTTCAAGCTTGCAGCCGACCTCGGGTCAGCTACATTCGGAATTTGTTCCAGTCCGTTCCTTGATCGTGAGTTCAAGACGGTTCGGTACGAACTCGAAGTGAAGATGCTTTCACCCGATGCGTGGGCATATGAGGAAGACACACAACTACTGATGAAAGGCAGGAGTGAAATCTTTCATCACCGAGATCGCAACCAACTACACCGCGTTATTGATTGACATGCTGAAATGGTCGAAAATCTGCGTCGCGCGTACCTGAAATAACTGGGTATTGCGTGACTTTTCTAGGTCACCTTTGGCAGGGTCGCTGAACTGATCATCGACACTGCCGGTCGATCTAGCTGCATTGAGCAGGGATTTCTCCTCCTGCCGTTATACTTTTTTCCTATAAACAACGTCGTGAATTAAGTCTACCAATCGTAAGTTGAGTGGATAAATAATATAGCTTACCAGTTATTGAATTTGAGGTTGCCAATGGCACAAACAGAGTTCCTTCAAATAGCCCTTTTACTAGCCATATTGATGGCTTGCGCTGCGCCGCTGGGCAATTACATGGCGGCGGTATTTGAGGGGTCGCCCGTGATTCAGCGCAATCCCTTGGGGCGACTAGAACGACAGATCCTTCGCCTTTGCGGTACGCCGGCTGATGCCGAGATGCGGTGGTGGGAATATGCGGCAGCACTGATCGCCTTCAATTTTTTAGGCTTCGTGCTTCTATTCGTGATTTTAATCAGTCAGGACCTGCTACCGCTAAACCCAAACAACGTGAAGGGGATGGCAATTCCCCTGGCGCTGAATACAGCTGTAAGCTTTGTCACTAACACCAACTGGCAGGCTTACTCTGGCGAATCAACGCTCAGCCACTTCGCCCAAATGGCTGGTCTCGGAGTCCAGAATTTTTTAAGCGCAGCAACTGGCATGACGGTTGCAGTGGCGTTGGCTAGAGGTTTTAGGCGAGATTCTTCCATTACAATCGGTTCATTTTGGACTGATCTCGTGCGCATGGTAGTTCATATTCTTTTTCCTTTGGCGATCGTTTTTGCTGTCGTTTTGGTTGGTCAGGGAGTCCTGCAAAATTTTGCGCCAAATCTCACCGTCTTTGGACTGAATCAGGGCCGCCAGATTCTCCCGATGGGTCCCGTGGCATCGCAAACAGCTATTTCACTGCTTGGATCTAATGGTGGGGGATTTTTCGGCGTTAACAGCGCTCATCCTTTCGCTAACCCGACACCACTCAGCAACCTACTCGAGTTGTTTGCGGTCTTATTAATCCCAGTCGCCTCTCCTCTCATGTTTGGTCGACTTTGTGGCAACCCCAAGCATGGTCGCACCCTATTGTACGTCATGCTTGGATTGTTCCTCACGACTCTAAGTGCTGCGATTTATTCTGAGGCGATGCACAACGCCGCCCTTAGCGGTGCTGCATCACTAGAAGGTAAAGAAACCCGTTTTGGCATCGCTAGCAGCGTGCTCTGGGCTTTAAGCACGACAGCGACATCGAATGGATCGGTGAACGCGGCGATGAGTAGTATGTCGCCTTTGACCGGAGGGCTCGCCATGCTCAACATGATGCTTGGAGAGGTCGTCTTCGGGGGTGTTGGCAGTGGTCTTTACGGCATAGTGATGTTTGCTGTGCTGACCGTTTTTGTAGCCGGCCTCATGGTGGGGAGAACTCCAGAGTATTTAGGTAAGAAAATCGAAGCTGCTCAGATGAAGTTTGCAGTGGCCGCTGTGGTTGCTCCAAGTGCTGTCATCTTAACAGGAGCCGCCCTAACACTGTCCACGACAGTTGGTCTCAGCGCTATTTCAAGTAGAGGCCCGCACGGTCTAAGCGAAGTGCTGTACGCCTTTACCTCAGCTGCAGCCAACAACGGCAGTTCTTTTGCCGGGATTGCTGCGGACACGACCTTTTTGAATCTTTTGTTAGCCACCGCGATGGTAGTTGGGCGCTTTGTTGTCATCATTCCGGCTCTAGCTGTTGCCGGTACCTTGGCCAGCAAGAAGACCACCCCGGTATCGCTGGGTAGTTTCCCTGTTACTGGGTGGCTCTTTGGTGGCTTGCTGGCTGCAATCATCGTCATCGTTGGGGCGCTGACGTTCTTGCCCGCTCTAAGTCTAGGTCCGATTCTTGAACATATGTTGATGCTGTCAGGGCGCACATTTTAAACGGAGCCGCCACAGTCATGGATAATTCAGTTAGCAAGAAGAATGCACGAACTCCCAACTACAAAACCCTGTTCGGGCAAGCGTTGTTCTCCGCGTTCACCAAGCTTAAGCCGTGGGTACAGTGGAAAAACCTGGTGATGTTTATCGTTTATCTTGGGGCCATCTTTTGTACGATAACCACGATCATCGACCATTCGAGCTTCAATCTGCAGATTTCAATCTGGCTTTGGTTTACCGTTATTTTTGCCAATTTTGCTGAATCCCTTGCAGAAGGGCGGGGTAAAGCACAGGCCGAATCGCTTAAGCAGACAAAAACAGATACGACTGCGCGCTTAATCCGAGATGGAGTCGAAACAAAAGTTTCAGCCAGTACTCTGAAACGCGGCGACACGGTCGTATGCGAAGCGGGTGATATGATTCCTGGCGATGGTGATGTGATCGAAGGCATTGCATCCGTAAATGAAGCTGCGATCACTGGTGAATCTGCGCCCGTCATTCGCGAGAGCGGGGGTGACCGGTCCGCCGTGACTGGTGGAACTAAGGTCATTAGTGACAGGGTTATCATCCGTATCACATCTGATGCTGGCAATACGTTCATAGATCGCATGATCTCAATGGTCGAGGGTGCTCAACGCAAGCCCACACCCAATGAAGTAGCCCTCAATATCTTATTGGTTAGTCTTACCGTCGTATTCATCCTAGCCGTTGCTACCCTGAAGGCGTTCGCCGGATATAGTGAGGCACAAGCTGGGGCCAAAATCGCTACCGTTACCTATACGGCCCTTATTGCTCTGTTGGTTTGCCTGATTCCGACTACTATCGGTGGGCTGCTCTCGGCAATCGGTATCAGTGGTATCGATAGGCTTATCCGCAAGAATGTCATGGCGATGAGCGGCAAAGCAGTTGAGGCTGCCGGTGATATCGATGTGCTGTTACTTGATAAGACCGGGACAATTACTCTTGGCAACAGAATGGCGAGTGAATTTATCCCGAGCGTGTCAGTTAACGCTCAAGATTTGGCTGAAGCCTCTCAGCTCGCATCTCTTGCTGACGAAACTCCTGAGGGCCGGTCCATTGTTGTGCTCGCCAAAGAGACATTTGGACTCAGAGCATCGGGCGTTCCGCCCCGGGACGTGACATTTGTGCCCTTCACTGCCCAAACTCGGATGAGTGGTGTGGACATAAAAATTGCCGGCGGCGATGTTCAAGTCATCCGTAAGGGAGCTGTCGACAGCGTAAAGAAATTTGTCGAATCTCAGGGAGTCAAATTTCCAGATGACGTGCTGGAAGCGGCTGCGGGCGTGTCTCGTCGCGGCGCGACTCCTTTAGCCGTGGTCAAGGATAGCCGTGTTTTGGGCATTATCGTCCTGAAAGACACGGTCAAAGGCGGAATCAAGGACCGCTTCGCGCAACTGCGCCGGATGGGCATCAAGACCGTGATGATCACAGGCGACAACGAATTGACTGCTGCATCGATTGCTGCCGAGGCTGGGGTCGATGATTTTGTTGCTGAAGCCACACCGGAAACCAAGCTGCAGCGCATCAGAGCGGAGCAAGCCGCAGGCCGTATGGTCGGCATGATTGGTGACGGTACTAATGATGCGCCAGCTTTGGCGCAGGCCGACGTTGGCGTCGCCATGAATACCGGCACTCAGGCTGCTCGTGAAGCCGGCAATATGGTCGATCTGGATAGCAATCCGACTAAGTTGATCGAAATTGTAGAAACAGGCAAACAGTTGCTGATGACGCGCGGGTCATTGACCACCTTCAGCATCGCCAATGACGTTGCCAAGTACTTTGCAATTTTACCCGCTCTTTTCGGAGGGCTTTATGCTCAGACTCAGGGTGGATTTGGTCCCCTCGCAGTGCTTAACATCATGCGCTTGCATTCCCCGGAAAGCGCCATCCTTAGCTCCGTGATTTTCAACGCGTTGATAATTGTTGCACTCATTCCTATCGCCCTGAGAGGTGTACCTTATCGGCCGTTGGGTGCAAGCGCTCTGCTTCGTCGCAACCTTGCTATTTATGGTGTTGGTGGCTTGGTGACTCCATTTATCGGGATCAAGCTCATAGATATGCTCCTAACTTCAATTGGATTGGTTTAAAATGCTAACGGAAATAATTCGGTCATTAAGGCCGGCATGGCGTGTACTCTTGGTGCTAAGTGCTCTGACTGGTTTAGTTTATCCGATATTAGTTTGGGGGAGCGCTGCTCTTATCTTCCCCAAGAAGTCTATGGGCCAATTGATCGTACGTGACGATACGATATTGGGTTCAGAGCTGATTGGTCAGCGGTATACATCTTCGGCATATTTTCAATCACGACCATCTGCTAGCGGTTACAGTGCACTTCCATCTGCTGCCAGTAATTTAGGCCCGACGAGTGAGGTGCTACGGTCTGATATTAACAAGCGACAAGCGGTTGAGGGTGCGAATGCACCCTCGGATCTTCTGACCACGTCTGGCAGTGGTCTCGATCCGGACATTTCGCCGGAAGCTGCGCGATTTCAAATAGAGCGTATCGTCCAGGCGCGTGCCCTTGGACAAAGCCAGCGTGAGGAGCTACAAGCCATGGTCGTAAGCAGTGTTCAACATCCTCTTCTTGGGTTTATCGGCAAGAGCCGAACTAATGTCCTCGAGCTCAATCTGGCACTTGATGCGGCCTTTGGCAGACCCCCGAGGTGACTATCATAGAGGGTAAAAATCCAGATCAAATACTGGCGCTAATTAATCAAGAAACTGCGAGAGCAGCCCAAGGTAAACTAAAAATATTCCTTGGTATGGCTGCCGGTGTTGGTAAGACCTATGCCATGCTCCAGGCTGCTCGGAAAGTATGCGCATCTGGTGCCGAACTAGTGATCGGGATTGTAGAGCATCATGGTCGTTTGGATACGGCTCTGCTGATTGATGGACTGGAATTGGTCCCGCGGAAGATTATTGACTACCAAGGTACAAAAATTGAAGAGATGGATCTCGATGCGGTGTTGGCGCGTCGTCCGAAAATCGTCCTGGTTGATGAACTAGCACATACCAATGCACCTGGGAGTCGCCATAATAAGCGCTATCTTGATGTGATCGAGATTTTAGACGCAGGCATCGATGTTTACACGACATTAAATGTTCAGCATGTCGAGAGCCGAGTAAGCACTGTCGAGGAAATTACTGGAGTTCGAATCCACGAGACTGTTCCAGATACTCTTTTAGATCGGGCCGATGAAATAGTGTTGATCGACCTACCGCCCGACGATCTCATCAAACGACTTAACGATGGTCTGATCTATAACCAGGAGAGTGCAAGAGTTGCTCGTCGTAATTTCTTCAGACCGGGCAACTTAACCGCCCTTAGGGAAATTTCCTTACGAGTGGCGACAGATCGCGTTGATCGTGATTTGCGTGATTATAGCACCGTACAGGGAATCCAAGACGCATGGAAAGCTGGCGGAAGGCTTATGGCGGTGATACTGCCCGGCCCCAAATCACAAGCGCTGATCCGTTGGACGCGGCGCATGGCCGAAACAATGGGGGTGTCATGGGTTGGAGCCTACGTAGAATCTGATCGCGCTTATACAAAGGAAGAACAGCACTTACTACTGAAGAACATAGACCTGGTAAAGCAGCTGGGCGGCGAAGTGGTTTCTATTAGAGATGACGATCTCGTTGCTGGTCTTTTCCGCATAGCTCAGCTGGAGCGTGTCACCCAAATTATAGTCGGTAAGTCAGATCGACCTTTTTGGTACCTGTTGTTAAGAGGGCGTTCCCTAGATCACAGAATTATCGAAAAAAGCGGTGACATCGATATTTATGTCGTGGCCAGTAATCATGCTGCTGATGCTGATAAGGAATGGTTAAAGAAGCGACAGCAATTCTGGGCTAGCTGGCTTCAAGTCTCTGAGCTTGGCTGGTTGGGTGCGACTATATTCATTGCATGGGTGCTCGCTCTTGGTCTTGAGCCCTGGATTGGCTTTAGGTCCTTGGGTATCTTATTCGTAATGATAGTCAGTATTGCTGGCCTATTCTTCGCGCAGTCGTCTATTTTCATACTTGCTTGCGCCCTAGCTTTGATTGAAGGGTACAGTTTTATTCCCCCCGCAAATGAATTGCAGATTTCTAGCCCAGAAGATCTCATGATGTTAGTGACGCTCTTAATCGCCGCATCTGTGGTTGGTCATTTGACAAGCAGGGTGTCCATTAAGGAGAGGGCGTTAAGGCTTAGAGAAAAAAGAACAGGAATTTTATATGACCTTGCGCGTGAAGTGGCATCCGCACAGACTATTCAAAACGTCGCCACAGTTGGACAAGATGCCTTGGTGAAGGCATTAGCACTCTCAGTGGGAATTTGGCCTCGAGACTTTGCCAGTAAGTCGCCCCATTTTCAGCGAGAGCACTCATTTGCCCTGAATAAGAAGGATGAAGCAGTCGCTCTGTGGGTACTAACGCACGGTGTCATGGCCGGTCGAGGTACTGAGACGCTCTCAGCCTCAGATTTCACATTTGTTCCTGTCATTGGTCGCAAAAAAGTAGTCCTTGGAGTTATAGGTATCGAGACATATCCAAAAATCAACGAGCTTTCAGCAGATCAGCTCGCGCTAGTCTATGCCGTGGCCCATCAAGTTGCGGCCGGCATAGAGCGCGAGTTGTGAGCTGTTTGCTAGATACCAAAGGGCCGACTATTCAGAGACATTAAAACGCATCATCATCCCTGCATGCAGATGCTCAGAAATATGGCAATGAGCCATCCACTTGCCAGGGTTAGATGCTTCTAGAATGATATCTACGGTGTCGCCAGGCCTTACAATTGCAGAGTCCTTCCAGACTAGGTTGTTGCTTTTCTTGCCATTGACTGCGGCGACGACAAACCTCTGGCCGTGGAAGTGGATCGGATGCTGCATGGGATGCGCTGACTTCGGATCATTGTAGATTCGAATCTTCACGAAGTCCCCGCGCTTGAACTGCCAGTTTATATCCATATTCGAGGCTTGCGTTTTGGTATCGATGAGCTGCCAGACGATGGTCTTATCATTGCTGGCGCGGTTCATCGCAGCCATCTCGTCGGTCCACTCTATTCCCCGGTCGGCAGGGGATTCACTCATCATTGCAGTCCCATGACCCTTGTGCTGGCTATGTGAGCTATGATCCATCGCTGGCATTGTCGCCTGATGCTGTGCCCCATGTACTTGGTGTGGCGCCATCCCGTTGTCTGGCTTCATGTTGTCTGGCTTCATGCGGAGACTGATAGTTAGATATTTATCGACTTTGCCGTCCAATTTGAGTTTCACTTTGGCAAGATCGGTGACAACTGGTCCAGGCGACCTTAATAGATTAAAGTCACGGGCGAGCGGCTTGGTCGCACCTGCAGAAACCACAACCTTACCAATGCGGACAGGTTGTCCGGGCTTGTTATTCAGAATGTCAAAGGTACCGGGAGCGTCGTAACGAATCTCGACGATGTAGCGTTCCGATGGTGCGACAATGACATTGTCTACCCAGGTCTCGTGCTCAAATAGACCTGCGTCGCTACCAACAAGCTTAATGCGGGCACCCGGCAATGCAAACTTGATGGTGCGGGTGTTGGCAGTATTGGTAAGGTATAGACGCACGACCTCACCAACCGTTGTGTTTAATTGAAAGGCATCCTGGCCATTGATCAATGTCACGTCGCCATATCTACCCATTAGAGTGTGCGTTACGCGATTGCGATAAAAGGGCGCCGCATCTTTAACTGAGGCGTCATCAATCAGGAGTGCTACTTCGCGATGGACCGGATTGTAATACTGGGGATCTCGTGGAGTGACCCAAAAGTTCCCATACATACCTAGTCCTTGGCTATAGTCCTCGCGAATATGGGGGTGATACCAGTACATGCCAGCATCGGGGAACTTAAGGACATACTCGAAGGATTCCCCCGGTGCGATTGGCTTCATCTGCCCGACACCTACGACACCGTCATAGCGGTAGTCGAGTCGAAGTCCATGCGGGTGCAGGCTTGTTGGGACGTCGGTTAGGTTTTTCAGGGTTACGCGGACTGTGGCACCCTGTTTGACCTTCAGGATGGGGCCAGGTACCGAGCCGTTGTAAGCCAGGCGTCTGATCCATTGTCCGTCGACTTTTTGTTTTACGGGAGATGCCGTGAGCGTATAGCTGTCCCCATCGGCCAATTCAACTATTTGCATGGGCTTGGCCTCAGGCAGCCCTTCGGTAGTGGTGGGAAATGTGTCGCTCTTAGCGACTTCTCCGCTACCAGTCATCACAGCTGCAGCAGGACTGTCGAAAGGTACAGCCTGTGGGGTATCTTTGAGGCTGCACGCATTGAGGCCAATAGCAGCCATGATGATCTTATACTGAGCGGCAATCCGCATAAAGAGTCTCCTCAAAGTTAGTGAGCTAGATGAATCGGAACCTCGATCTTGATCATCGATCATACGGGCGTCTAAGTTAAATATTCCAAAGCGATCTACTCATAGCGAAAAAAGATCAGTCGAGCAGTAGCCGTGGTACCGCATCAATCCGCGAAGCAAGCCTCTACTAGCGTGATTGATAGTTTTTGCATATGATTTGATATGTAAAAGCTATATATACAAAAACACATTCTATATCGGTTAGTTATGACTCTCACCCAGATCGAGTACGCCCTTGCGGTCGCCAAATTTCTGAGTTTCCAAAAGGCGGCACAGGCCTGTCACGTGGCACAACCAAGTCTCAGCACGCAAATCAAGAAGCTTGAGGAGCATCTCGGCATAAAGCTCTTTCAAAGGTCGACCAATACCGGAGTGATCGTTACCGAGGTAGGTCTACGGGCGCTGGAGCAAATGGAAGTGATCGTGCGGGAAGCCAATAGGCTCGAGGGGCTCTGCTCTGATCACAACCATGTACTGAGTGGGGTCGTGCGTCTTGGGATCGTCCCGACAATCAGCCCTTATTTGATCCCGCTTTTCTGGTCTAAGTTTCGTAAACAATATCCCAACGCCAAGCTGGAATTGCACGAGGAGCCGACCAAGCGGCTTATGGAAGGCCTTAAAGCTGGTCGCATAGACATTGCGATCATGTCTCCACCTAAAGATGCGCCAGATTTCGTTATAGAAAAGCTGCTCTACTATGAACCATTCGTCCTATATGCAAGCTCTGGACATCCGCTTCTAGAAGTAGATGAGGTTAAGGCACCGACCTTGGCCAAGCACGAACTGGTCACCATTGACGACGCTCATTGCATGAGGGAGCAGGTGATTGCCGCATGCGGCAAGGCGGATCTGCCGAGTGACAGTGGAATTTTGCGCAATGGCGGTTTGCAGGCGTTGATCTCTCTGGTGGATGCAGAGGGTGGCTATACGCTCATTCCCAAACTAGCTGAGAGCATGCTGAGCTCAGAACAGAGACGACGCGGCGTAAGGCCTGTAGTTGCCAAAACACCGTATCGTCGCGTGAGCATCGTTTACAATCGCAATCAAGTTCGCAAACGTTTTATTGAGGCGTTATTCCAGTCTGTCAGGCAGTGTGGCTTGCCAGACGCCGTGTCTTTGACCTCTCCTAAAGGCAACGTGATTGAACCAGTGTTAGACCATTTTCAGCAAGCCTGAGCAGTCTCATAGTGCTATACGCGGCATCTGGCACTGCCCCCTCAACCTGGGCAAGCAACTCCAGCTCTGCCGCCACTCGATAACCGAAATCCAAGCTCGCACACCGCAGATGCTCCACGATTACTTCCTGAACTGACGATTTTGCATACCTAAGGCTACGGGCCATGTTTGTGATCAGATTGCATCGCTCCTGATCGCTGAGTTGCCGATAAAAACTGCCCAGCTGGACGTAAGTGCTTTGCTGCTGACTTTCATCCTGAGCGAATCCTTGACTCATAGCATCAAGACAGATTTCACCTACTTCCCTCAAAGGGAAATCCACTAGGTCCCAAACTTGCGTCCCATCCATTGGATCGTGCGACCAGGCAAGGGCTTCCGTCTCGGACACGATCTGAGCCAAAAACTGCCAGCGCAGAGCCTTCCCGCGGCGAATACTCTGACTGCGATCATAGCGGTCAAAGGTAGGATTTTTTCTCGCTTCGCCCGTAGCTTGCTCTTTATTCATATATTGTTCGCCCTGGCGCGGCATCAGCAGCCATTTTACGTAGAAGCGTTCGTTAGCACTATTCGTCAGCACATAGATTTTATCGGCGAATCCATCCATGCATCTGAAGCTGTAGCGTGTTGCCAAGTCAGAATTGCTCGCCATCAAATCCCAGTCGCCGTTAGAAGTTTGAAATCTAATGTCAAAATCGCTTTGGCCGCTAAACTTGTCGGTACTAATGCGATTGCCTGGCTCCGACCCAAACCTCATCGCGATCCGGGTCGCCTTGCCAATGGCGGCGAATATCGCAGCGGTGGTGTAAGCGCTCATGTCAGAGGTGCAAGTGAATACGCCACGAGCCTCACAAAAATCTCTGCGGCTTTGGTTCAGTGCAGATGTTTTGCGGCGAGCTCGCGCGTCACCTTTGTTGCCTTTGTCTGTGCGGACAGATTTATTGTTGAGACTGTTTGATTTGAAAGCGTAAGTGCCCTGTAATGCATAATTCATAATCATAACCTCTATGTGTATGTCTCGGATTTAACTGCTTGCCGCTCATGCGGCGTTCACATATCCATTATCGAGTGCAAGGTACTATTTATTAAATATGCGTCGGCTATGAACTTATTGCTTTTCTCTATCAACTGCAGCCGGCCGATTACGATGCAAACTAGGTATTTGCTTCGCACTCGTAAACACCGCCAAATTATAAATCGCTCCATTCACTGCGAGGCTGAATGCGCGTGTCATCCGAGCCAGTCAAACCTGAAAAAAATCCAACCAACGTTTCCCTCGTGGGGCTCTTGATAGCTTCCAAAAATAGAGCGGAATCAATGCTCATTGCCGAAATTTGTGTCTCTGAGACGGGGGTCGCTAGAGCATCTTCGTTGCTTTGTGCTTCAAATAAACGTTCAAACATGTAGCGTTCGTCAATTTTTGCAAAGTTTAATGCGTTGTCTTGTGTAGCCATGCGAATAGTAACTGTGTTCATAACATTGTCCTTTCGTTTAGTTTCTAAATGACATCTGATGATGAAAAATCTGACCAATTTAACTGTTGTGATCACGTAATGTTCTTAGTTGTGGAACTAAATTCCCAACATCTTGATTATCGAATAGCCGATGTTGGAAATTAAGTAGCCGTTCCCTATTTGCTTATAGCTGCAAGCTATAGTGGGGGCAGGTTGCGCATGACAGCCATTGACCGCTAGCTCTCGATGAAATTCAGGCTGTTTCCGTACGTCTCACGCAGACTCGCAGCTGATATGGCGGCTAGGCCGAGAACCACTCCGCCGACGATCATTGCAGCATGCTGCAGGCCAATCAACGGGCGCAGCACTTCTAGCCCAAGGGTCATAGGAATCACCAGAGCCCGCACGACATTGGGGACGCTAGTGGTTACCGTGGCGCGGATATTGGTGCCGAATTGCTCAGCAGTCGATGTCATCAACAAGGCCCAGTAACCAGAACTGTAACCGAGAACTAAAAGTAAGGCATAGTATGACCAAGGCTGACCATGCGCGTTGAATAGAAGGCCGAACGTGAATAAGAAACAGCCAAAAATCGAAGTAACTATCACCTTCTTGCGTGACGAAAGGCGCTGACTAAGGACACAGTTGGTCAGATCACCAATGAAGTACCCGATGGTCGTCATAAGTATGGACGTAGATACATGCAGGTCGCCGACTGCGCCGAGGCTCTTGCCAATTTCTGGCGCGAAAGCGGATAGCACACCACTCATGAACCACACAGGACCGCCCGAAAGCACACATGCGGCGTAGCGCCGAAGCCGTTTTTTGTTAAACAACATGGCGAGATCACCACGTCTTACATGATGACCGGCGGTTTGCAATGACTTGAATAATTCAGAATCAAGCGTGCGTAAGCGGAGCGCCAAAAGCAGTAAGCCCATGAGGCCGCCAGTGATGTAAGCATGTTGCCAACTAAAAAACTCACCAACTGACGCTGAAAGTGCCGCCCCTATCGAGCCAAAGGCTGCTATCAGAGCCGCGGCAAAGCCTCGATGCTCTGCTTTGAGTGCCTCGCTGACAAGAGTAACCGCTGCACCGAGTTCTCCCGCAAGACCGAATCCAGCAACAAAGCGAAGGGCTCCGTAGGACTCAATATTCGTTACCCATGCATTCGCAAGATTGGCAAAAGAATAGAGCAGGATAGAACCAAAAAGGACTGAAACTCTTCCCTTCTTGTCACCGAGCATCCCCCAGAAGAAGCCCCCTAGCAGCATTCCAAGCATCTGTAGGTTAATCAGTAGCACGCCTTTTGCGAGCAGTGCATCACCGTGGTACCCCAAAGTCTCTAGGCTAGGACGCCGTACCAGAGTGAACAGAACCATATCGTAGGTGTCCACTAGATAGCCTAGGGCAGCAACGATCACGTTAGGGTGAAGGAGACTGCGCCATAGAGTCGACGCTTTGCCTGCGTCACTTCTGGCGTTAGTGAATATTACAGCATGTGAGCCCATGCTTTATCCTCATTTGTATTGCGGATGAGAGATTAAGGGAAAAGGTGCGTCGAGCGGCACATGTTCCCTATACTCGGGCTCTTCGCCTTGAAAGTTAAATATCTCAAAGCTAACTGCTTATTGCTGAAAACTATGAGCCTAGCGACTGTGCGGTTTGGGTGTCAGAATCCCGTCCGTAGCCGCTAGGCTCACTTGATTTTTAATTGGGGCCTTATCTGGTGCTTGTATCGAAGGCCTTCAGCTTATCCATCATCGCACGCGGGATCATGTCAGGCACATCAAAGTATTTCTTGAGTGCTACCGTCTCGAAGGTGCTCCACTTAAGAGTGTTCACGCAGTAATGCCAAACAGCTTCTTGGGCTTCGATGAATTCTAGTTTTTGTTCGAAGTCTGGCGTAATCCAGTCTGGAGTCAGCATCGCGACTCCAGAGTCATCGCAGATCAAAATTGACTCTTCAAAGAATTTGCGGCGTTCTTCAACCAGTGCAGCGGTAGCAACAGGAACTGGCAAACTGACGTTGTGACAACCAATCGGTGTGCCACCGTGACACCATACTAAGCTCTTCTCGCGGATCAAGTCGTTGACGTCGCGCATGAAGCCATTTGTGACGATGGCGCGTGCGCGACGATGCTGCAATAGATATTGAGTCACAATGTCACCAAAGACCGCTCTCTCACCGCAGTCGATGGCATCGACGTAAATAATCTTGTCTTCCTCTATATTGGCTAGTTGCTCGTGCAGATGGTAGTTGGAACCTGAATGAGCAAATACATACTTTACTTCGCCGGCCGCAAAGCATCCGGAATTGATGGGCTTAATCTGGCCGAGATAGCCTGACTTGTTCATGACGTCACAAATCATGGTCGTCGTGATTCTATCGTTAACTATGGTATCGATTAATTTGCTGCGAAGGTTCATACGAGATCCGATTGATTTCTGGGGTTTCAGATGTTTTTGGTGAAATAGACTTTTAAGGGGCAAGGGAAAATTTAAGCACGGGCTCATGCATTGTTATGAGCCCGCGAGATTCTCTGCTAATTACTTAGTGCTTTGCTGCTGCTGCTATGCATTGCATTTGATACCGCCGTATCTATGAGCTGCTGATCTGCCTTTTCCCTGTCTAGCTTGCAAAGTTCAATAATCAGCCTCCTCACATCAATTCCATGTGAATCAGCGGCTTTTTGCACGCGCCCCAGAAATCCCGAGTGGAACTGTGCAAGCCCAGATGTCACGTCAATTGTGTCGACGCCGATATTGCGAACCAGCGGTCGCGCCAAATCTTCGCTGGCTTTCATGATGTCGATCAAGTCGAAATGGGTTGCAAATCCGTAGCGAGAAAGCACAGAAAGATACTGGCTGATCGGCGTATTTCCTGCGGATCGTCCTAAGCCTTGTAAGGATGTATCAACAATGTCCACGCCCTGCTGCGCGCAGTGTAGAGAATTGGCAACTGCTAGCCCCAAGTTATTGTGACCATGAAAGCCAATCTTGGCATCAGGCTGCACACTTCGCAGTGCGTCGATATACCCTTGTATTTCGTGTGGGAGCATTCCTCCGGCGCTATCGACGATATACACTGCCTCTGCCCCCATCTTTAGGCATTCAGAGGCCTGTTTAGCGAAATACTCAGGGGTTGCAACATATGACTTCATTAGGTTGCAGTAAACGGTCATGCCAAGCTTGCGTGCGGCCTCAATCAATTGTTTACCTGAATCAACACCTGAAACTTCAGTGCCGACTCGCACAAAGTCCATCCCATGGGATGCTGCCATTTCAAGGTGGCGGACTTCGGCAATTCCGGGAATGCAAAACATTCCCCATTTTCCTTTAACTATAGCCTCGGCTCCGGCGACCATATAATCTTCGTCAGTTGCTGCTGCCTTGCCGAGATTCTTTTCTGATGACCCAAGGCCCGTGCCATGCCCAATTTCTATCAACTCAAAGCCCAGGTCATCGAGTCTTTTTGCGATGTTGTAAGTGTCCTGTTTCGAAAACTGGAAATCAATGACGTAGGAACCATCCCTTAAAGTTGTGTCGAGGATGGTCGGGGATTTACGAGTAGTTTGAGTTGGCTTTACAGGATCCATTTACATTCGTTCCTTCTGCAAAAGTTAAGTTCGTCTAGTTATGAAAAAAGATACAAGTCTGGCTGTTATAGATTAAAGGTGCCCATTTTAAAGAAGCACGTTCTATATATCACAGCCTACATCGTCAAGCACTGGGGCTGGGTGAACATTGACCAGATCCTATGCTGAATGGATTGAAGTTAGTGCCTCGGTCAAAGTGATTTTCCCCCTCAACTCGCTTAAGAAGGTTCACCACCTTGTAAGTCAAAGGAGTGGCTACGACCTCCCAAAGCACCTTAAAGGCGTAATCACCAAGCATGATTTTAACAATTAACATATTGTCCCATCGGCCTAGGAATGCGATCGGATAGAAGATGATGGTATCGACACCCTCCCCGACGATAGTCGAACTGATGGTGCGGCTCCATAGCCAGCGGCCTTCTGTGTAAACCTTCAACTTAGCGAGGATGAATGAATTTGCGAATTCGCCGAGAAAAAAGGCCAGCATCGACGCAGCAACGGCCCGAGGTGTCGAGCTAAATACAGCTTCCAAAGCAGCTTGTCCCGTGAATCCCTCTGCAGCTGGCATGGCGAGAATGATCCAGGACGTTACACTGGCGAAAATTAACGACGCAAAGCCGGCCCAAATAACTCGTCTCGAATACGCATAACCATAGACTTCGGTTAACAGGTCTCCGTATAGATAAGTTAGCGGAAAAAACAAACTCCCGCCGCTAAAGGTCAGGCCAAAAATAGCGATCGGCTTATCAATGCCGATAAGATTTGTGCACAGCATAGTGGCAACAAATGCAGCCATAATAAAATCATAGTAGCGATAATTTCGGCGCATTTGGCTATCCCACGTGCGTTAAGTGAGCACTCGTCTCTGAGGCGACCAGTAGAAAGAATAAAAATGTTTGGCCAGTACCCGGCAACTTAATCAAGCATTCCGTCCACTCTCAATGATCGACCATCTCGCAATCGACCCCAGCAATCGACCGTAATCGACCTTTTTGGGTTTGCTGATCTCGTTCTTGGGTGGGGGCGCTATTTGCTGAATCTGGCGTAGTCGGACTTGCTGGGTCCGCTAATAGGGGGAACGCATCGAGGAAATAGGTGTATATGTTTGCTGCTAGGCTCATGACTTACTCCTTTACGTTAGTTTGGGGCGATAGCTGCCTACCACCTGAGTATCGATCGTCCTCGGTG
>CAIWTN010000209.1 GCA_903915625.1 uncultured Pseudomonadota bacterium | reverse complement strand
GTCGTTATTTGATTTATATGGTTTAATACGCTGATATCTTTTGGTTTTTTGGAGATTGGTTCACTTTAATAGTTTATGTGTCTTGACGCCAGTACCCACCTAATAAAGCTGGCGCTTATAGTCATCATCCGAAGTTTGGGGATCGGGGCGAATAAGGTGGCTCAGGGCTCGGGTTGTGGCAGAATACCTTTTTCCAATGAATTTGAAAGTTAACCAGCCAAATACTTTGAGGGTTTTCTGCGTCAGAAGTTAGCCAATCTCATAATCTTCCTGTTTGCACTGCAGCTATTTTTGGAAGCTTGTGCAACACGGGGCGGGGTACTGCTGAATATTCGGCAGCTACCGCATTTGATTGCCCAGTATAATTGGCTTTCGGTAGCTGTAGCTTGTGTTTGGTTAATCGGTACTAATTTACGCGCATTGTTTATGCTCTCAGCGCTCATTTCCCTCATCGCTTTTAATTCATTCGCACAGATTTATTGGCCCTCGCTGCGCATCGGTGTGCCAATTCAGGACTATTTGTTGCACGATCAAGTATCGGCTCACTACTCCTTTGATAGTGCAAAAATCTATCTGACTAATCTCACATTCGCTGTTTTTCCGGCAATGGCCAGTGCCTCAGCATTTCCACTGATTCCACTGAAAAGGCGGCGTCTTTCGGCCTACCTAGTTGCGCTCGGATTTATCGTTAATTTTGTGGTTATCTTCTACCAAACGCACATTAACCTGTCGTGGCTCGCAGCGGGCAGTGGCACTGCGTTATCGGCCCAACGGGCGCCAGGATTGCTTGAAGACTCGGGAGCATCAACGGTTTTTTGTAGCGCGTTGGTGGTGGGTCTGTTTTTTGTCGCTGTTTTTGGCCGTTGGCTTCCGCGAGTAAGATTCGTTTGGTTTGTCACTTTTGTGATCGCATTGGTAATGGGCTCAGGAACCGGTGGTAGGATCTATTTTGTCGCCGTAGCTGGGGGCGTGGGGATTGGGGTCTTACTAGAGATCTTTCGCTTTTTATTCACTGATCGGCGACTCCGTACACTCCTCACAGGCTTTGTGATCAGTGCCGTTGTCGTTTTCTTACTTTACTGGCTCTCGCCTCATGACAGACTAGCTACTTTGGTGGCAGCAGTGCCGCACAGTACCGACGGATTTTTCCCCTGGTTAAACCAGAGGCTTTTATCAATCGATCCGGTGCGCGCCCTACACATGAAGACGATGCTTAAGGCCTTCATCGACCATCCCTGGATTGGGACTGGCCTTGGGACATTTTATTCAAATTATCAGGGGAATTTGGCCTGGGCGCTACAAACCGGTGGCGTGGTCTTTGCTGATCCACCTGCTTCGTTTTACTTGATGCTCCTCTCGGAGTTGGGAATTGTTGGCATACTTTTAATTTCATCTTTTTTCGTTATCATGATGGGATCTTGTCATAGAATATTGGTGATCTCAGACATTCAATCACGCCCCGCCATTCTGCGGCATGAATGGCGATGTTTTGCAACAGGCTGCCTTATCGGCATTTCCGTGAGTTTTTTTATTGGAACTCATCTGCTGTTTTTATCGATCAGCTCGATTCTTGGTGTGATTATTTTCGGGCTTTGTATTAAGGACGACGGCGCATTATTGCCGAGTCGGCATATCAGTAGTGCAATTTGGATTTGTGTTGCCCTCCTATTTATCACCAATAGTTACTTGATCTATGCCGCGCCACGGGCCCCAGCCTTTCGATGGGCCGATAGGGGCAAGCCACAAGTACCGGTTAGTTTGATTGTTCCCATCGACCCACATGGACGCCGAGGTGTTTGGCTGTCATCTGGTGGGGAGTTGGTCTACGAGCTTCGTCCTATTGAGGTGTTTCTTGAGATGCCTCCGGAGTCTTATCCTTTGAAACTGGAGCTTGAGCTAATTAGTGGTGATGGTCAGGTGCTGGAGACCATCGTCCACGAGATCGGCAGCTACGATAAGGCTAAGCCCTGGCAGATCCACACATTTGACTTTAATCAAAAGAATAGCTGCCCCCAGATACCGACGGCAGCGAATTTTTGCTCTTACCGACTAAGAACACACCCTGTTTGGCGCTGGCAAGGCCAATCGGTCGGGGCTTTTGTGATTGGTGTCTCATGAAAGCCGAGAAACAGAGTGACATGCATTCAATGATTATCGATAATTAAGCGCTTTACATTGCGTGAGTCCCACTTAGCCAAAAGCCCGAAGCTAACTCTTTCGTGTTAGAGGTTACTTGATGGGCTCTTTCCAAAAGTGAGAATTTTGTGACTTCACGATCGATGGAAAAAAATGAACAGCTGCCGCAGCCTGCGGTCCAGCCGATTAAGAAATTTGTCGGCTTTTTAAGCAGAACATTAAAAGCACTGGTTCGAGCTGGTGCTAATGATGCTAATTTGACTGAGCTTAGAAGTAGTTTTGCAAACCATATTCATGAGGCTGGCCAAGTCGCAGAGCAAGTTCGCACACTACTGAATATTAACCATCAGACTCAGATGCGTCAGGATAAGTTGGTCAGGGAGATTGCCCAGCTTGCCGATAGCGTTGGAGAGCTTCGGAATCAAATTGTGACTGCTGTCGACCGGCTAGAGCAGCGATACGCAGCAAATAACGCTATCGCCGAATCAAGTTCGGATACTGATTCTCAAGGCGAATTATCAGCATTTTTGGACGATTACTACTGGCGATTTGAGGAGCACTTTCGGGGTACGCGCGAACAAATCCGTGATCGGCTTTCGGTATATCAACCTTTTATTGCCGAGTTGGCGACAAGATTACCCGGCAGTCAATTAATCGATGTTGGTTGTGGTCGCGGCGAGTGGTTGGACTTAGTAGCTAAGTGGGGTGTCCCTAGTCGAGGTGTTGATACCAACGCGCGTATGATTAAAGAGTGTAGTGAGCGTGGGTTAAATTCTGAGCATGGTGATGCCTTCGAGTATTTGAGAAAGATTCCCTCGGGCTCATTGGGGGCGGTAACCGGATTTCACATTGTCGAGCATCTGCCAATTAATCTGCTGTTTAAGCTGTTGAATGAGTCATACCGCACTCTGAAACCGGGCGGTTTCGTCATCTTTGAGACGCCAAATCCCGAAAATCTGGCGGTAGGATCCTGTGACTTTTATACAGATCCGACTCACCGCAACCCCATTCCGCCGCATTCCCTTGGATTTATCATGGGGTATGTGGGCTTCAAGAGACAAGAATGTTTGCGACTAGGCTCAACATCTACAGCTTTAGTACCTAGTCAGCCAGATCTTGCTGCGCTAGTTCAGCGGCTTCATATTGGCCCTGATTATGCCATCGTTGGTTTCAAGGATGCATTGGAGTTATGACATGCCATTAAAATTAGGGTCATTCCTCCGAGAGCTGGTGGATAATCGCCACCTAATATTGCAGCTAACTGCGAGGGATTTTAAGTCTAGATATGCTGGGTCTATGCTTGGGCTCTTGTGGGCTTTCATTCAGCCGCTAGCAATGATGACTATTCTTTGGGGTGTTTTTTCTTATGGTCTAAAAGCCAAGGCTCAAGAGCCAGGTATATCGTTTATAGCTTGGTTTTTTGCTGCAAGTATTGCCTGGAATTTTTTTCAGGACACAACTCTCATGACTAGTAACGCAATCACGGAGTACGCTTTTCTCGTTAAGAAAGTGGATTTTAAAGTCCGTTTGCTCCCCGTAGTTAAAATTCTTTCCGCACTAGTGCTTCACATGATCTTCATTTTGATACTGGTGGCCATTCTGTTGCTAAATGGAATTATGCCCAGTTGGCACTGGCTTCAAGTGTCGTACTATATGAGCTGTGCAGTGATTCTCTCTTTGGGCCTGGGCTGGCTGTTGTCGTCTCTCAGCGTTTTTACCCGGGATATTGGTCAAATCGTTGGTATTATTATTCAGTTTGGCTTTTGGGTGACCCCGATTATTTGGAACTGGCGAATATCGATACCCGCCAAGTGGCAGTGGGTCATCAAGCTGAATCCGGTATTTTACATCACTGAGGGATATCGTAATTCATTTGTTTACAACCTGCCAATATCTGCTCAGGGATTGCATTCCACGCTGTATTTTTGGCTTTTCACCAGTGTTCTTCTAGTCCTTGGCCATAAAGTTTTCATGCAGCTCAAACCACATTTTGGTGACGTTCTCTGAGCCGCAAATGACGAGGCGAATATGTCTTCGGTAGCAATCGCGACTAAAAATTTGGAGAAGATGTTTCGGCTGTATGCCGCTCCAGCAGATAGGCTCAAAGAGGCGTTAAGTCCGCTGCGCCGGAAATATCACCAAGATTTTTACGCTCTCCGAGACGTTAATATTTGTGTGGAACAGGGTCAATGCGTTGGCATTATCGGATTGAATGGTTCTGGCAAGAGCACCTTGTTGCAGCTGATTGCGGGGGTGCTTACACCTACGGGCGGCACGGTTGAAGTGCACGGTAAAATTGCCGCGTTGTTGGAGCTGGGTGCGGGTTTTAATCCTGAGTTCACTGGTAGAGAGAACATTGTGTTCCAATGTTCAATCATGGGCTACAAACGAGCTCAGATTGATCAAATGACGCCGTCGATTATTGAGTATGCAGACATTGGCGACTTTATTAATCATCCAGTAAAGACATATTCATCTGGTATGTATGTCCGCTTGGCCTTCGCCGTGGCAATCAATGTGAACCCGGATATTCTGATCGTGGACGAGGCCTTGGCGGTCGGCGACATTCGCTTTCAATCAAAGTGCATGGCGAAGATCAGGGAGTTCCGACGTGCGGGTAAGTCCATGCTGTTTGTGTCGCATGATCCCGGCGCTGTGAAAAGTTTATGCGACAAGGCATATCTGCTTGATCGTGGCCGGGTCGTAGACGAAGGCGACCCTGATAAAGTGTTTAATTTTTATAATAGTCTTGTTGCTGAACGAGATAGTTCCGCTGCAAATATTGCAGAAAACCAAAAAATTGCCTTGAGACATCGGTCGGGGAATGGGCGCATTCGTATCGAGTCCGTTAAGCTGCTGGACAATCAAGGATGTCAGTTGGACACCTTTGTTATCGGCGCGCCTAGTCGGATTGAGATTGAAGCTCAGGTGAACGAGGATACCGAAAATCCGACGTTTGGTATCTTGCTTAGAGATAGGTTAGGCAACGATATCTTTGGTATCAACAATCATCACATGTCACAGGAGACAGGCCTGCTTAAGGCTAATACTCGAGTTAAGATTGCCTACGATATGCCACTCGATCTGGGTGCTGGTATTTATAATGTATCGGTAGCTGCCCATGCCGGTGAAGCACATGTGGAAGAGAATTTTGATTGGATCAACGATGCCTTGGTGTTCCGCGTCATACTGACACCGGAGCGGAAATTTGCTGGTGTCTCAGCGCTTAAGCCAACCTTTTCGATTAAGCAAATGTGACTAGAGTCGGGAAAATCTCGATCGGATTTCCAGTAGAGGAATCAATGACATGACAAGAGTAATCGGCGAATTTGATGTCCAAACAAGCGAGTCTATTATTCAGTGTGCAGAGCGAGTGCGTCCAAATTTTGATGTATTTAAGCGACCTCAACCCGACTTGGGCGACCGCAGTTCCTCTGTTCTGACTCGTGACGACTTAAGGCACATGGCTGCCCTGCAGGACTTATTTTTTCAACGCCATTTTACGAGCCATCGTCCTGTCATTGGTCGAATTATCGTATTTGGAAAGAACTTTATAGTCTCGATGCTCAACCGGTTTCTTAAAATCTCCTTAGTTAGACAGGTTGAGTTAAATCAGCAATTCTGGGAGCTGGCGCTTTCCGTGCATCAGCTCGAACGCAGGGTACAAACTTTAGAGAACAATCAAAGCGGGCTCTCGCAGAGAGACCAAGGGGGTCTCGATGATTGATTCTGTGCATCAACTATTGCCGAACTTTAACAAGCACGATGCAATCGGTAATGAGGCCGTCATCATGCGCAATCTTTTGCGTGAGATGGGATATCATAGCGAGATTTATGCTGAACTGGGCAATGCCTCGCGGATCGAGTCTTTCCTTAATTCACAAAACGGCAGGACTGCGGCACTCTATCATTTTAGCATCGCATCATCTATTCCATCTGTGGTTGCTCCACTCCAGATGCCCAAGCTAGTGCGCTACCACAACATAACTCCTCATTGGTTTTTTACTGGTGAAAAGGAGCAGGCCGCCAAGTTAGCGTGTCGATTGGGTCGTCGCCAAATACCAATGGTCGGTATAGTCGCAGATGCTGTAGCTGCTGACTCACGCTATAATGCTGAGGAGATGAGTAGCTATACGGCCCGAGAACCCACAGTGATACCTATTCTTCGGGATTATGAACGATTGGTGGGTGATGAGGATCGCGATTTTGCAGCGCCTTTGAAACAGAGCGGTAAGAAGGCCCTACTATTCATTGGCCGCATTGCACCCAACAAATGCCAACATGATCTCATTCAGCTCTTGTATCTTGCCAAGCGGTTTGTCTCCACGGATCTCCAGTTAATTTTGGTGGGCTCATTTTTTTCGGAGGAATTTGCGGCGCAAGTACACCAGCTCTGTTCCCATCTGGGGCTGAGTGTGGGTTCCAATATCTCAACGGATTACGAGGCAGACGTCTTAATACCCAAGCATGTATCTGATGCACAGATCGCCGCATTGTATCGGCACGCGTCCGCATTCGTGTCGATGAGCGAGCACGAGGGATTCGGAGTGCCCCTAGTTGAGGCTATGCATTTTGACCTGCCAGTATTGGCGCACAGCGCGGCTGCTGTGCCCGAGACCATCGGTGAAGGCGGTATATTAGTAAATAAGGCGGATTGGCCTCGGACCTTGGCATCCCTGAAAGCTCTGCTCTTCGACCCGACGCTTAGAGGTGATGTCATCTCAGCGGCGCAAAAACGTCGCTCAGAGTTATCGCTCGTAACTGGTACTAGGCTCTTTCGTCAGTGGATTTTGGATAGCTTGCCACAGACATAGTGGATTAATTGGCTACATGCTTTTCATACACGGACACGATCCGTTGCCAAGAAAAGGTATCCAGGGCCCAACGACGTGCGGCGTCGAGCTCCTTTTGCTTCTCGGGTGATTGCCAGTCCGTGCGGATGATATTGGCCAGCACCAGTGCGAAGCTTGCTTCGTCACTGAATTCAAAGGCGGTATCGACGACCTCAGTATAGTGATGCAGCACATCACAGTGACTGTTGACCAATACTGGGATCTTAAGGGCGAAGGCCTCGATCACAATTAAAGACAGACTTTCGTGAGCTGACGGGTTTACCACTAGAGTGGCGTTGCGCATCAATCGGAGTTTCGTCTCTTCATCAACAAAGCCGAGATATTCAAACCTTGGATCTTTGGGTAGGGTCACGCTGTCCTCGAGGTGGCCGGCTAGACGTAAGCGTAGGCCGCTAAACCGCGAGTCACCAGCTAATCGTCCGAACCATTCCACGAGTTGAGCCACGCCTTTACCGGCGCTGATTCGCCCGAGGTAAAGAATGTATGGGGGCTCATCTGGTGTTCTCGCGCTCGGGACATAGGCCTCGGCATCAAATCCGACACCGGCCTGGTCGATCATGGTCTGGCGACCACCCAGCTTTAATTGCACCAGCCGAGATTCCGGCAGGGTATTGGTGATCATGCTGCGAACGGATTGCAGGAGGCGTTCGACTATCAGGAAGTGGAACGCGTGTTCATCGTGAGCAAGGGGAATCAAGATCGCCTTGTCTTTAAATCTCTTCGCGCCAGCTAGTGTGGGATAGTAGAGATACGTCACAAATATGATCTTTTTATAGTCGCTTGCAGAGTGTTTCAGGGCGGTTATCAGCCGTGGGCAATAGGGGCCCTGAAGCAAGATCCAGATCGTCTCGAGTAGCACGGCGAGCGGCCGTGTATAGGACCGATTCCGAAGTTTACGAATAAGTTTTGCGGTCAGCCGATCGTACAAGCCAAAGTACTTGAATCGCGTCATCCAGGAGTTAAACCTGTGGACACGGATACCGTTGATCGTTTCCGTCCCCTCGGGAAATACATTCGCCCAAGTCATATAATCTTGGGCAGTGGTGGTGTATACGTCCACCTCCCAACCCAACATCCGATGTAAGTGCTCCGCCACTTCCCTTGTGAGTAGTTCGCCGCCCCCGACAACTTTGGGCCCGTAACGCTGCACGACAATCGCGATTTTCTGCTGCATCTAATTTAGACCCTGGATAAGGCTCGTCATAGAGAGACCCGTATATCTCTGGAAAGCGATCAAGTCTAAGTGATTGAATCAGGATCGGAAATACTTTATTTTTGACCAGAAAATGGATACTGTTAAAAATCTTGAAATTCTTTAAGCGGGCCTTCGCCGTCGTTAATTTTTGGGAAAGGAAACCCCGGGTGAGTAAGTCAGCTCTGATAACAGGGATCACAGGTCAAGATGGTTCTTATCTAGCCGAACTTC
>CAIWTN010000208.1 GCA_903915625.1 uncultured Pseudomonadota bacterium | reverse complement strand
CTATCCTGTAACCTACTGCATTAAAATTGCGTCAAAATGGTACGGTAATCGCGCACCGACGACTGCGAAAAGGAGCTGAAAATTGTCTAATAAAAACCTTAAAACTGTCGACTTGGTCCCCAAAGCAGCCGACTTTCTTGGAGATGTCGTCAAAGGGCTAAGTGCCGCTCCTAAATCGCTGTCCCCCAAGTATTGCTACGACGAAGTGGGATCAGGATTTTTTGACGAAATCTGCCGAGCACCTGAATACTATCTTACGCGCGTAGAGACGGCAATCCTAGACCAGCTGGGAACTGTCAATCTCCCGTCAAACCAACCCATCGCCGTAGTCGAACTCGGCGGCGCCACTAGCGACAAATTCCGCCGGCTTATGCCGCACATAGCCAACGTTAAGATGTACATGCCAGTCGATATTTCTCGCGATGTGCTGTTTGGTGATGCAGCTAAACTAGCAGCCGATCACCCAAATCTAGAAGTAGCTGCAGTCTGCGCCGACTATCAACAGCTAGCAAAATTCCCGTGGCAAGAGCACCTAAAGGGTAAGACACCACTACTATTCTTCCCAGGCTCCACCATCGGCAATCTTAGTGAAGAAGACACTACGGCGCTCATGCGCATTTGTAAGGCCATCATAGGTGACTCGGGTTTTATGCTACTTGGCTGCGATCTCATGAAGCCAGTAGACGTGATTGTTCCCGCCTATAGTGATGCTGGCGGTGCAAATGCTCGCTTCAATTTAAACGTCCTTCGCCGCATTAATCTTGAGCTTGGCGGGGACTTTAAGTCGGAAAATTTTCGTCATGATGTCCAATTCAACCATGAAAAAAAGCAAATCGATATTCATTTAGTCAGCAAAGTAGCACAGGACGTCCACTTAGCTGGACACACCTTCCACTTCAAAGAGGGCGAAGGCATCTACGCTGAGAGTTCGCGCAAATTCGACCGCGCTGACATCGAAAAGCTTACGGCCGCGCACGGTCTTAAGCCGGTCACTTGGTGGACGGACCCCAAAGAGTATTACGCCTTGGTCTTATTAAAGGCCGCCCCCTGAGTCGGGAGCCCGACGTGCTTAGGTGCCGCCTAAGAGGTTTGAAATAATCTGATCCCGACACCATCTGAATTGATTTATCCGTTTTTCAGGAATAAACTCCTAAAATAGGTACTTTTTTAGGAGTAAGCCCATTGTTTTCCCGAGAGCTTAAATTCCCTAAATCAAAGAGCTTTTTTTTATTTGGTGCCAGAGGTACCGGTAAAAGCACCTTGCTACGTGAACGCTTTGCGCTGGAGCGGACGTACGCGATCGATCTACTGCTGCCTGCTGTTGAAGAGCGCCTCGCCCGTCACCCTGACGGTTTGTTAAGTGAATTGAGGTCCCTGCCTTTGGGGATTGATACAGTAGTGCTAGACGAAGTGCAGAAAGTCCCGAAACTCCTGGATGTCGTGCATTATTATTTGGAACACGAACCCAGACCTCTGCGCTTTGTTTTGACTGGCTCAAGTGCTCGCAAGCTTAAAAAAGGAAGTGCGAACCTCCTCGCCGGACGCGCCTTTGTTCGAGATCTTTACCCGCTAGTTATTGAAGAACTTGGTGAACAGTTGCTCATTGATGAGGCACTGGCCTGGGGAACGTTGCCCTATATTTTCGCGCTGAACGATGACGAGGAGAAACAGGATTATCTGTCGAGTTACGTTCGCACTTATGTCAGCGAAGAAATACAGCGCGAGCAAATCGTGCGCAACCTCGATCCATTTCGACGATTTCTTGAGGTTGCCGCACAATATAATGGAAAGATCATTAATAATTCAAATATCGCCGCCGGCATCGGTGTAGATCCCAAGACAGTGGCCGCGTACTATTCGATTCTCGAGGACACGCTTTTAGGCCACATGGTGCTGCCGTTTTCCCATTCGTTCCGTAAGCGGCTCATTAAATCGCCCAAATTTTATTTTTTCGATACAGGTGTCTGCCGCGCCATGAGTCGGACTTTGAGCGTTCCACTTCGCTCAGGAACGTCGATGTATGGTGAGACTTTCGAGCAATTTGTGGTACCACAAATTATACACAGCCTTCGCTACCGCCATCCGGACGCCAAGGTGGCTTTTTACAAAGACGAAAATGATATTGAAGTGGACCTCGTTGTTGAAATTCCCGGTCGACCTTTGCATTTTATCGAGCTTAAATCAGCGACTAGCGTCATGGAGTCTTATATTAAAAGTCTTAAAATTGTCCGCAAAGATCTGCCCGACGCCACCTTTGAACTCTGGTCGCAAGACAGCATCCGCCGCAGCATAGGTGGCATAGTGGCAACGCACTGGACAGATGGCCTGCGAAGCATGATCGAATCTTAATGACCACAAAACGTCGATACAATTTGCCGCTGCGTGCCTTAGCTTTATTAAAAAATTCAGAGCCGGAAAAAATTTGGGAACTTCCGCCGCGGAGGTAGCCTCCAGTTATTCTTACCGGCTCAGTGGAAACGTCCGTAAGCGCGGACAACAAATTAATTTGCAATTAAGAAAATTCGCGCGGGAGATTCTTGATTGAACTTACGATCAAGAAAATTGAGAGTCCTGCTATCATTAATCGTTTTAAGTACCGTTGGCTCGGCGTACAGGAGATACCACCGCTATCGTGAAATTCATGATTTCTTTAGAAACCCAAACGATCTAGCTTGGGCCAAGCATTATCTCGACAAGAAAATTAACTTTTGTGACGCCCCCTGGGGGGAAACAGTTGTTTTGAAAAATGGAGAACATGAAATTTTCACCTCGCCCAGTGGGCGATTCAAGATTAAGCCCAATGGGCAATACTATGAAGGCACTGATCTCTTATTGATCGATGCGCAAACCAGCCGCAGATTTAAAGCTGAATCCACTTATTTGAGCCATGACGAATTCAAGTGGACCGATGACGAACGATTCTTAATCTTCACGACCTCTGTTACCAAGGATGACTGGGGCCCTGCAAAAATCTTCATCATCGACACAGGCACGGGTCAATCGATGTTTTTGGGCGATTCTGCATTTTACGATTGCGGTTTAAGGCACTGGTAGTAAATCGCTCAATCAATTGGTGATTTATCCAATCATATTAATCAATCTTAGGAACTTGGCTAGATTCTACCCCAAGGATGGCGACCGCATCGGATTAAGCGTTCAATATCCGACCGTAACACCCTAGGCATCACAAATTAATCAGAGCAGGTTAAAAAAACTCTACCACGTACCCACGTTGGGCATCGACATCCATGGCTCGGCCGGCGGTAGCGGCTGGCCTCGCTGAAGTAGCTCGATGGAAATACCGTCGGGCGACTTGGCGAAAGCCATACGGCCGTCTCGCGGCGGCCGGCGAATGGTGACGCCACCAGCTTGCAGGGTCGCACAGAGTGCATAAATATCATCAACTGCGAAGGCTAGATGGCCGAAATTGCGGGCATCTCCGTAGGTATCAGGTGCATCCCAGTTGTAAGTCAGTTCGACCTCGGGCTGACCCTCTGCGGTGGCCAGGTAAACCAAGGTAAAGCGCCCTTCTGGGTACTCGCTGCGGCGGATTTCCTTCAGGCCGAGCAAATTAACATAAAAGTTCAATGACTCGCCTAAATCCCGAACCCGCACCATCGCATGTAAATACTGCATGATTCTAGCCTCCCGAGGAGCAAGTTACGAGAGTTGTGGCGACTGGGCAAGGCGTTAAACGATGGACGCATATTGGGCGCACCTGCTTTACCAATGCGACCAGAGGACCATGATTTCCGTACATGGTATTCTAGAATACCTGTTCCGAACCAAAAGGAGACTCTCGATGCGCCTTCATAGGCTAGCTCTTGGCGGAGCTATCGCGATGATTACCGCCGCTGTGATTCAGTGTCGCCACTCCTCATCCTCGACACCGACCGCAATAGGTATGCCAACAGTAGAGGGGCTACCGGTAACCTTTGTCTCAAATCTGCCCGCCGAAATGACGGCTGAACTCTACAAAAATTTACCATTTATCGCAGCGGCCTCTAATCCGGCTGTTGGCCAGCGTCGCGACCTACCCGTGCGCATTCAGTGCGAAGCATTCAACCGCACAGAAAATCACTGCCGCATGACATACCAAGGGCCGGAAATTCGCATGCAGCTCGCGGCATTTCTCTTCGGCACCATGTCGGGCAACGTAACCGTATCTAAAGGCTGCCAGGGACCAGTCTGCACCAGTAATCCGTTCAGCGTTTGGTGGCGAACTAAGGCGCGCCAAACCAATTCGGGCGACCGCATTTACGACTTCGAGGTATGTGACATTAGAGGCTTAGAAGCAAGCGTTGATTCTATTGCCACGGATCACACCGGACCATTTGACTACTTGGGCCAACTGCTAAGCAGCGTTGCCTACGTACCGACCGTCAACGGCCTACGGGTATCAGTCGCAGAGCACGAGGAAAGCGTGCCAGCCTTTGATGAACGCGGCCAGCCAAAGCTAGATGTAAACGGCAAGCCGGAAACTACGCTGATTCGCCAATATCGGCCCATTGCCGCCTTTGCAGGGGTCGGCCCCATAGGTGCCTTCCCCAACAGCCGCTGTCAGCTCCGTGGCGAAGGCCCTGATGAACGATTCCGCGACACCACGCAGATGGACCGAACGGCAACCAACATAAACAGCTTACCTAAAATGGCGGCAGAGAAAATCCCAGCCGGATACATCAGACTTAGCCATGATGTCGTCAGTGAATTGGTCAAACAATCCGACGGCAAGTACCTTCAATTCAATCTAACCTGCATGAATCAAAAGCCTAAGTCTACTTGCAACATCACCTACCGCGGTCCGGAGCTGACGATACCGATTCCTAGCTACATCACTGGTGCTGTCGACGCCCAAGTCAAACTCCTACGCGAATGTAAGAATTTCGGCTGCAAAACTCGCGACGAAGCCTTGATCAAGTTGACAGCCTACCCACTAGGGACCAATCAGGCCTTAGAGGTGTGTTCGATGACCGGTGTTGAGCTAGCCCCCGATCCTAAATACTTCCCAGGAGTTAGCCAACACATGGGGATCCCCGACATCCACGGAATTCTTATGTTAATTAATCCAAACGGTAAACCTACAGAGACTGGGCTACCGACCAAGCCACTACTCAGCAAGGCCGTACTGGGTATCGGCAATATCGGGATATTCCCAACAAATCACTGCGAAATTTAGCCACCGATCACAGTGACGGGCTTGGCATTGACTACACCCTGCACCTTTGTTAGGTAGAGGTCGCCTCCGGCACCCTACCTAAACAACCCAGTAGCAGGACCGACAACATGAACCGCCAAGCTCGCCAGCTCGTCACCGTTATTATTTTCAGCCTACTCACACTCACCACCTTCAACTGCAGCAACTCGATGCCAGCTTCGTCACTACAAAGCGCTGAAGACAAAGCTTGTACTGACGCGGCCTATAGCCAACGCGACAAGGCTTATGGGACCGCAGCAGGGATATTCTCCTCCGACACCAGATACTGCTATGATGTCATTGATACCGGACACTACCTTCCTGGCAGCAAGTGCCTGACCAGGGTCGAGGCTCAGCACAAGCAAGCTCTTGCTGATGCTGACTTGGCGCTTTCACAAGCGCTCAGCGCCTGCGAGGCGGCCAACTAATCGAGTTATCAAGCGGGGCCAATGCGACATGCAAGCAGTAGTGATCAATGCAGCAGATGGTCACAGCTACACATGGATTGATATCGTTGGGCCTTCGAAAGAGGAGCTTCAGTCACTCGCCAAGACCTTCGGTCTCCACCAAATCATGGTACGGGACTGCCTTGACCCCGTGCATTTACCTAAATACGAATCCTTTGATGAGTGGTCGTTCCTCATTGTTCGTTCCTTTGATTCTCAGTCAGAGGACAGCGCCAGCTCAGTGAGGCGTTTGACAAGAAAAGTCGCAATTTTTGTTAGTCCGAAGGTGATGCTGACAATCCATCGTACGGACCAAACTTATCTAAAAGACCTGCGCGACTATTGGCGAAATAAAGCTGCCGCGGGTGCTGCCGGATCCGTGTTTCATCCTTTGAATCACTTACTCCAGTTATCGGTAAGATCATTTGAACCTGCGATCGACAAATGCCGCGCTGAATTAGAAAAGCTCGAAGCAAAGACCTTCCTACATACCAAACGCCCCAGTCTTGAGGGAGAAAACGCTTACCGACTCATTCGCAAAACTTCGGTCATTAAGCGCATCATGCGGATGACTGCTGACGCAGTGCATAAATTGGACGCACTCCCCAATCATGACTATCTGTACTTTAAAGACGTTGAAGAGGATGCGGAAAGTCAGTTTATGTGGGCTGGTGATCTAGTCGAAAACGGCAACCGGATTATACAGCTACAGCTGGCCTTGGTCGGCCAGTTTACCAATGAAGCCTCGCGCCGCACCAACGAGACCATGCGTTTACTCACCGTACTGTCGGTGTTTTTTATGCCACTTAATTTGGTAACGGGACTGTTCGGCATGAACTTCGACGCTATGCCAGCCGTCAAGAATCCAATCGGCTTCTGGATGGCGTGTGGTTTTATGCTGCTTTCGTCGCTGATGGTCCTATTGTGGTTTCACCAGCGCGGCTGGTTAAGACCTGATGATTGATTGCGGAAAAAGGGGCTGACCAAGTTAGCATTGACTCTAACTTCGAATCTAACTTCGACAATCCCTTCCAAAATCATCCGATGTCGACCCGCAAATACCAACGGCCTCCTACAGCAGGTGGAACCGGGGGGGACCGATGCACCACACCGCGGCCGTAGCCACCGCGAAAAGCTTCTCCCTTTAGAATACAAACTTGAAATGGCTCGACCTCGTAGACGACGGCTTCATGGCGAACAATTTTGCGGTTATCACCTCGGCCTAGAAACTTACGACGCACCGCTCGATCATCTAACCACTCAGTGCCGGGGCCCAGCAGGGTGCAAAGAAGCCGATACTTGAGCCGATCGACGTGAAAGAGTGGGCAGGGTTGCTCAGCGGTTTTACAAAGTTGAATGTTAAGTGATTCACTCTTGGACATTACAGCGAATGCCTGGAAAATTTCGGCAAATTGACTAAACAATTGCCTGCATAACGAGTTTTTCTGGTCAAGAATGGCTTGTGAAAGATCAGCAAAATCAATGATTGCCTCATACTCAGGCAGATCAGCAAAATTAGTCTGAGCGATCAATTGCTGCAGAGCTGCCGACGGCTGCCAGAAATGCAGCATCATGTTCTTGAGTGGTGACTCAATCAATGAGAATTCAGAAAGAGAACTTGCCACACATAAATTAGGAGGAGCAGCAGTATGGCCCACTGACTCTCCCCCACCTAGCTCAAGTATGGAACGAAATCCAAACGCATCCTCAGAGAGTCGGTCATTTATAAGATTCATTTTTTTTCCGAAATCTGACGGCCATATTTACGATTGAAGCGTTCAACTCGTCCCGCAGTATCCAAAAGTTTCTCTTTTCCGGTAAAAAATGGATGCGAGGCACTGGAAATTTCCACGTCAATCACCGGGTATTCATTGCCATCCGGCATGGTGATCTTTTTGTCAGACTTTTTAGTCGAACGCGTAAGCACCGTGAACTCGCTCGATGCATCTTTAAACACTACAAATCCGTAACTTGGGTGAATTCCATCCCTCATACTCTGACTCCTTTTTTTGTCAAAATCATTCCAAAATCATCGGCGAAATTCGAGTAAGCTCCTGTCTGGAAATTTTCCTTGATTTTAATATGCTGCAAGGATTGCACTGCAAGCCTGACTTAACGAACAGAACTATTTCCTGGTCCATTCAGCCAGCACGCGACTATCGCCTGCTGCGGCACCCCCAAGTCGTATAGCGACTGTTCCAAGGCCAATGCCTCGGAGTCATCGCCAGCATAAATCCCGGCAGACACTGTGGCCGAATTCAATTTGGCAAAACTGGCGAGTGCCACAGTAATTCCAATTGTCTTCGTGACATCAGCAGGTCTAGTTGCGAGGCGCTCAAAAAAGACGTGATCCAAAACCATAGCGTTTAGAGTTACAGCTGTTACTGAGTTTAGGTGGACCACGCCAAGATCGTGTGCAGAAAAAAGTGGAACTATGTTTCCTATTGTCGGTCTTGACAAAAAACATGCAAATTCACTGCGAAAATCTCGCGCTGATAAACTAGAAGACACCACCACCGAGCGGGGACAAATTGGGACACGGCTCAATGCCAGACTAGTACGTGCGAACTCACTACCACCTACAAAGAAAACAAGATCAGATCGCAGCTTCTTATTCCTGTCCTGGTCCATAAGACTCCCGCATCAGTGCGAATCCTAGCTTTAGGTAAGCATGATTTTCGGCCAAGATTATAAATGCAAGTTATTTGCATTTAAACCCAGGTGCGCAGGTCTGTCAAGTTTCACTAGGTGCCTCAGAAAATAAGGTGTCGAGTCCGAGGCACCCGCAGTAGTTGCAAATTATTTGCAACTAGTCTATCTTCCGGCCTCTTAAATACCGAGAGGGCAGCAAGATCATGACCAAACAACTACCCGTCACAGTGCTTTCAGGCTTTCTCGGAGCTGGCAAAACTACCTTGTTGAATCACATCCTGCGCAACCGCGAAGGACTGCGGGTTGCTGTCATCGTCAACGACATGAGTGAAGTCAATATTGATGCCGCACTCGTTAAAGGCGGCGAGGCCGCACTTAGTCGCACAGACGAAAAACTTGTCGAAATGAGTAACGGCTGTATCTGCTGCACGTTGAGGGAGGATCTCCTGATTGAGATCACCAAGCTTGCCCGTGAAGGCCGCTTCGACTACCTAGTAATTGAATCGACCGGCATCTCTGAACCACTGCCAGTGGCAGAGACCTTCACATTTACCGACGACGACGGCGCCTGTCTTGGCGACATCGCAAAACTTGACACCATGGTGACTGTGGTTGATGGGTCTACATTTCTCGAAGACTATGATGCAGCGGACAGCTTAGCAGCCCTGGAAATAGCCGCTGGCGAAACGGACGAACGCACGACATCTGACCTACTCATTGAGCAGGTGGAATTCGCCAATGTAATCGTCATCAACAAGTCCGATCTCATAGAAGAGTCCCAAGCATCAGAGCTTAAAAGCCTACTAAAAACGCTCAACCCAGAGGCTGTTATTATAAGCGCAGAACGCGGCGCTGTGCCTCTAAATCAAATACTAAACACAAATAGGTTTGACTTTGACCAAGCGTCTACCGCAGCCGGTTGGATGCAACAATTACGCAGCGAGGAAACATCTGAGGCCGATGAGTATGGATTTTCCAGCTTCGTCTTCCGGTCAAGACGGCCGCTGCATCCACAGCGGTTTGCAGCTTTTCTAGAGAATGTTTCTGAAAAAGGCCTAGTCCGCGCCAAAGGCTTTCTGTGGCTAGCGACTCGACCAACCCAAATGGGCGTCCTGTCCCTTGCCGGCAAATCGTGCGTCCTAAATCCAGGTGGCCACTGGCTAGCCGACACTCCAGAAGACGAGTGGGATATCGAGGGCGAGGACCTTGATGAAGTCAGACGCAACTGGGATGAACACGTGGGCGATCGTGGACAAGAGCTAGTGCTGATTGGCCAAAGGTTCGATCACGACGCGGTCGCTGGCGAGCTGCAAAAATGTCTGCTTAACGATCAGGAATTAGCCGCCAACGTTGATGGCTGGCGGCGCCTACCGGATCCTTTCCCAACCTGGGAAGAGTAGCCAAAAGGTGAGCACATATTCGCTCAATCCGCGTAGCAATCCGGACAAATGCCGAAAAACTCGAGCCGATGCGATACGTTGCGGAAGCCCGTTTTCGGCAGTTTAATGGATTTATCCTCGACCGGGCAGTCTGGCAGCGAATCCACGCGCTTGCATAGGCGACAGATAATATGGTGATGGTGGTGATCTTTGCCGCCCAATTCGTAGCGAACCGTACCGTCACCGAAATCACAGCGATTAATCAGTGAAAGTCCCTCAAACTTGGCGAGGCAGCGATAGATCGTCACAAGGTCGCAGGCACCGGCAGCCTTAGACTGAGTCACCCGCACATGGATCTCATCCGGGGTAAACGGCCCATGTTCGCTGGCGAGCAAATCCAAAATCGCCAGCCGCGGCTTGGTTACTTTCAGGCCCGCATTGCGCAGTGCATCTTCGGCATCAACTTTTTCGTGTTTATGAGAGTGTGCGTGATGCTTCGTGGCCATGACTATTTAATCCCCCGCGGCACCGACCATAAGGCCGATTAAGCCGTCCTGGGTTATAAATGGGTTTCCCCACCGTGGCAAGCCGATGTTGCAAACGAGTTGCAATTAAGCTAAGCTCCGCCTGCCCATCTCAGCGAGGAGTAAAAGCCAATGAAACTAGTCGATAAAAGCCGTGCGCACAGCTTGATTGCCGCCCTCTGGAGTATTGCCGCCTTAACGCTGAACGCCTGCACCGGCGGCGACACCACGGGCACCGGCGCTGGCGCTATCGAAGGACAACTAGGGTCGACAAGTTATGTGGAGGTGGATGCAGGTGACCTGCAGCGCACTGCCACGCAAGTTAAAGGGTCTGGCAGCATTGCCTTTAAAGATCCGATTGGCGAAATAGGCGCGCGAAAGAGCTATCAACTGAATGTCGCCCTGGACGATAGTGGCTCCCTTAAACTAGCCGTGAATACCGACGAAACCCTGAAGAACGGCGTGGAAGTGACCCTGTCGCGTGCAGGTTCTGCTTTAGCGGCAAAGTTATCCTTTGGTGGCGCCAGTGCGGCGGCCAAAACCTTGGCCGGCATCGATGCCGCTGCTGCAATCAACCTAACTATTGATATCCATAACGACGAAAACCCGGCCCATATCTTGATTTGGAGCGGTAGTGACTTCACCCCAGTAAAGGCACTGCTTGACTCCGATCGCGACGGCGCCACACCTGGTCAAGGGCGCGGCAACTACTGGGGATTAGTACTAACCAAAGCCACAGTAACCAGCGCCGTCCTTGCTGCGCCAAAATTTACTGAACAGTGACAGTTAAAGGACACGCGTTGACGTACATGATTTTACTTCTGCGCCATTTCCTAGTCCTCTGCCCATTGCTTGCTCTTGCACTGCTCTGTGCGGCTGTTTCGGCACAGGCCGATGATGGCTCCGGCCTTAAGACTAGCGTTGCGCTTGATTTGGTGGGCAGCTTCAACAGCACAAAACAGAGTACTGCCAACGACCGCTTTGATGTACGCGAAGCGGAATTTTTGCTGTACGGGCCAATTGATCATCTGTTCGACGGCATGTTGAATGTTGCGGCGCACAACGAAGGCGGAGTGTCTTTATTTGAGGTTCACGAAGCTTACATAGGGTCGAGCAAACTGATTCCACGGTCGCGGTTCCGCCTCGGTCAGTTTTTTCTCGGCATCGGCAGGCTTAACCGGTTCCACCGTCACGATTGGCCATTTATCTCAGCACCGAAAGAACACCTCGAATTCTTCGGATTCGAAGCAGCTATCGATACCGGCGTTGAGTATTCCTACCTGACGCCTCTACCCTTCTTCCTCGAACTGACAGCAGGCGTCACTAACGGCTGGGCCTATGGTCATGTACACGACGCTGGCCAGCGCCCAAGAGCGCCCACACATTATGGCCGCGCCACCACTTATGTTGACCTTCCTGCAAATGGCGGCGCTCAGACTTCGCTCAACTACTTGAGTCGAACCTCTGCTCAAGGCGACGCAATGACGCTAGTCGGTGCTGATTTGACAGCGAAATGGCGAGAAGCAGGAGTCCTAAACTTCTTGCTCCAAACAGAAGCATGGCAACGCACGATAAAGCCGCTGATTGGCTCTAGTGAGCGTTCTTTTGGAGTGTATGTGTTTCCGCAGTTTGCGATTGCAGAGCAAACTCAACTCGGACTGCTTGTCGACTACTTTACAGTACTCACACTCAAAAATATTGTCGGATCCCCGATCGCTAATGCAGAAAACCGCCTGGTTCCTACACTCACCTACAGGACAAGCGAGTTCGTCACGCTACGCTTAGCATACGACTGGTCCATCGCTAAACAAGCTAACTTAGCCGACCGCAAAAATCAGGTGATTCAGATGCAAGCCACGGTCAACCTAGGAGCACATCCATCCCATGACTTCTAATGCAAAAATTACCGGATTTATCCCCTACATTATGGCTCTAGTAATTCCCTCACTCAGTGCCACTGCATTTGCAAAAGTTAAAGTCGTCACTACGATTCCAGATCTAGCTTGGGTGGCGGCAGAAGTAGGCGGCGACCACGTCGAAACCAAAGCTCTGCTGCGCGGTAACGAGAATGCACATTTCGTCGATGCCGTGCCCGAGTTTACGCGACTGACTGCTGACGCCGACGTGGTCTGCATCGCAGGCCTAGATTTGGAGGTGGGTTATATGCCCGCCGTCTTAACTCGGTCCGGCAATGCTAAAATACAACCTGGTGGCGCGGGCTACTGTGAGGCCGGCAAATCCGTACAAGTACTTGAAAAGCTAACAACGGCGGTGGATCGCTCCATGGGCGACGTGCACCCGGCTGGCAACCCTCACTTCTATCTCAGCCCTAAAGCACTTGCAGATGGGGCTAAAGAGATCGCAGCAGCGTTGACCAGAGTCGATCCGGCCCACACCATCGATTACAGAAAGGGGCTGGCCGCCTTTGCTGTCAAGATGGATGCACTCGACAAAGAAATCGTCAATTTACTGAAACCCCTGAAAAGTTTGCAAGATAAAGCCGGCGGCAAACCACTCTTAATTGAATATCACCGCGAGTTTAGTTACTTCCTAAACGAATACGGACTAACTAGCTTCGGCAGCATCGAAGAGAAACCAGGAGTGCCTCCTTCGGCCGGTCGCCTCGGCGAAATAGCTGCAGCAGCTAAGGCAGCAGACGTCCGCATTGCCTTGGCGGCGGATTACTACCCCAAGAAAACACTCGAACGTTTCAGAGAATTATCAGGTATCGAGCTCGTGGTGGTCCCCACGATGATTCAGCCATCGGGGAGTTATAAAACCTATGCTGACTTACAAAGACACATCGCAAACTCCTTAGTGACCGCTGTTACAACTCGGAGTGTAAAGATTTGACTGATGCTCTACCGCTACTTGTTGTTCGGGACCTTGCCTATGACGCTCCAGATGGGCGTCGACTAGTCGCTGGGTTGTCGTATGACTTGATGCCTGGTGGCATCGTCGCGATCACCGGACCAAATGGCACGGGTAAGTCTTCTCTGCTGAAAATCATCATGGGTGAACTAAAGGGAGCGAGGGGCTCTGTCACATTTGCGAACAAGTCGGTGGGTTATTTATCGCAGCTGCATAATCGGGAATTCCATATCCCGCTGAGCTTAGCTGACGTGTTAAGCCTCAGCGTTCCTGGACGGTTCAATCCTGCCGCAGCCACCGCCTTAGGCCTGCTGACCGCGGAAGAACTGGGCTTAGCCTGGAACACAGCCAGCGGCGGAGAGAGACAAAAAACTCTCCTAACACAGGTCCTGATGACACAACCACAGGTCCTGATTTTAGATGAACCCATGAATCATCTAGACAGTGTGACGCGGGGCAAGCTGTATGCGGTGCTACGCGATTTCGTGGCGAACGGCAAACGCGCGATCTTGATGGTCTGTCACGAGAAGTTGATCACCTCAGACGAGCTAAGGCCAACTTCAATCATCGATCTATCCCAATTTTCATCTCAATCGAGTGACAGCCAAAACTAATGCAAGCTTTACTATCAATCTATGCATGGACCATTGCCGCTAGTACCATACTGGGATCAGCGCTCGCCTTGCTTGGTGTGCAGCTAGCCGCACGCGACCGTGCAATGCAGACTATGTGTATCGGCCAAGGAGCTATGCTGGGCGTACTGGTAGGCATCGGTTTTTTTCTTGGCTTTGAGGCGACGCCTGCCCTATCCGCTGCTGGACCATTTGCACTTGCCTTTGCCGCGTCAGCACTAACCTACGTAGTCAGTGAACGCCTTGCCTCCCGCCACGGCGCCTCAACAAATACGCACTTCGCAGCTCTATTTTCTGCTTTATTAGCAGGCGGCTACTTAATCAGTGCGCTCTTTCCCGCGCTGGAAAACCACATGGCGCAGAGATATTTTGGCGACCTAGCGACCATTAGTCGCGGAGAATCTATCACTGCCCTGATGATGGGCCTGCTCATCTTTACTGCACTGTGCTGGTTTCAAAGATCTATCTCCCGCGATTCTTTTGCAGTAGCGATACTAGGCAGCAAAGCCAGCACCACCCCAACGGGATTTCTCTTCTCGCTGGGCACTTTACTAAGCATCTGCTTTTGCGTGCAAATTGTAGGATTTTTGTTTACCGTAGCCTGCCTCTTTCTCCCTACATCGATCCTGTCTTTTAGCCGCAACGCAGGCCTAAAAAGCCATCTAATAACCTGCGCGCTGACAGCCGGACTGGCCAGTCTAAGCGGTTTCACTGCGTCTTTATGGTTCACCCATTTGCCGACAGTCCCAACTATTGTGGCGCTTATGGTCGTGTTCGCAATACTGATCAAGAATCTTGTAGGACAGCGGGTTTATAAACCAGCTTGAGTAAATCGAAGGCTTCAAGGCCTGCTGAACACGGGTAATATCTCCATCGCAGCGATAGCTTTGGCAGCTGATCCTCCTTTTACTACTAAGCTCACCAGAATTCGTGCGTGAATACCCTCTGGTACTTCGGCAGGGATATCTACCTCAGCTGTGATCCTGACCGTGCCTTTCTCAACTGAAGTCCGCTTTTCGCTGAGGAGCTTTTTCTTCGTCCAGAATTGCAGGACAAGTTCGCGCGACTCCTTCGCCTTATAGTCGACCATCAACTTGTTAGGCTGTCCGCGTAGAAACGTAGAGTAATACGATTCAGCCCGTACACCTTCGAAATCAGTCGATTCATTCAAAGTCTCTAAAACACCGGCGACGTATTCAATCGGGAAAACTGTTTTTGACTTAGCTAACGTGTCAATCATCGCCTGCAGCTTTGCCGTATATTCGTAAAAATTTCCGCCCTGCTGCGGGGCCTTCCACACCCGCGATTGACCGAGCTCCGCGATCTCGCCCGTCTCAAGATTGAGTAGGAGCTCAGACGGAGTTTTAGCATCCTTACTCATAAATCTGACTTTGAGGCCAAACTGCGACATCTCAGGTCCGGTGTTTTTGGCGACCTCTGCCCAGCAAGCTCCCGGCAGAGCAGTGTCTGGGCATGGGCCTTCCGTGCGATCAAATGCGCGGATGTAGCCCGGATAATAAAGACCGGACAAAGAGCCGGCAAAGCCGACGGATACACCTCTGGTAGCAGACCTCTCATCTTTCTGTGCCGTACGGCAGCCGGGGATCACCACAGTGAGTAGAGCCACTGTGATTGAGATGAGAAAATAGGTCACTGCACCATGTCCGGTGTTCCTAATATCCCCAGTTTCCGTGATATCGATCTTCGGCACATGAGACCCCTGGTCAGGCATGGTAGCGGGCGCCCCTGAGGACAGAAGTGTATTCGACTAAAGTGCTAAAAATATTTAGCAAATGGCTGCCAGCAGCCTTTTTAATTTCACAAAATATTCATCCAAATCAAGAACGATGCTTGTCATTTCCCTCGAGTTTACCTACTTTCGCCCCACCGAATGGTCAGTCATAAAGCAAGAGGTTCCGATGTCAGGAGCGAGCGAAGGCCGCATTCTTGGTGGATGGTTAGCACCGCACCCACCGCATCTTGTGTATGCGGAAAATCCACCGCAAAACGAGCCACGCTCCAGCGGCGGCTGGGAGATGCTGCGGTGGGCCTACGATGAGTGCCGCGCCAAGCTAAAAGCTCAGCGGCCAGACGTCATCATCGTGCATTCTCCGCACTGGCAGACCACTGTAGGTCACGATGTGCTCGCCGTGCCAAAGTTACAGGGCTTATCGGTTGATCCAATTTTCCCGCATCTGTTTCGCTACAAATTTGATCTGCAGGTCGATGTAGACCTGGCCGAAAGCATCAGCGAAGAAGCAAGAGCTCTCGGACTTACATCAAAGCCAATGGCCAATCCGGCATTTCGGGTCGACTACGGGACGATCACGTCTCTTCACATGATGAATCCAGATTGGGACATCCCCATGGTCGGAATCAGTGCCAACAATAGCCCGTACTTTCACGACCCAAAGACCGCTCAAGACGAAATGATCAAGTTGGGCGAAGCCACGCGAATCGCTATCCAAAAGAGTGGTAAGCGTGCTGTTTTAGCGGCAAGTAATTCGCTGTCGCACCTACATTTTAGTGCCGAACCGAATCCAGCTTTGCCTGAAGATATGAGCCGCGAGCATGTATTCAGCCACGCTCAATATGAGTGGGACGTGCGCGTGATTAATCTGCTCCGTGCCGGCAAGATATTTGAACTCATGAATATATTGCCTGATTTTATGGAAGAAGCCGTCGCCGAAGTAAAGGCCGGCAGCTTGATGTGGATGCTAAGTGCCATGGAATTTCCGCAGCTGCCAGCCAAGCTCCATGGTTACGGCAACGTGATTGGTACGGGTAACGCCGTCATGGAGTGGGACCTTACCGAGATGCACTCTAGGGGAACTGGGAGTACACAGCTATGACACTAACTTTTGCCGCCCTCGTCCCAGGACTACCGCACCTGTTGAACCCCGCGCCTGGGTCCGGACACGATGCTCTCGCCAGAGCCATGGCCCATATTGGCGACACTCTAGAAGCAAAGGGTGTAAAACGAATTCTATACTACAGCACCCAGTGGCTGTCGGTGCTTGGGACTATGGTGCAAGCACAACCAACGATTTCCGGCGTGCATGTCGATGCAAGTTGGCATCAGTTGGGCGAGATACCTTTTTCCTTCAAAGTAGACTCTGCATTCGCCGAACAAATGTCTGCCGCAGCAACTGCGGCTGGCTTTCGCACTCAGGCGATTAACTACGAAGGATTTCCAATCGACACCGGAACCATCGTCGCTAATCGTCTAATCAATCGCCACGGCATCGCCACAGGCATGATCTCATCCTGGCTCTATGCAGGCTACGAAGACACGGTGAAATTTGGCCAGAGCTTGGCTGACGCAATAGCTGCAGACACCGCCCCAACCGCAGTGATTGCTGTATCGTCACTTTCAGGAAACTACTTTCCCACCGATATCGACCCGAGGGAAGACCACATCTCTAGTCCCGAAGATGACGAGTGGAATCAGCGCATCATCGCTCTAATGTCGAGCGGCTCCTTCGGAGCGGCTGATCTGCTCGTACCTACTTATGCCAAGACATGCCGCGCCGAAGTGGGCTTTAAAGCCTTGGCATTTCTTCGCGGCATCGGTGCCGCCCGCGAAAAGCAAGGTGCTACATGCTTGCAGTATGGAGCCATACACGGCACTGGGGCGGCGGTGATTCAATTTAGTTGCTAGTGGACCTACGGCAAACACGGAACTAATGATATCATTTAATCAGATATCAACAGTTCTTTGCGCCGAAAGGAAACATAGATGCCTTTTCTGTCTGAGCGTGAATTGCGGCACTGCAACTACCGATCGGCAGACTATCGCGGCATCACCACCGTCGGTTCGATGTTTTTACTGATGTGCACAGCTACGTTGGTCACGAATTGTAAAACGTCTGGACATAAATCAGGCTCAATTACATCTAAAGTCGCCGCGGTTGATACGACGGCAAATCCCTGCCAGCAACCCATAGTCAGCGGTGACATTGAAGCAGAAAAAATAGCTAAGAGCCTATACGTCAACGGTGAAGTTCATAGTATTAGCATCGATATGAACGTTGCCGATTGGGAGACCCTCCGTAACCAGGAACCACCGAAAACCTGCACGATTGATCCCACATTTTCTTACTCAAAATTCAAAGGCTCCCTGATTCTCGATGGACTTCTCATCGGGGCGGTTAAACTTAAGAAAAAAAGCATCTGCGGATCCTTGAGTAAGGTCAAACCCGGCCTAAAAATAGAAAAAGACAAGAGTGACGGACGAAGCTCATTATTTACCGATCGTGCATTTGAAATCGAGGCAGCCGAATCACTTGTGCTGAATAATGTGGTTCAGGACAAATCCTACATCAGACAGTGTTTCGGCTATCAAACAATGAGAGGACTAGGCTATCCAGCTCCGCGCTGTAATTTCACCAAAGTGTGTGTAAATAACACCTACGTTGGCCTCTATGTTAACGTAGAGCCGCTCGATGAAAACTTTGTCCGCCACGCCTTCCCTGGTTCCGAAGGCAAAGGGATCATGGCTGAAGGGGATTGGACCGGCAATATGACGGGACGCCACGCCGATTTCTATAGTGATGCAGAGAGCGCTACGGTTTTCGATGTCAAATTCCCAGATCAAAGTGAATTGAGGAAAAATTTCTCGACGTCAGTTTATAAAAACTTCACCCAGGCTCTCGATAAAGATCCCAAACAACTGACAGATGCAGACGTATCGGCAATTGCAGCGTTTGTCGATCTTAAGAAATTCCGCCAATATTATTTAATGGAACATCTACTTGCACATGGCGACGGAGCAACCAGCAACCGCAATAACTATTATATTTACTTCAGCCCAGCGACGCAGCTCTGGCAATTTATACCTTACGGCATGGATCAGATCCTAAAATGGCCCCCGACGACCGCCTACACGACGCACCGATTAGCTAAAACGTTTGCAAATTCACCTAAGTTAAATGTTGGGCTGGCAGCTGATTACGCTAGGCTAGTAGCAGATTTTTCGGCTAAAAAAAGCATGGATAACATACGTTTAATGGCTGAAAAAATCAGGCCCCTACTGTCGACAGATGACCAACTAAAAATGGATGGCAATTTACCCTACATGATAGATGCGATGGAGAAGATGACTTCCATAAGCCCAAGTGTTTTATTCCCGTAAAATCTCGGACTAACAAAACATAACGTCACCTAGGCAGCGCCAGGAAGCCATCAGCTCAGATCAGTAAAACATCCGACAGTTAGAATCCGCGCCGCAAACCACCATCTACTGGAATATGAACACCAGTGATATAGCTTGCCGCTTCCGATGCGAGAAAAGAAACCAATGCCGCCAGCTCTTCCGGACGACCCATGCGCCCCACCGGAATGGCGGCTTCGCTGCGCGCCATTTCCTGCTCCAGCGTAGTGCCTTCACGTTCTGCCTTAGCACGACGTAGCGACTCGATTCGCTGCGTATGAATGATACCTGGAAGGACGGTATTAGCGGTGACACCATCTTTGGCCACTTCAACAGCCAGGGTCTTGGTGAAGCCGGTAACAGCCAGACGCATTGCTGTAGACACAACCAGATTCTCAATCGGCTCGAGTACGCTGATCGAGGTAATGGTGATGATCCGACCAAATTTGCGCTCGCGCATAGCCGGCAGCAAGGCGGTCGTTAACAGGGTCGAGCTAAGAAATACCTGCTCAAATCCTTGTTTCCACGCAGATGCCGTGGTTTGGGCCGCCGCCGACGGTGGCGGACCACCGACGTTGTTGACCAAAACATCGACGTGGCCGAGCAGGCGTGTAGCCTCGCGCGCCAAACGTTCCGACGACTCAGGCAGCGCCAGGTCTAGAGCAATCGCATGGACCTTGACACCATACTCAGTGCTGAGCGAAGCAGCCACTGCTCGCAAACGTTCTTCATTGCGTGCACAAATACAAAGGTCCATCCCGCTAGCAGCGAGTGCTTTAGCAGTTGCAAGTCCAAGCCCTTGCGAAGCCGCACAGACCAGGGCATTGCGTTTTATGAGCGTCGCAGTCATCTATCGGCCTCCATCAATAGCCTATGAATTAAGCCTTCATTGCCATCGAAATCGTTTTAAACTCACTAAAGAAATCCAAACTATACTGCCCACCCTCACGGCCGATGCCGCTGCGTTTCATACCACCAAAAGCGGAATGTAAATCGCGCGCGAACCAGGTGTTGATCCAGACTAGCCCCATCCGCACCCGGCGGGCGAAGCGCTGTGCCCGGTCAATGTCCTTAGTGAACACAGAGCACGACAGACCATACTGAGTGCCGTTTACGAGCGAGATCGCCTCGTCCTCGTCACCAAAGATCTGCACCGTCAGCACTGGCCCAAAGACCTCTTCTTGAATCAAGCGTGAGCTTTGGTCGACGCCAGTAATCAGAGTGGGCTCAAAATAAGCACCACGCGGGTGATCCTGCGGGATCTGACCACCAACAAGAATCTCAACACCCGGGCAGGTGCGAGCGTAGTCGACAAAACCAGCCACGCGGTCGCGATGCTCACGAGATACCAGCGATCCCATGGTTGTCGTTGGATCAAGTGGATCGCCGACTTTGATGGCTCGCATAGCTGCCTTAACTTTATCAATCACGGCAGCAGCCACGTCGCGATGGACGAGTAAACGTGATCCCGCCAGACAGATTTGACCTTGATTGCGGAATGCCGCACGTGCGGCTGTTGCCGCCGCAACATCAAGATCGGCATCTGGGAAAATCACCGTCGCACCCTTACCACCGAGCTCAAAAGACAGCTTTTTCAGCATGGGGGCAGAAGCCCGCATGATGGCCTCACCAGTGGTCGTTTCGCCGGTGAAGGAAATCGCCTTAACATCGGGATGCGTCACCAGGGCCTCGCCGGCGCCACCGCCGCCGAATCCCTGAACAATATTGACCACACCCGGAGGCAAGCCAGCCGCATTGAAAATATGACCCATGGCCATCGCGGTTAAAGGCGTCAATTCTGCTGGCTTCAAGATAATCGTGTTGCCTTGAGCTAGAGCGGGCGCCAACTTCCACGTCGCCAAATAGAGTGGTAAATTCCACGGCGTGATCAGGCCGACGATGCCAAGTGGCTCGCGCAGCGAGGTATGCTGCGTCCCGTCTTCACCGAAGTAAGTGGCATTGGTTTGATGCGCACACAAGTCGGCAAAGAACTGAAAATTGGCAACGGACCGTGCAATATCACCGTCCAAAGTCTCGCTGTAGGGCTTACCGCTATCCAAAGATTCCAAGCGAGCAAAGGCAGGACGGTGTTCATTTAAAAGTTCCGCGATCCGCCTCAGCACGCGTGCACGCTCGCCAGGCGTACTCTTGCCCCACGGACCGTTCAGTGCGGCTGCCGCTGCCTCTGCAGCACTACCAATATCGTCGCGGCTACCCAGGGCCACATCCCCCAAAGACGTGTCGTAGGCCGGGGCTAAATTGGCAAAGGTCTCGCCCGCACGAGGTTGCGTGTAAGCACCGTTGATGAAGTGACCCTTTTTCTCCGGCACTAATTCATGCACTTTGTGCTGAGTCAGCATAGACACCTCAACTTGGGAAAGCTGCGATCGCTTTCATTTCAATAAAATTGTCACCTGGTAAACGGGTGACCGCGACCGTGGTGCGCGTCGGCGCTGCTGATTCGCTGAAATAGCGATTCCACACAGCATTCATTTGTGGAAACTCATCCATATTGGTCAGGAACACTGTCACATCGACGAGATGACTGCGGTCTAGGCCTTGGCTATGGAGCACGCGCTCTATATTGGTCAACACAGCAGCTGCCTGCGCTTCAATATCGTGACTCGCGACGCGGCCAGCGGCGTCGCGAGTAATACCGGCGTAACCATTAGTCTCGGGATCGCGTGACCCTTGGCCGGCAATAAACAGCAAGGAGCCGACGCGGCGTGAATGCACATAAGCGGCAAGTGGTTTTGTCAGGCTATCCGTGGCCATATTAGTCTCCCTCTGTGAGGCCGCGCAGACGGCGCGACGCCCTGATGCCATTATTTGCTACGTAAATAGCATCGGCGAGGCGAAATCAAAATATGTTTTCACTACCGACTCAGTCCCTTGAGTAACGGTGAAATACGAAAATTATCAAGCAAAATCAGTCGTTTAGCGGCCCATTAACTCGGCGATCGGACCGGTACCCAAATTTGGATCACCAAAAGTTGGGTTGTTGATGCCAGCCGCCTGGATCAAACTGACCAACAAATGATTATAAGACTTGTTCTGCAACTGCAGGGACTGGCCCGTTTTTAGGCTGCCACCTGCTTTACCTGCCACCACGCAAGCGATGTCATTGAAGTCATGAGCGTTGGAATCGCCAAGTTCCGTGGTCGCCAGAACCAGGCTGGCATCGAGCAAATTTTTATCGCCAAGGGAGACGCCCTTCATTTGATTCAACAAATAGGCAAGTTGCTCCATGTACCAGCGTTGGCAGGCGGCAAAATCATTGCCGTACACACCGTTAATATCACCGCCGTAGTGTGAAAGATCGTGATGACGGCCACGGCTTATATTCGGTCCGCCCGCAAAATTTAAGGTAGTAGGACTGACGGCATGAGACCACTGCAGCAGTCCCACCGGAGTGATACCGCAAGCCAAAGCCTGCACCATGATATCCATCATGACGCGACCCACCTGGCCAAACACTTCATTTCTCTCGAAGGACTTTGGATAACCCTGCTCTTGATCAGGTATCGAGAGACCACGCCAATCTACCGAACTCTTACAGACCCCACCGGTTGATCCCTGAGCCGCCCTTCTTTCAAGCTCGCGCAGAGCCTCAAGATGAACCGCAAGTTTTGCCTGTTCTGTGGTACCCAGACGGTATCTCAGGCCCTGAATTTCACCACGCGCATAATCTAGCACGCTGCGCTTTTCCGACATCAGATCGGCGCGGTCTTCCAGGCCTCCTGCATTGAAGAGGTCATAGAAAGCGCGCTTTGGATTATCTTGAATAGCTGCTCGCGCGCCGGATGATAAAAAAGAAATTTGTTTACTTGGATCGGTCTCAAAGTTGGCGCCAACACCAAGAGAGAGACTCTTCTGCCGGTAGTTACCACCTAGACTATCACCCAGGAAATTATCGATCGAATACCTTTGGTTGTCACTGGCAGTGCCGGTTAGACAAAATCCAGCTCCGGCCTCATGGCTACCGCCGAGGCGGTAAACGAGACCACGAATCAAATTGATATCAGAGCGTAGACTATTGAGTGGTGCAGTGATATCAGGCAGGGCTCCGTTGCCATCCGGGAAAAAGCGCTGAGCGATATTGCCATCTGGATAATAAACGAAAAGGGCTCGGACTGGAGTTGCGGCGTAGGCTTCTTCTTCGAGCAGGGTGCGCATCAAAGGAATCGCTAGGCAGGTCATGCCTGCGTAGCGCAATAGTCCTCGGCGTGAAATGGAGCCCATAGCTACTCTCCCTGTTTACGTCGCCCTGTTTACGGCTGGCGTCGCCTGAATGCATCTAGAGTTGGCACTTGCAGGAATATCGTCGACACGCGTTTACCACCGCTGACAAATGCAGAATCCAAGTCACGAACAGCACAGGCGATCCTTTTGTCGTTATCCTGCCCGGCTGCAAATCTATAAACCTGTTTGCTCATGCAGCTTTCGGCTTGAGCACTTGTGGCTAAAAATCTACCAAGTGCGGCAGTACCTTCAAACGTGTACTTCTCGCCGCCGGGACCGAACACGATACCTCTCGCGTCAACAGGTCGACCAGCGTCACTCTGTTTAAATCGCCCGATAGCATCCATGTCCTCCATACCAAACCCAATGCCATCGATCCGAGTGTGACAAATGGCACAAGATGGGTTTGTCGAATGACTGGCAAAACGCTCCCGTACAGATGCATTTGGATCACGCGGCGGCGGCGTAATTTTAAGCGAGGGTGGCGGAGGCGGTACCGCTTGGCAAAGAAGGCGCTCTAGTACAAAAACGCCCCGTTTTATTGGCTCGGAGTTATCATTTCCTGCATACGTCGCTAGGATACTAGCGTGACCTAGTAGGCCGCGACGCTCTGGTGAGCGGTAGCGGATAAAATCACCCGTAGGCACGCCATCATAAAGTGAGCTAAGCGCACCGTCACCGATGGTGTATTCGGACTGAAAAAGATCGGCGAATGAGCCATTTTTGTCAGTCACTACGTGGGTAAAAAAATCATTGGTCTCATTGTAAGCTTTGCGGCGCAGTGAGCTGTCGAAGGCCGGGAAGAGAATGGCATCTTTATTAACGCCGAGCACACTCTCGGTGCCGAGCCAAGACGATGTGAAATAATTTAGGTTTTCTTTGGCTTTCGCATCTTTCCAAAGCCGCTTAGCTTCAGCAGCAATAGTCGCTTTATCCGTCAGTTTGCCGGCATCTGCCAAGGCCATCAACTGATCATCAGGTGGCATCCCCCAGAACATATAGGATAGGGCCTGAGCCATCTCCCAAGAGCTCAGCTCGTAATAAGAGCCTTTTAGCTCACCAAGTTCGAAACGATAAAGAAAACGCGGCGCCATCAGTAAACCCTGAATCACGCGCTCCAGTCCGTCATCAAAATTGGCTCCGCCTTGAAAGAGGGTCAACAACTTCGCCGACTCTTCTTGATTAAGCGGACCACGCCATGCTTTTTTGCCGAAACTACGGATGAACTCTCCGGCGCAACTGGCATCGCGCTGCGCACACGCCACAAAGCTGGATAGTTTTTTGATCATGGTGCTGGAGACAACTTTAGCAGCCCTATAATGGGCTTCAGCATGAGCATCCGTTACTAAGCCATTGGCCTCTTGATTATCGAAACCGTGACTGCGCAGCTCCTTCGGGAAGTCACTCACGACGTCTGTCGTGATGCCTGTAAGGCTAGTGATCGTCCGTTGATATTCGCGCGCAGTTAAAAGACGAAGGATGCGTGGCCCATATAGGGGACTGTCTTTATCGCAGGACAAATCAAGGGGTGGGAAACGCCCACCGCCAGCATCGCAAACATAAATAGTCACTAGATTTGGGCCTGGTTTCAGATCAAAGGTGTGATCCTCTCCGCAGCCCGTGCTACTCAGCACTAGTTGATCGTTTTTAAAATATTCTAGCTGAAAACTGGTACGTTGCGGCTGCACCTGCACTTCGATAACGCCTTGACCGCGCGTTATTTGGAACAAGTTACCGACTTCTTTAGACTCACCCGCCGGCCAAGCGCGGAGCTCCATGCGGTCGTAATCTTCCGTGCTGATCTCTTTGACGCTCACTGTTGCAAGCTTCGACCCTGCGCCTCGCCCGCCTTTGCGTTTGGCGGTCTGACATGACGCGGCACCGATGGAGCCGATCAGCAAAAGCCAGGTTATTGTCAAAGGAGCGCGCATTATTTATTACCGAAATTTGGTTAAGGCATAAGCGGCGATATCAGTCGCACATTTTTGATCACAGGAACCAGGATTAGCCAGAGGCATAGTCTCAACAGTGACTTTAACGAATGCTTCTGGGGAAGAGCACGAACTACATGTTTTACCGAGCGCACTGCCTGATGGCGTGCCTTGGCCAGCATCGCCGTGACAAGCAGCGCACTGAACTTTGTACAAACTTAGGCCGCGTTCAGCCGATGGAGAGAATGCCGGTGCGGCCGCTGCGGATTCGGCTGCTGCTGATGTCTTCTTAATCGGGGTAATCTCAACCGAAGCGTCGTCGATTGGCTTCCCTTCCTTCGTACAGACCAAAACTTTTAACTGATTGACTCCGGATTTTACTGTCTGCTTTTGATTACTCAGATCGCCTTCACTACAGAAACTCGTGCTAAGCGTCTGCTGATCACCTTTGAAGTAGGTCAAAGCAAAGACGTAGGTATCTGGTTTCAGCGTGATAGCGATCATCGCTGGCCCTTTCGGCACTTCTTGACTCACTACGGGCTTATCCACGTCAGGCTTAGTTACGGACAGTTTAATCCTGTCGTAATCTTCACCTTCAAGAGCCGCGACCGTAATGGTTGCGAGCTTATTGCCTGAACGATTTGTTGCCACACAGCCCAACAGGGTGCCGCTCATCATCAACAGACCAGTCGCCATCAAAACGCTTTTCATATCCAGCCCTCTTTGTTGCCACGACTAGTGGCGGTCTTTGATTAAGGAGAGGCAGAAATCGTGCCAACTTTTTTCAGGCCGTTTGCGGGGTACGGATGCCAAAGCGATTCTATAACCCACTGATATGACTATGGTTTTAATTTCACCCTCACACCCACTCCGAAACTTGATTCGGCTAAGGGATGTGCATGTCTAGTTAGTTTACAACGTTCTCCCATGAACTGAGACCACTGGCTCAGTCCACCGAGTCAGTCTACTGACTCAGTCAACGGTCTTGAGCCTAAGTCCGCGCGGTATGAACCACTTCTCGAACCACCCGAACACATATTGTATACCAATTGCCATCGCTGCGGCTGGAATTGCTCCAGTTAGAATAATCGCCATATCGTCGTGACGCACGCCTTCGAGAATTGGCTCGCCGTATCCGCCTGCCCCAATGATCGCCCCGATCGTAGCGGTGCCGACGTTCAAAATTGCAGCAATTTTAACACCTGCAATAATCATCGGTGATGCCAACGGCAGTTCGACGACCCAAAGCCGACGCCAAGAGGAAAGTCCAAGTGCCTCGGCAGATTCGAGCAATGACGGCGTGATACCTGTTAGGCCCTCATACGTATTCTTCATGATAGGCAGGGTGCCATAGATAAACAGCGCCGCCAGCGCAGGAGGGTACCCAACGCCGAGTATCGGAATTAAACACACCAACAGAGCCAAAGAAGGGATGGTTTGGGCCACACCAACGATGCCGAGCAATAGATTGCCGACCCGCCGATAACGCGCGGCCACAACACCTAGAGGAATGGCGACCAGAATATTGAGAACCAACGGAAAGAAAACAAGAAGTAGATGCCTTCTTGTGTCTTCACCAACCGTATCCAAAGCCTCTTGCAGTCGGCTATGTTGCTCACTGTTAGGGGTGACTAACCCAAGCGACGCCAGGAAATCCTGCGCCACATCGCCCTCGCTCTTTTTCTGAATCTTGACGGCAGCGTTCATCGCCACCATCTTTGCCTCGGTGACTTTACCTTCCAATTGACTAAGCGCCTTGGGCAGTGCCGGGAACTTCTTGGCACTATCGAGACGGTAGAGATAAACAGCTTCGTAGGTGGGAAAAACCTTGAGATCGTCCTCGAGCCACAGGATATCGTAGGCCTGAATCTCTGCATCTGTACTGTAGAGATTCGTTGCATCGATTGCTCCGGAAGCCAATGCCCGGTAAGTAATCTGATGCTCCATGACGGATACCTTTTTTTGCGGCAGATGATAGCGATCGCGAATTAAAGGCCATCCGTCCATCCGATCGACAAAATCATTGCCGAAGCCAAATTTAAGGTTCTTATGATCAGCTAAGTCCGAAATACGACGGATGCCGAGGTCAGTAGCCCGAGCCGCAAGCATGCCAATGATGTAGGTGTTACTAAATCCAAGCGACTTTGAGACCCCGACTCCGTAAGGAGCAAGAGCAGCGGCAAGGTCAAAATTACCCGGATCATCAGTAACTCCTAGGGTGTCTTTTACGATGGTGCCCGTATAGTCACCATAGGCGTCGATCTCTCCCGCAAGTAGTGCCTTCCACAAAATGGGGCTGTCACCGAGACTTTGGGAATGGTTAGCCGGGGCTCCGTTGGCGCGTACTAACTCTGTCAACACGTCACCAAGAATCACAGCCTCGGTGAATGTCTTACTCGCTACGACTATTCTTTTTCGATGGCCGCGTGCTGATGCCGATGTGGCGCAAATGCAGAAGAACAAAAAGAGCATCAATGAAAACTTACGGAGCAACTGCAAAACGACAGGCTCGCTCGTATCCACTGACGATGCCAAACGACGAAGTGACTTCCCCCTACCCTGCCGTGTCCACACGCTCAAACACCACCGCCTTCGTTTATAGTAGGCACAGTTCACTCATCAACCCAACATCTACATTGCTTACTTCCCACACTACCAAAGTAGCGTCAAGGCAGCATAACCATTGTTGAAAGTCTAGGTCTCTGACACCAGCCAGACGCGCTTGGCTGCACAAAGCACGTATCTTCGGTTGATCATTACAGTAATATTTCTGCGGCCGCCTCTAAACGCGACCTCAGTGGCTCAAGATCTTGGCTAAAAAATCCTGCGCCCGCGGTGAGCGTGACTGCTCGGCACCAAAAAAATCATCCTTAGTGCAATCCTCGACGATAGACCCTTGATCCATAAATATTACGCGGTTACTTACACGACGCGCAAAACCCATTTCGTGCGTCACGCATAGCATCGTCATGCCTTCCGCCGCCAACGTAGTCATCACGTCCAACACCTCTCCCACCATCTCCGGATCGAGAGCTGACGTCGGTTCGTCAAAAAGCATGACCACGGGATCCATGCAAAGTGCGCGGGCAATCGCTACCCGTTGCTGTTGTCCACCGGACAGTTGCGCTGGATATTTGTCCTTGTGAGCAGAGAGACCAACACGCTCGAGATAACTAAGACCTTTACGCACCGCGTCGTCTTTGGAGCGATGCAGGACCTTAATTTGTGCGAGAGTTAAATTTTCTGTCACCGATAAATGTGGGAACAACTCGAAGTTCTGAAACACCATCCCGACCCGGGCGCGCAGTCGTGGCAAATCCGTCTTTGGATCATGGACAGCCGTTCCCTCGACCCAGATTTCGCCCTCCTGAAAGGGTTCTAGCGCATTGATCGTCTTGATAAGCGTTGATTTACCGGATCCAGAGGGACCGCACACTACGACTACGTCACCCTTAGCAACGCTAGTTGAGCAGTGGCGTAAGACCTGAAAAGAACCGTACCATTTGGACACATTCTGGATCTTAATCATGGGCGAGGCCCTTTACGCTAAGTCGTAACTTGACGAACAAAATACAGCGGGCAAGCAAAAAACAAACCAGAAAATAGACTGCCGCAGCTAACAAATAGGCCTCTACCGGGCGACCAAAATTCTTCCCTAAGGTCTCGAAGCCTTTAAGCAAATCATATGCACCGATTGCATAGACGAGTGACGTGTCCTGAAAAAGAATGATCACCTGCGTTAAAAGCACCGGAATCATGTGACGCAGTGCCTGCGGCAAAACAATAAGACGCATAGTCTGCAATGGACTCATACCGAGCGCCAATCCCGCCATGGACTGACCGGGCGGCAGTGCCTGAATCCCTGAGCGAATGATCTCGGCAAAAAAGGCCGCTTCGAAGGCAGTGAACGTTATGTAAGCGGATGGCTCGGCGCCTATAGGCCGCCCAAGCATCAACGGTACTAATAGATAAAACCACAAAATCAGCATGACTAACGGTATGGCACGCATCAAGTTGATATATAAAATTGCTGGACGCGAGAGCCAGGCATGTTTACTCAACTTGGCCAACGCTAAAAGTGTCCCAATCAGGATACCGAATACGGTCGTGCTGCCCGTTAGCTTCAAGCTAAATATAAAACCCTTAAGCAGGTAATCAGACACTATGGCCCAGTTGTAAAAACTAAAATCGAGATTCATACAGCTCCCTGCGTCGCTGAATTGCCTGACGAAGGTCCTGGTATCTGCGTATGGCGTTCGATCCAACCTAGCGCTCTATTAATAGTCAGCGCAGTCAGGGCATAAACGAAGGTGACGGCAGCATAGATTTCAACACCGCGCGCCGTTTCTTCCTGAGCTTGCATAGCGAACATCGTTAGTTCTGGCACGGAGACTACGAAGGCTATGGCTGAGTTTTTGACGATATTCATCGATTCGGAAGTTAATGGCGGGATGATGATCCGCAGAGCCACGGGCATGATGACATAGCGGTAGCTTTGGAGCGTCGAGAGTCCGAGTGCTTTAGCCGCCTGAATCTGTCCACGCGGCAGAGCCAGAATACCAGCACGCATTTGTTCAGCAAGTCTTGCTGCCGTAAAAAGTCCGAGCGCCACGGCTACCACTATGTAAGAAGGAAAAGCTTTTAAAAAAGGAAGGAATATAGGTAGCACGTAATACCAGATAAATACCTGAACCAAGATGGGAATATTACGAAACAGCTCCACACCTGCTGCCAAAACCCGTTTAGTTACGGGGATCCCAGGAACAGTCCGCAGCGCCCCAACTGTGAGTCCCAGAGACAGAGCTATGACCAGCGCGAGACTAGATACCACTAACGTCCACTTCCATGCATTGAGCAGCCAAGTCAGGTATGTTGGGTCTTTGGACCTCGCTTGATCGAAAGCAAAGCAGTGATCGACACGCTTGCCTGTTAACGTACTTTTGCAGAAGACTTGCCAATCTAAGCCCCTACTGTTTTCCGCAGATTCTGCAGCCGGTTTGACCCCTCGGTAATCCTCTGCGGGTTTATCATTAGGGTTTGCCCATGCTGCTTTCGTATTCTCAGAGAGTGGCAGTCCGATCACTCGTCCACTCGGTGGGATCGGCTGCAAGAACCATTTATCCCACAATTTCGGCATTCTTCCGGCAGCGATTAAGCCAGCAATCGCGGCATTAACCGCAGACTTAAAGGCCGGGTCATCTCGGCGCATCATGATGCCTATAGGCTCAATACTGAGTGGATCACCCACAATCCGGAAGTCGCTTGGGATTTTCGCATTTGCAATATTACCGGATAGAATTGAAGCATCCATGACAAAGGCATCCGCCCGCCCCGATTCTAGCAGCAAGAAGCTGTCGGCGTGATCCTTGCCAAACACGGCCTCAAACTGCAGCCCATGTCCCCGCCCCGCTTGTCGCAGCAGCTGCACCGCAGTCGTGCCGGTGGTTGAGACCACTTTTTTCCCGTTTAGGTCGGAAATAGACTGGATTCCTGAATTAGCTTTGACCGCGATGCGCACCTCTTCCACAAAGAGGGTATTAGCAAAGGCAACGTCACGCTGCCGCGCCGCAGAGTTCGTGGTGGAGCCACAATCCAGATCGGCAGTCCCATTTTGGATCAGAGGGATCCGATTCTGCGAGGTAAGGGGGACGTATTTGATCTTCAGGGACCTGAGGCCGAGTTGCTTTTGAATATCGGCAGCTATCAGGCGGCAAATTTCCACATGGTAGCCATCGTAGTTGCCGTTGCCGGTGGTAAAAGACAAGGCTCCGGACGAGTCACGCACGCCGAGCGAGATCGTGTGGGTGGATTTGATCTTGTCGAGGGTGTGGGGCTGCTCTGCGGCCTGTGCACGAGAGGCACAGAGCGACAGGTACAACTGCAAGCAAAACGACAGGAAGTGGCCCAGCATGGCGATCGAACCCCCGGAGAGCAAGGGGACGCTGCACCCCTAGTACGCGACTATAAACCATTGTATTAAATAATAAAATAAGGAATGACGTGCAGACGTATGGATATTCTGTAGGTCTTTAACACTGCTTGTGTTAGTCGAAGAAAATTGAATTTTGCCAGCTCGGCAGGCAACACAGCCTGACCATTCGATGCCCACAACAAATTGCCAGATTTGTTCGGAATAATATCAACACACGGAGTCATGATGTCTAAGAAATCAAGCACCAAGAACGCGAGCCTAACCTACGCCCAGGCTATCAAAACTCCGGACAAAGTGTTCGACGAATACGATGCACTCGGCGATCAGATGTACGAGCTGCTGCTCAGCACCACGGAGGGCCGCGAGGCTTTATCGAAAAGCTTTGCTCCCGAGTCAGAAGTCCAAGCTGGCTTCAAAAAGCTTTATGACGCATACGTTGAGAAAGAGACGACATCAAGACAGACCAAGGCCAAAGCCGATACCGACAAGCTACAAAAAATTCATGAGAAGCTGGCGGAATTTGACGATCGCGGTGAGTTTGATGATGTTTACTTCGAACACGCCCTACACCACTTCCAGCTCGGTGGCGGTGACAAACAAATTAGCGCGGACCTCAAGCGCCTTTACAAACGCATTGCCGTGATCGCTAAGCTTGCTGATTTCTGGGCTGCATTCGTAGTGGAAGCTGAGGACCTAGATAAGGTTTGAGACTTAGGCAAAATCGGGCGCAAATATTGGCCCGATTTTATCAAGCTCTTGACCACCTCGGCCGCGAAATCCCAAAATGTGGCGTCCGGAATCAGCCGCAAACTTAAGGTTTTTTCCGGAATTTTTCCCACCTTCTAAGATACGGCCGTGGCTGGTGACAAATTTAAGGTAGTGCACCGACACCATCCCACGAAATCTGCCGGCGCCTATGTGGACCTGACGGATATATTCGTCGTCACGGAGCTGGAGCACCTTTTCCTCGCCACCCGGGCCCCCATGAGTCAGGCTGGAACCATCCGCGTAGCAAGCCGTAATCGCATCGACACGATCACCGCAGCGAAGCTTGAGCCCAGTCAGCCTTGCCGTAAGCGCAAGATGCTCAAGATCGTCAAAATACGCTCCGCCAGAGCCACCTAGCTCAATAGAGCTTTGGTAAAGCTTAGGTTCGCGAGTCGCTGGCACGCCGCAGCTTAGACCAGTCGATACTTCCGTATGCTGAGCGGTAATTCGCTGCTCACCACTCCCAACATAAGCTGCATATGCCATAGTTTGATCGAGCGTGATGTCGACGTACGGCAGGTACCAGAATTCAAGATTAGCCCCCTCGTCGCGGAGGTCTACAATGCCGTATCCGTGCGCGGTGCTATTGAAGTACCTAATGTGCGGATTAAAGGTTTTAACCGCGGCGTGAAAGCCGAGTGCGGCAATCCCCTGAAATGATTTTTTTACCTGCTCATCGAGATTACCGCGGTTGACACTCGTCGGTAAAAACTCAACTGCCACTGGTTTATGATCAATGTCTAGATTAGCCGCAAAAGAAAAATGAGCGTCACCGGACACCACGAGCGTATTAGTAATCGACAAATCGCTCAAAGTTCGGAGTACACGCTCCCGATCGGCGGGGAATCCGTCCCAAAGCTTTTCTGAAATTGGCCGACCGAAAATCTTACAGGATGCAAGTAGGACCTGATTCCCGATGATCCGCCAATGCGCCGTTGATTTCCTCAACTCATCCGACAACCAGTCGAACTGTTCATCACCTAGTATAGATTTTTTGCCAGTTGTGCCGCTAATGGAATCACGGCCAATATGCCGCGTATCCAGCATGATTAAATCCAGCATCCCACCAAAAGAAAGGCGGCGGTAGATGCGACTCTCGTCTCCGGGAGCGGGCGAACGAATCGGGATCCATTCGTGGAAAGCTTGGATACTTGCCGCTTTGCCGGCATTATTTTCGATGTCGTGATTATCCCAGACCACGACCCAAGGATGCTGCTGATGCGCATGCCGTAGGAACGGATCTTTGCGATAATATCGATAGCGCTGACGAATGGCCTCTAAACTATTCGGATTGCTAGAATTGATAGCGTCAGACGGTAGATTACGGCATTCATCAGGATCGGGCACGTCGTAGACATAATCGCCTAGGTGAACGATGGCATTAATATCGTTGCGCCTGGCCAAGACTTCATACGCGTTAAAATAACCCGACCAAATACTGGAACAGCTTACAATCGCCAGACGTATATTTTGCTTATCAATCGGAGTGGTGCGAGTGCGCCCAATCATGGACCAGCAATCTAGTGCACGAAACCGATAATAATACGTAGTATCGGGAAGCGGCAACACCGCATCAATCTTGACCGTGTAATCACGACTTGCCTCCGCACTCGCGCCCCCCTCAGCCACGACGTTGTAAAACTCGGGATCGAGGGACACCTGCCAGCGCACAGGGACACTTGACGCTTCACTGCTCACTCTAGTCCAGATGATCACCCGATCTGGTAGAGGATCACCTGACGCGACGCCGTAAGTAAATGTTCTAGCGATTTTTTCTAGTTCACTGCGCGGCAATTCAAATGTAGGACCGGGAACTTGGACATCCGAAAGGGCACGAGCACCTTGGGCCAGCATACCACCCAAAGTCGTACCTATTTTGAAGAACCTGCGTCGCGAATGCGGCATAGCTAACACCTCGAAATGGCGCTACCTTCGCATCTGTTTAGCACAAAAAGGCTACTTAGTACCCAACTAAAACAAAGAGCAGGGCATTGGCAATGCCAGCGCATCAGCACAAATTATTATTGAAAAATCACTGAAAAAATCGAGTGTTGGTCACTTTCTGACAACCTAACGACACGGCACACCACAATTGTTTGGCATCCGCCTGCCCCTGATCTAGACTCGGGGCCTTCGCCAGTAATCGTCTATCACGGAGCGCCCCCTTGCGCATATTACACTCGTCAGATTGGCACCTTGGCCGCACTCTTGGGGAAAAGAGGCGCTACGATGAATTCGCCGCGTTTCTCGACTGGATGATCGACACTATTGCGGCGGAGGCTATCGATGCCGTCCTCATAGCGGGGGATATTTTTGACACCACTGCTCCGAGTCATCGGGCATTACAGCTGTATTATGACTTTCTTCAAAAGGTTGGGAAGTCACGTTGTCGTCATGTGGTGCTAATCGCGGGTAATCACGACTCTGCGTCCCTTTTAGCGGCACCACAAAGATTACTTCGTGCGCTCGACGTCCATGTTGTGGCAGCCGCAACCGATTCTATCGACGATGAGATCGTATTGCTGAGAGCAGAGGACGGTAGTCCAGAAATGATCATCTGCGCCGTTCCGTATTTGCGCGACCGCGATATTCGCAAGGTGGAAGCTGGAGAAAGTTACAGCGATAAACAAGCTAAACTCATCCAGGGGATTCAAGATCACTACGCAGCAGTGGTACAGGTAGCCGAGGAAAAACGCAGCAGGCTTGGCAACCAAATCCCTCTCGTGGCCATGGGACACCTCTTTACTGCTGGAGGTCAGACCATGGAGGGGGATGGGGTGCGCGAGCTTTATGTTGGGTCGCTAGCGCATGTCTCAGCATCGATGTTTCCTTCGACGCTTGATTATGTCGCGCTTGGGCACCTTCATATTCCGCAGAAGGTTGGCGGTGACGAACTCCGCCGGTATAGCGGTTCCCCTATCCCGATGAGTTTTGGCGAATATAAACAGGAAAAAAGCGTCGTCCTTGTCGATTTTAGCGGCCGTGAGGGCACTATTAAGCTCTTGCCAATTCCAAGATTTCAACGTTTAGAACGAATCCGCGGAGATCTTGCGGCGATTAAATCGCAGCTATCTGAACTAGTCGCTACCAAGGCATCAATCTGGACGGAAGTAACCTACGACAGCCTAGACGTGGTGGGAGACCTGCGCGACCAGGTTGAAGCGACGGTCCGCGGCAGCCAGGTCGAGGTCTTGAGTATCAAGAACCTGCGCGTCGGTGCCGTCATGATCGACCACACTAATGAAACGGAATCTCTGGAAGATTTAAAAATCGAAGATGTCTTTGAACGCTGTCTTAGTGCCAACGAGGTGCCGGAGGAACAGCGACAAGAGCTACGACATACTTTTGGTGAAGCAAGGGACAGCCTCACATTAACTGACATCAACGTGATCGATTAAGGCCTGATAGTATGCGTATCCTAAAGCTTCGCTTCAAAAACCTTAACTCACTCGCTGGCGAGTGGGAGATTGATTTAACTCATCCCGAGTATGCCTCCGGTGGGTTATTTGCCATTACAGGCCCTACAGGCGCTGGTAAAACAACCGTGCTTGATGCCTTGTGTCTCGCACTGTATCGACGTACGCCACGACTAGACAAGATATCCAAAAGCTTTAACGACATCATGACACGAGGCACTGCCGATTGCTCTGCCGAAGTGACAGTAGAGACAGGATCCGGAACTTTTTGCTGCCACTGGAGTCAAAGAAGGGCACGCAACAAACCGGAGGGTGAGCTACAGGACGCTAAGCACGAAGTGTCTCACGTGGATACCGGTGACATTTTAGCCAGTGGGCTCAAAGACGCAGAAAAGCTGGTGCAACATCTCACGGGCATGACCTACGAGCAATTTACTAGATCTATACTTTTAGCGCAGGGTGCATTCGCCGCGTTCCTTAATGAAACGCCGGACCGACGCTCACCGATTCTCGAACAAATCACTGGAACAGAGATTTATAGCCAAATTTCCGTGCATATTCATAAACGGCGCGCTGACGCGACTAACCAGCTTAAAATGCTGGAGGCCACGCTACAGGGAATGCGACTCCTGCCTGAGGGAGAGGTACAGCAACTACAGGCAAGTCTTACTGATATTAATCAAGAGCACGCAACAAAACAAAAGCACCTAGAACAGACTACCGATCAAATCAAGTGGACCGAAAGTATTGCGACTCTCGAGCGTGACATAGAAAAAATTAAAGATGAGACGATAGCTTGGCAGGTTGTCAAAGCATCCTTCGCGCCGCAAGATGAGCGACTTAGTCGCGCTAGACGCGCCCTTGAGCTCGAAGGAGCACATCAAAGTCTGTGTCTATTGCAGAATGAACAAAAACGAGACCAGATTGCATTGGATTCAGAAAACGCTTCACTGCCAAGTAAAACACAGCAAGTAGCTGTTTTGAGCCAATCACTTAAGGTGGCGACAGAACGCGTCGATGCGCAGCGTTCTGCTTTAGTTCAGGCAAAGCCGCTGTTCCAGCAAGTCCGCGCTCTCGATCTAACGGCGAACGAGAAGGAAGCTCCCATAAAGAAAACCGCTCAGCGGCTCACCCAACTCAAAGATCAGCTGCGCCTCACCAAAGATGAGGCGAATAAGCATCGTAGTTCGGTCACATCTGTCCAGTCGAAACTGCAGGAATTGACGAAGCAACTGCAAGAGACCTCGATCGACGAATCTTTGATACAGGAGGCCGCCGGCCTTCAATATCAGCTAAAGACCCTTGACGAGCAGCAGCAGATATTAAAACAAAAAATGTCCGCTATTCCCCATGGGAATCAGCACCTTCAAAAAACCAAGGCTGAGCATGAGACTCAAGTCAACCTGATGGCAGGTCAGCTAAACGCGCTGGCTGTGCATCAGCAAAAAATGATCACTCAAAAGCAGTCTTTAAGTGCGCTCTTAAACGGGAAGGACTTAAGCACGTGGCGCACATCAGCTGCGACCAGCCGTGAGCGATTGGCTTTGCTGCACGACCTTGATAAGTCGATAAAGGCCCAGCGCGCAGCAGAAGTCGCACGCGCAGACATAGGCGAGAGACGGCGATATTTAGCGCAGCAGCGATTAACTGACGTGACGCTCAAGACAGCTCATGAGCAGAGCATGAAAGAAACTGAGCGCTTGATAACGGCACTGGAAGCAAATCTCATGCTGCAGCGCCAGATCCAGTCGCTAGAGGATGCGCGGCACCAACTCAGGGACGGTGAGTCCTGTCCACTCTGTGGATCGCTCGAGCACCCCTTTGCACAGGGCAATCTACCGACTCTGGACCACAATGAACAGGATCTGCAGCAGGCCAAAGATTTACTGAAGAAGACTACCCAAGCGGCGTCCGACTTACTTGTCAGCCTTGCTAGACTCGACAAAGAGATAGAGCAGCTAAGTGCGCGAGAGAATGACAATCAGGTAGCATTTGCAGAGGCCACCACTGCGGTGACGCAGACCTGCGAAAGACTCTCGTTACCCGCAGATTTTGATATTGTGACACTGCCTCACCTTATTGAAAACACTCAAACAGACCTGGGCCGAGCCGAGACGACCTTGGTGCAGGCTGAGCAAGCCGAAGCTGAAGTTAAAGCACTCGCTGAAGATGCGCAGCGTCTTGCCGATATTGTAGCCGAGAGTCGCCTAAAGCTTGAGTCCATGCGTCACGCTGTTGATCAAGCCGCTGTTGCTTTGAAAGCTGCTCAGGCAGAGGAAACAGCAGCAGAACAGGCTTATCAGCATACCTTGCAGATCTGCGAGGGCGAGTTGATCAAATACGGCATGTCCCCTATCCAGCCTGGGTCTGTAAAAACGGTCCATTCCGTGATCAACGAACGCAAGCACCTGCGTGAGCTCCGGAATGCAGAGAAAATCTCACTCGACAAAAAACTCGAACATGACACCAATCAGCTAGCTAACCTGGACCAAGAGGTACTTAAAATAGGTATCGATCTCGAAGCAGCCGAGCGGGAGATGGCTGAACTACGCGCCGAGTTAGAAAAGATCGCGGACCAGCGTCGGCATTTGTTTGGCGACAAAGTTACCGATGTAGAGGAGGACTTAATCAACCGGGCTGTTCATGCTGCCGAATTAGGCCTTAAGACAGCGGACAATGATCACAGAGCCGCTGACAACGATCTCAAGACAGTACAGACCAAGATTGGAGCCCTATCTCAGACTTTGATGACTCGATCCGCCGCCATAGCGGTAGCTCTGGAACAATTTACGATTGGTCTTAGCAAGCAAGAATTCCGCGATGAGAATGATTATTTGCAGGCCAAACTACCCGAATCGACTCGCAATGAGTTGCTTGAGGCCGCAACAAAACTGGCCAATCAGCGAGCCGATCTCGACGGCAACATGCGTGACCGGACGGAAAAACTACGCAGTGAACGTGAGAGACATCTGACTGAAGACACTCCAACAGTATTACTGGCTCGCAAAGATGTCCTCTCGGCCGACCTGACCAAACTGGCTCAAGAGATCGGTGCTTTGGGTCAAAAGTTAAAAGAGAACGACGAAGCGAGAGTAAACCACTCCGGTCGGCTGAACGAAATCGAAGCGCACCGACGCGAAACAGTACGCTGGGATAATCTCCACCTCCTGATCGGGTCGAATGACGGAAAGAAGTTTCGAAATTTTGCCCAAGGCCTCACCTTTGAGCGGTTGGTACAGCACGCTAATCGTCAGTTAAGTGGTATGTCGGATCGTTATGTGCTCGTCCGTTCTAAGTCAGAGGACCTCGATTTTAGCGTGATTGACAGTTATCAGGCTGGTGAAGTGCGCACCACGAGGAATCTATCGGGTGGCGAAAGCTTCCTCGTCAGCCTAGCTCTGGCTTTGGGCCTGTCGCAGATGGCAAGCAACAAGACTAGGGTCGATTCGCTGTTCCTCGACGAAGGCTTTGGCACCTTGGACCCAGACACTCTTGAGACTGCCCTCGATGCCCTCGCCGGCCTAAAGCACGACGGCAAACTGATAGGGGTGATCTCGCACTTGCCGGACCTCAAAGAGCGCATCGAGACGCAAATTCGCGTCGTTCGCAGGTCCGGTGGGCGGAGCGTAATTGAGGGGCCTGGATGTAGCAGGGTTGATGGTGTTTGATCACCTATGTGACGTGTCACAAATCACCCATGTGGCGAAGACTAAGCCACAATCGAGGTGCGAGTTTTTGGATGACAATATGTTGGGTGACTATCCAGCAGCCTGAGTCTTGGACGTTGCATACTGGGCCACAACGTCCTCGGCCGCAGATTTAATGCGATGCCTCAATGCCTCTGGTTCCAGAACCCGCACATTGGCACCGAAGCCTAGCACCCATTGCACTAGTTCAGGAGTCAGACCTACCTCCAAGTTCATTTCGATCTGGCCGTGCTCTCGCGCCACGACGCGCTGGCTATCGTGCCAGCGCCTCTCTTTGACAAATGGAGCGACCACCGAAGTAAACATTAGTTTTACAGTTACAGGCTGATCACTTCGGTAAATGCCGAAGGCTGAGCCAAAGTAAGTGTCGGGGTCGGCAATGTCCCCCTCGTACTTCGCATCCAACATTTCAGCCCCACTCATGCGAGCTAAGCTGAAGGTTTTCGTGACATGGTCACCTAGATCTTCTGCGATCAGGTATAGTGACCCTTTGGCGAAATACAAAAACTGCGGTCCCAGCTCCCGCTTCCCCACGGTACCACTGTTCGCCGAGTTGTAGGTTACCGACAAAACTTGGCGCTCTGTACAGGCGGCTCGCACTGTATCTACTGTGTCTGGGTCAAGTCCCAGGCCCCATCTAGGACCTGGTTCAAAATGCAAATCTTCCCTTAGTTCCTGCAGAAAAACCTGACTTTTGTTGCCCAGCTTTTCTTCAATCTTATGGAACGTGGAGAGCAAATCCTCATAAAACGGTGTCTCTTTGAGAGGCATTAAAACTGAGCGTGCGAGATATAAAGACAATAGCTCCCTCGCATTGAGGACCAAGTAATGATTCACTCGCATAGCTCGCTCAAGAGTCCAGCGCGTACCCTGATCGTCCGACTTGCCGCGTTCTTCGAGTGGGAATCCAGCTGCTCGCAGCGCATCCAAATCGCGGTAGACCGTCCGCTTTCCGACATCGAATCCGCGGTCATCTAAATGCTTCACCAGATCGGCCACTGTGAGCCCATGAGGTGCACCTTCTAGAATGGTGAGGATTTTATAGATTCTGGCTACTTGTGCGTTTCTACCCTTCATAATCAACCCCCTACGGCCATCTATCGGCAGCCGTAGCCAGATCCTGAGGTACAACGACCGCCTCTGAATTAAGCCACCGATAGAACAGGGATATTTGGATGAGTAGCGGCACTCTGCTTAGACACATCACAAACAGTGGTTCAGCGATTTTTTTCCGGACGAGAGTCGCTCAAGGAGAAAGAATAAAATGCAGCTAAAAGCGATTTATTGACATAACCCATTGTTTTTATTATTATGGATGCAGATATGATTCCGGATATTCCCGGAATTTCCGGAGTTGAGTCATGATTTTTCGCCATTTAAATCTGCCGCTAGGCGAGAACATCCTACTTCTTGGCCCGCGGGCCACCGGAAAGAGCACGCTACTAAGAGAATGCTATGACCCCGCGGCAACGTATTGGATCGACCTTTTGCTACCAAGTATCGAGGACCGTTTTGCCCGCGACCCAGAAAGGCTGATTCGCGAAGTAAACGCGCTGCCATCGTCGGTGAACACCGTCGTGATCGATGAAATTCAAAAAGTTCCGTCACTCCTGGATGTCGTACATGCTCTGATTGAAGCTCCGGACCAAAAAATAAAAAGACAGTTTGTTTTAACTGGCTCAAGCGCACGAAAGCTAAAGGCTGGATCAGCTAATCTTCTTGCGGGTCGAGCGCTAGCCTATTCGCTGTTCCCCTTTACCAGCTTTGAACTGGGACCACAGTTTGATCTAAACTCTGCACTTAAATACGGCACGCTCCCCAAAGTTAGCCAACTTAAGACCGAAGCATCACGGCGCAAGACCCTAGAGACCTATGCTTTGACTTATATCAATGAGGAGATTCGTGCAGAACAAGCTGTGCGCGCATTAGATCCTTTTCGGAAATTTCTCCAGGTCGCTGCCCAGTCCAACGGCAAAATTGTAAATTTTTCTGCAATTGCTAAAGACGTCCATGTCGACGAGAAGACAGTGCGGAAATACTTTGAAGTTCTCGAAGATACTTTAATCGGATTTTTTCTGGAGTCGTTTCACACGTCTGTTCGCAAGAAAGTAGGAATGGCTCCTAAGTTTTACTTTTTCGACACTGGCGTCACCAGGGCATTAGCGCGAAGCCTAACGCTGGATCTAGAAGCCGGCACCTATAGTTGGGGTAATGCGTTCGAGCACTTCGTCATCCTAGAATGCAAGCGCCTGATTAGCTACAGCGGCAACCAGTTTGAACTAAACTTCCTCAGGACCTATGACGACAAGGAAATTGATCTCGTAGTACAGAGACCGGGAAAGCCGCTGCTGCTTATTGAAATAAAGTCTTCAACCGAAATTAAATCTGAACACATTGAGACACTGCTCGATCTACGCAATCTTATCGATATGCCGTCTGAATGCGTTTTGTTATCGCGTGATCCAGTCGCGCAGGTCATTGAGGGTGTCCGCTGCCTGCCGTGGCAACAAGGGCTGCGAGAGTATTTTACGGGGCCAGATTTACCCCAATTCTGACTATGAAATTCTCTGGCAAAGAGTCCTGAGCCCCTTGCTGACCCAGCACGTTATGGCCAAGGGCCTTCGGACATAATCCCAAAAAACACACAAATCGACACAAAAAACATACGCTTAACTATCACAAGACTACATCACACAGCGCTACACACAAGAACAACAGAACCCAGCACCGTCCATGCTGCGAAAATGTTAGAATGAACGTCGAACAATCAGACACCGGCGATCACGGCGAGGGCGGCTGCATGCGACTATCAGGCAGGGCGGAACCTAATGTTTTTTTGACCGGTGCCACGGGAGTACTCGGAGCCCGCATCCTGACCGACCTCCTGCGTGATACCGATGTAAATATTACCTGTCTAGTCCGCGCGAGTTCAATTACTGACGCTTTTTGTCGTCTCGAGAAAATGCTGCGCGTCTACGATCCTGACCTAACGCTTGCCGATGATCTGAAGTGCCGCGTGCAACCTTTGATTGGCGACATCGCTGCGGCACAATTCGGACTTGAGAAGGAAGATTTTTTTCGACTCGCTGCCGAGACAGAAGTGGTGATTCATTGTGCTGCCAACACCAATCTTTTCGGCAGACTAAGCACAGCCCGCGCCATCAACGTCAAGGGCACGCACGAAGTGGTCAATTTTACGCTCGCGACAGAGCGACGTGAACTTCTCTTTGTCTCGACTTTTACGGTGATGGGCGACAAAACATTCGACCCTGACTTCACGCTGCGTGAAGACGATTACGATGTAGGTCAGGAATTTCCATTCATGTCTTACCAGCAAAGTAAGTTTGAAGCGGAAGCCTTAGTTAGGCAAGCGGGTGAGCGCGGCCTGAACTGGCAGATTGTGCGTCCCGGACAAATATTCGGCGACAACACTCACGGCCATTATCCCCAAGGCGAGACTAATGTAAGCGGATTATTTTATGATATTTTCAAAACAGTTATCGATACGGGAGTCGCGTTCTCGTCAGAGGTCATCTTCGACGTGACACCGGTCGACTATGTGAGCAAAGCATCGATATTTTTCGCTCTTAAGCATCGCGCCTTCGGCGAAACCTTTCATTTAACTAATCCCGATGAACGCACTTACAGCGAAATTATCGAGATGATCCGCGCCTACGGCTACGACATCCGCTTTGTGAGCCAAGATGAGTACAAAGTCATGCTTAACGAGCGCTCACTGGTCGCCCATGGAAAAGAATACCGCAGTGCCACGACGCAGGCCTTCCGCTGCTGGTTTAGGCATAAATCCTTTGATTTCAGTAGCAGCGGCCGCGTTGACTGCAGTAGGGCTCGCGGCATCTTGCAGCGCTACGAGATCCATTGCAAGCCTGTTGAAGACCTGATCAAAGTCTACCTAAGGCGAGGCATAGGCTCCGCACACGTACCGACACTTATCCAATTAGATATATGATTCCGCTCATGCCAGCGGAGCTTGCAAGTGGGACCGTTAAATTATCGAATCCCCGGTTAGACAGGCTCTCCACACAGGAGATAGCGAGCGCCAAAAAGACTGCCATCAACACGACTAAATGCAGTGGAAACTCTGTAGTCAGCACCAAGAAACCCACGATTACCGCAGCTGCCACAAGAAAGTGAGCACAGAATCCCGCGCGCGATTTTCCTAAAAACGGCCTGCTTTTGCAGCTCATGCCCGTAAAAGCGGCGGCGGGATCAGCGAACGCCAGAATTAAAAAAGACAGACAGAAAATCTGCGGCTTATCAAAGTAAGCGAGCGACATGAAAATAATCCCAACAGCAAAAATCACAGAACCATCACGGTTATTGAAGAGATAGCTAAAGGGCTTTGATAGGCGCCGTGATTTGATTAGGATCAAGAACGACACGACGATGGCCACGCCGATTCCCACACCTGAGCGCCAGCTGGCGCCAGTAAAGGGAAGATAGGCGATAAAACATGCGCAGCTGATATGGGCAAATTTGCGAGAGACCTCGCTACCATCGAAGCGAAGACGCATCCTTAGACATAAACCATCTAGCCACGGCCTAAGCAAAGCACCGATAAGAAAAATACTTGCACCGATGGCCAGGTAGACGCAGATGACCATTAAGTCCAAGGTGCTTGGCATCGTGTATCCTTGGCAGTATGCCCACGCCTTGCTCCTCACATTGAGCGGAAGTGCGTGGGTAATGATTATTTGCGCATGGTCTACCAAAGATTCTAACCCATTAGACCAGCAGCAGTCATCCTGGTCTGAATGGGGTCAGGCACTGAAGCCAAACTACTGAATCCTGGTCATTTATCCCCATTTATTTAGATTTAATCATTTAGGTGCGTTGGCGCCAGCGCTCGTCCCCGCCAGCAATTGATGGCTTTATACGCGACTTGTGGTCGGCCGCAGCCACTCGCGGAACGACAAGAGACAACACAGCACTTATCTGTCTAGCCACTGCTCGACCTACCCACGAAGTCTCCTACAGACGACATTTTTTATCCCATGGCGGACTTATGGCTAGGGTGGCGGACTTTTGCCATGTCTACGCTAAATATAGCCGAAGTTTTAAGTAGCACCTGTCATTAGTCATGAAATGTCGAGGACCACTTCTGTGAGGTCTTATGTCGAAGCTTCGTCTACTTCTTTCTAAGGCCAGCTTGAATTTTCTTTCCGATTTTAGATTTCTAGCTGCGCATCATATTTCCATCGCCGACAGACTAGTCTACTTGGTCAGCAAGTATATCGCGCTTCTTACCGCGCGACGTGACATCCGCTATCTAGGCTCACATTTTTACTATGACAACTACTGGACTCCGACCTTGCTCCAGCACTACCCGCAAGAAATAGAGACTCTGAAAGACTATATCGACACATTAGCTATCAGCTCGCTACTAGACGTAGGAGCCAACCTAGGTCAGTTTGCCGCGACCTGGCGATACTACTCGCCAGGAACAATAATCTACTCCTTTGAGCCTAATCGCGATATTTACCCGCTACTGCAAAAGAACGCCCACCACGATCCCGGCTGGATAACACTGCCTCATGCCCTCGGCCGGCAACAAGCCACCATCGATTTTTACTATGTACCTCAAAAATCGGCGCAGGGATCTTTCTTTGCCTCGAATGCCGCGGCAAACTTGCTGACAACCACGACTATTAAAACTGAAGTCTCCGTGATTTCTTTGACTCCGGAGACATGCCAAGAACTGGGCCTGCCGCAAACCTTCGACCTGATCAAAATCGACACAGAAGGTGCCGAGGAACAAGTTCTTCAAGGACTCATCGATATTCGATGGCGCTACCTTTACATCGAGTGCTCCATGGATCGCGAGGGCGCTATGCCCGAGACCCGCCTATGGGCGCTTATGGCTCGCATGAAGGGCGCTTTGCCGCGCCTTCTATATAAATCACAGCCAGCAGTCGGCGGGATGTCATACGACGTCTTGGTGGAAAACATGAACTTCTGAACACACCTCGAGCCACCTCACTTGCTAGGCATGAGTAGGCTACGGAGATCGAGACTTGAATCCCGTCAAGATTACGGGCACTATGTGCATAAACTTAGGTAACAAAATCTGATCGTCCGTCGTAGCGGACCCAGTCAGTGTTAAGGCGACTTTTTACCTATGTAGTTTCGACTAAACGTACTTAGAGAAACAAACTAGACGAGCTTTTTGTGATTAAAAAAGCAGGGAAATGCTGCCATGCCAAAGCCAGATGACAGTAATAGCTTAGTCCTCCGCAAGCGCCTGAAGACCGAACTAGACTTTCGCGCCATGACAGCCGCGGACCTCGCTCGCCGCACTGGAGTACCTAAGCAAGTTATTTCTGACTGGCTAGCTGGCGTCACACCGCGTCGCCTCGACCACCTAAAAAAAGTAGCTGCTGAGCTTTGCACCACCATTGACGAATTATGCTTCGGAACCGACATTCAGCCCCCATTAGCACAAACAGTCCGCATCGAGGGCCTACCGCCAGGCGACAACTTTGTGGGCAGGTATGAAATTCTTGTGCAAAAAATCTCTTGATTAACTGGCAAAATCTGGCTCGAGAGGGGCGGCAGGCAGCACCCAACACCCCCTGCGACTTACGATTATGATCAGATACAGCCACTAAGTATGCCTATATCTGATCAGGGGTATTCGGATTTTTAATCGTTTATTAGAGCGCCATCGATCTTGCAGTAAGACACAAATGCTGAGTCTCCGCCTGGCCGCGTGATGAAGACAAGATCGTCCACGAACTCGGAGGCCACATCTTTACCAGAGACCTTCAAAGTCACGACAGTGCCCGGGCCATCTGAAGACGATCTCAGACTTTCCAGCGAAAAGGACAAGGACTGATAGCTATACTTTTGTAGCGACGACTTCGTGGCTCCAGCTCTGAAAGTGCCCGATGCCTCGGTACATGAAAGTGCACCGTCGGAGCCCGTCTGACATCGGTCCGCCGGGATATCAAACTCTATGTAGCGTGGTGAAATCTGAGGATGGGTTTGAACCACGTAAGGTTCTTCGATCAGAACCAACAGGCGGTCACCGATACTGCGGATCTCTAAGGTCTTAGAGGTGTAGCCCTTCTCAACACAGGTGAGTCGATCGAATGCAACTTGGGCCTGAAGTGGTTGGGCATTAAAACTCAAAGCTAAAGCCATCATAAATATCGAAGTCAAAAGTTTCTGCATGGGAGCCTCCTTTGTTTAGTCACGGAGGTCTCTTATCGATGAGCAGCTACTTTGTCAAACAGTTACAGGTAATTATACATTTGTAAAAAGCGATGGAGCTGTTCGATAAAAACGATCTCGGCACCGCAACTAGCTGCGACTCTCTTGTAAATCGCTCTTAATGAAACCGGTTCGACACCGACGTATCTAGTCTACTTTATCTCTTGAAAGGAGAGACCTAATATAGTACACGCCGCGACGTGCCTGATTTATCACACTCGATCAACCGGAAACACACTATGACATCAAGGTTTATCTCAAGCCTGCTTTCACTTGCAGTTTTGGCCGCATGCGGACAAGCAAAGAAAAAGTCTAAAGAAATTGCTCCTACCAAACCCGAGCTGACTGACACACCTCAGTTGCCACTAAACGATAAGCAGTTGACTATTAAAAGTTTCACTGCCGATCGCAAGTTCGTAGTCCTGGGCAAAGACTCGCAAGATGTTAACGTTAAGCTCAGCTGGAGTTCTAACGCCAAGTCTTGCCTGCTAGAGACCACGGCAGATGAGCTCCCCACCTTTAAAGTCGTGCCGACCACGACCGAATCCTACGTCGTCCATATCGGAACGAACAGTGATTTCACACTTAGATGCGATAAAGACCTAAACACGCAGGCTAAAAAATCTATCGCGGTCAAGGTCGCCTGGAATACAATGGGCCGGCAGGTTTGCGGTGATGTGCTAGTAGCCGGCAAAGCCAATGACAAAGCTTCCATTTATGCTGTTGCCAAGGACGAAGTAATTGCCAGCGCTCAGAACGGTGAAATTCTCAGCAGAACCATTTCCAAAGCCGACGCTAATGGCTTCCAAGAGATCCGCTGGGACGGTGGGCTGGCGCGCATCAAAACGACCGATATCGAAGACTCGTGTGACCCCAAAGCCAAACTAGAGGAGCGCCTGAAAATCGAAAAGCCGACCCCTTTCGTGCGGGACGACGGCAGCATCTGTGACATCGCGGCTGGCACACTCAAGGTTCTTTACGCCTTTGAACAGAGCGAGACAAAGAGCTGGGCCAAGGTGACTGTTTTCGCTAATCCTTACACGCAGTGCCCGACTGCAAATTTCACCGAGGTAACAGGCAGGGTTAATTCTGACGCTGTAAGCCGCGTACTCTCATACGAGGGTTATCCAACCGAGACTGCACTTAAGATCCAAGAGCTAAAGTCCCGCTGAACTATCATTGAAGTGACTCGCTTACCCGGGCGCCGCACCTCAGTACCGGAAGCGAGTCACTGATGTTTCGACTCGCGACACAACGAGGACTCGCTGTAATATATCACTTTTTTACCTGCCACCTGTTCGCGCCCTCGAGAAGGCGCAGCAGGTAGTTGGCCATGCGAATAACGCGAACACTAGGCTTTCTCCCTCCGACGAATATTGGGCGCATAGGCGCATGGGGCCGAGAACTGAGGCCAACCTACGAAATTCCCGTCATTTGTCACCATCATCAAGCCAGAGCGACCAGTTCGCGAAACTCACTTACGCTTCAACCGGAAAGGCCCCCTGAGATCCATGGGACCCTTGCCCTTTGGTACCAAAACATTTTTCTGAAAAAAGCGCAGAAGACCTTCATCCCGCATGGTAAAAAGCGCCTCACGCAAGAGGCTTAGTGCGTCACGTTCCTCTTTCAAATTGATTTCCAAACTGTCTAAGACGATCTTTGCCAAGCGCCCCGGACAGATGCTGGTGTCCTTATTAAGTTTGGCAAGTTCCTCTAAGATTCTTCGGCGGACTTCTGCTGTATTTAACGAGGATTTCAGTTTCCTTAAACCTTGGCATCGTCGCGAACAAATGGGCTCTGGACCAGGTCGATGACAGACTTCACAGAGGAAAGGGTCCATCGCGTCAATCCTTTTTAATTATACGACATGATTAGCTTGCTTAGCATAGCCATGCTGACTGGGATTGACCAGAGTTCACGTCTTTATTTCCGTAAACCAGATTCCCTTGCGTTGAATCGTAATAGCAAACGTGAGGACGGTCACTCGCATCGAAAGCAAGGCTAGCAGACACCGTTGCGATACTTTCTGCAGAGCTATGGCCGAACGATTAAGAGTTAATGGGACGATCGACAAATAAACTTGTCGATTTTTATTTCTTTGCGAAAGGCGGCGCCATGAAACAAATCCAACAATCAAACTTAGCTTTACCCGGTCGATTTGCAGTCGCTACTATATTAATTGGTACAGCCATAGCTTCGAAGTTCAACTGATGAAATCTCCGACTTAATCTCATATGGTATTTTCAAAAGGCTATCGATATCACCCGTTGCCCTCTGGCTATTAGCGATCAATAAAATTGCTGCACCACCGATAATGGATGCTTTGTAGGATAAACCCGCTGCTGCTAAGTGTTGATCAAATAGGCTAATTAAGTTGATGTCGATACTGTTCACTTTGACCATCCGGGTGTTAAGTCAAAACCAAGAGATCTGTATTTTGCAATCTCCGATGTCAATCTGTGCGCCGGTTCATAACTTAGGCATAAAGTGTCGGATAATTCCTTCGCGCTGATTGTAGGATGATCTCTGAGGAGAATAGCAGCATCAGTCCTATAAGTAACACCATTCAATAATCGCAATCGAAGCTGCTCATTACGCTTGAGGTAGTTATCTTCTGAAATCAGATCGGAGTCGCGAAGTTGCAGCCCAGATCTTGAAATCATGATGCCTAGATCGGCGGGCATGGAAAGGTAATATCCCTCCTGCTGAACTTTCGTATCAACCAAAATTTTTAGCCGAGGTTCCAGGTAGAAGGGCTCGTGCAGCGGTGCGATGTTCATGTTTTTGTACTTACGCGAATCACAGTGTTTCAAAACATGAGCTACTAAACGCATGAGAGCTAGATCACCTAGTTCAGCTTCTGCTGTCGAAGTCATCTTTATCAGTTTGTGTGCATTCACCAAGCCGTGATAGCGCTGAAGCCAAAGCACCAGTGCTGGCACAAAGCGAGAGAGGCGAAGTTCGCGCTGGCTCAGTAGGTAAGCACCGAGGACAATAGAAGCCTCTATGTCCAACGGTGCGAAAGTTGTGGTCGATAGCGATGCAAAACCTAGCGAATACGAGACCCGGTCAAATAGCTGTAAAAGCTCATCCCGGGTCTTCGTATCTAATGTTTTCAGTGAGTTACGGAAGCGCATACGAATCCTATTGGTCTATCCAATATACCTATCGGTAGTTTACATCAAATTCTTAAGGCAGCTTCAAAATCCAATAAAAATGAATAAAAACAGATAGATAACCAAATCCAGCGCCGAGACACCGGTCTCCCAAGGAACCGCCTACGCCATAGCATAAAGTTGCTGCACCAGCGCGCCGATCCACCTCCACGAGGGGGATCATCCATGACCACGCTGCATTTACCAATGACATTTGTACGTGCGGGCGATGTACTGATCAAACGTGGCTCATCTCTAAAATTGCTAACAGTGAAAGCTACTAACCAATCAAAAATCCAGCTGCATATCCCGCAGCCCCACCCAACGCATGCCCCAGATGCCAAATTCGCGGCCACTTGCCGACAACGTGACAATAGAGAAGATCAGCGGCATCGCCACCTCCCGCTTAGTTCTCTCGCCAAAATTTTAGCAATCGATCCTGTAAACGCGGTGCCAGATACATAGTCCAGCACCGTTATTTGGGATGGTGATTACTTCTCAGCGTCTTCAACGACCACATCGAGTAGAAGAGTATCTGTGACATCGAAGTCATAATTATCGTTGTCATCGTAATAAAGTGATACCTGACCCGATTTTTTGCCATACGCTAGGTACACCGCGTTATAGTCGCTACCACGCCGCACAGAATTATCTAGCACCATCAAGCCTCCCGTCCACGTCGAAGGCATGGTGAACGATTTGGTTATGGTGTCGAAATCTGAGTCCGTGCTCGCTGAGGAATAGTAGGTATATTTCCAATTTGCTGCGATTTGCACGGTGCCATCTGCATAGGTCAAGATCTGACCACCATTGAATTTACAAAACTCAATACTGGAACTGCCATTACAAAAATTCAAAGATGATGGGTTCATCATCTGAATACGAGCGACTGTCTGGGCGTTTGAGACAGCCTCGCCCTTATCACCCTTGTCACCTTTCTCCCCTTTAAGAGCCACCTTCTCCCATCCGTCCTGACAGACGTAAAAAGACTCACCAGCTTTTACGTAAGCCAGTGCTCCTTTGCGTTCGAGGTTGCACGTAGGGAGATCAGTCTGACTCTCCACCAACATCGAACCATAGGTTGATGCGACTGAACTAGCTGGCGCCTGCGTCTGTGCTTTACTCGCTGGAGTCGCAGAGCTCACCGCATTTTCAGCGGCCTGATCCACTTTGCTTGCTGCTCCGCAGCTCTGAAGAACGACGCTACTGCCTATGAACAGAGTCAAAATATAAAGTCTCATGGGTTCTCCTCTTTTTGAGCAATGACTGCTCCCGACCTGTGTGTAGGCATATTCGTAAAAAGAACGATTTTACTTAAGAAACATCCGGTGTAGCGGACAGACAATCCGGCAAGGGTGACGCGGGTGACATATAGGGAGCATCTGCAGACCCCCCCCGTGAAGCTCTGACGCGGATAAAACTTATTCTCTTTTCTTGATAAAACTCCGACACATCGGTAGCATGATTCGATAACTTCAATTCTATCGGAGGCTTTCG
>CAIWTN010000207.1 GCA_903915625.1 uncultured Pseudomonadota bacterium | reverse complement strand
TACCGACAAGGAGTTTACAGGGGAGAAAAAGCCATGGTTCTAAAGCCGACACCGTTTACATTCGTGGTCAGTAGTCTAGGACTAAGCCTCGGCCTTTTCGCTTGCTCAAGTGAACAAATCAATAAACCCAACGCTTCATCTAGCTTTGCAAGTAGTGATAAAAATCTTTCGACCAACAGCAGAAAATCGACATCCAAGAGAAAGCTTGCTGCCGCTGAGGGTGTCGATGAGACTCAGGATCCCGATAATCAGGCTGGTGACCTACCGCTTGATGATGGTACAGCCGAGATTGATGCGATCATCAAAGACTGTGGTTTTCCCGACGGGACTTTGCCCGACCCTAAAGAAATCGTGTTCAAAAAGTCGATGCGTTCGCAGCAGGTAACGATTAAAGGGACCAAGCCCATCGATCCCTCCATGGTTCCACCGCCACCACCGATCCCCATCATCGGTCGCATTATTGGTGGCATTACCAACCGCGTCGTGGCGTCGTTGCCTCCGGCAAACTACACAGCTGTTGTCCGCGCTACAGTAAATGTTGCAGGCTCGATGTCGGGTGCTACCCAGAGCGTGCGTGTTGGACTTGAAGCATTCAACGTTAGCGTTACCGGCTTGCCGCCAGGTGTTTCGATACCACCAAATGCCGGACGTGCCGATGCTGAGCGTGAGGTTGCGGCTAATAATTCTGACTCATCGTCCGCAGGTCCGTCTGAAGAAGAACATTCGACCTTATCCTCTAATCCTGGTCCATGGAAGAGCATCCTGTGTACTATAACTCCTACCAAGACCATTACCTTCTCAAAGGGTGGTAAGTCGAAAACCGTTCAGTTTGATACCCCGATACCCGGTGCGATTTGGGCCAAGGCTACAGCTGCTCGGTTTAAAACCGAAATTGGCGACGGTAAAACTTTTGACAACATTACAGCAACGGTCACGAATTCTAACGACGCTGCTCTGCCTCAGGGCACTAAAGTTAAGGGCAAGGTGACGGTGACGCCGATTTCTGGTGATCTTCCTGAGATCGGTGTCAAAGCCGATGTAGCCTATGCGATTCGGACTGATTTTGGTGCACAGACCGCTAATCTTGGACTTAACCCGAGGCAGTCGTTTTACGTATCTACGAGCAACCAAGATTTAAGCGCCGTAGTCATTGAGACCGGCGATGCACAGATACCACGCTTGGTTGTGGCGGCTGGCCAATGATCCAAGTCATAAATGCAGTGATGTAACTTAAATAAAAATGCTTATACCGAAAAGCATCTTAAAGCCGCTCGACACCACCGATACACTTCTGCCACCGCTGGAAGTCCTTGATGAGTAATAGCGCTCTAGACGCGGCTGAAAGCTGACATTCTGGCCCATCATGAAGTTTACGCCGCCGCCTACAGATAGGCTGGTCCCATTATAAGTCCCAGTAAATCCACCATAGGTGTTTTGGCTGCTGCCGAATTGCAGGGAACCGTAGGCAAAAGGCACAGTTGAGTCGGCGCCAAGCACGCCAAAGTTCCATTTGAACATCGGGCCCAAATCAAGCGCGCTGGCGTTGGTGCCGCTAGAACTGTTGGTGACGTAGCTGACGATAGGTCCGACTTCAAATTGCTTGATCAAAAATAGCCAAGAGACATCGGCATTAAAACTGCTTTTACTCTGCTCATCGGCATCACGGACTTTAACTGATCCTGAATCGATACTCGCGCTGGTGCTGATCTCTGCGAAGTATGGTTTAGCTTGGGTGTCATTGATTGGGACGATGATCGCGCAAAGAGCGACGCTAAATGGGATTAGGTGCGTTCTCATATTTGAGGTAAGCATGCATCTGCTCCTAGCTGAATGTTACAACTGACACTATAGTACATCAGGTTTGCCTGAGTTTTTTTGAGTTCTTTGCGATTTTTAGAATCAACCAGCGGCATGTCCCAGACGGAGTCCACACCATGCTAAATATATTCTGTGCGCCCGCTCGTTACGTACAAGGCCGTGATGCCACGCGTGAATTGGCCCATGAGATGGTAAGGGTGGGGTTGACCGGACGGACTTTGATCATTGCTGGGGCAAGCGCGAGGGCTAATACGGAGGCCATGTGGCGTGAGAGCTTCGGTAAACAGGGGACGGCTTTCGATGTGCTCGAATTTGGTGGAGAGTGCTCAATAGCGGAGATTGAGCGCGGTAAGACGGAGGCTCGGCGCACTCAGGCTAAAAGCATCGTTGGTGCCGGTGGTGGTAAAGCGCTCGATACCGCCAGAGCAGTCGCCAGCGAGTTGGGTTTGCCTGTAGTCTGCTGCCCAACTATAGCGGCTAGTGACTCACCAACCAGTGCCTTGTCCGTAGTCTATAGTCAGGAAGGTGTCTTCGAAAAATATTTATTCTATAAGCGAAATCCAGATTTGGTTTTGGTGGACACGAGTGTTATCGCGCGGGCTCCGGTGCGCTACCTGATTGCCGGGATGGGCGATGCCCTCGCGACTTGGTTTGAGGCGGATACGGCGCACCGCGCCCACAAAGCTAATCAAGTTGGAGGTGGCAGCACTTTAGCGGCGATGGCGATTGCCGAGCTCTGCTACAAGACATTGCTTAGTGACGGTGTGAGCGCGGTTGCTGCAGCGCGTGCGGGAGCAGTAACACCCTCCCTAGAACGCATTGTCGAGGCTAACACGCTGCTGTCCGGCCTCGGTTTTGAATCCGGTGGTTTAGCCGTTGCCCATTCTGTTCATAACGGCCTGTCCGTAGCTCCCGAAACGCACGGTTGTCTGCATGGTGAGAAGGTCGCTTTCGGCACGCTGGTGCAGCTCGTGCTTGAGGGGCGTGAACGGCACGTTTTGAACGAGGTCATGGCTTTTTGTCGATCGGTAGGCTTACCAGTGACGCTCAAGGAGCTTGGTATCGAAAACCTAAGTTTGGAGCAAGCGCGGCGTATTGCCGAGATTGCAATCGCTGAAGGAGAGACGTCGCATAACGAGCCATTTCCCCTAACTTGGCAGATGGTGAAAGACGCGATTTTCGCTGCGGACCAATTTGGTACTGCGTTTATTTCGAAATGAAAACTTGACCTGTAATCGTCGCGATCCTTCATTCTGATTAGGGTAGTTTCTGGCTCTTTCGCCACAGAAACTACTTAATCACCACACTCGACTTGGGCGGGACTTTCTTGCCAGCAATCTCTGCTGCGGAATGACTAAAGTTCAGCCCAACTTTGTCGCCATTCGGCATGATCCAAAGATTCGGCACGTGATGCTCGGCAGTATATAAGCTGTCTTTCATACTGACTAATTCATCAGGAACTTGCGGCGGGACAAAACTCGCCGGCACAGCCGGCTCTCCCGACGTCGCGACGCGTACCCGTTCGTGGTCTAAGGCCCAAAAAGCCCTCTCTGCGGTTAGTTGCCGCAGATCATCGGAGAGAAATAGGGCGCTGCCGGTAGCGGCGACTACCCAGCTACCAACATTGACCTCATTGGCGGGCAAAGGCGATCTGAGTAGCACGGGATCGGCGTCACAAAGCGTAGCCAAGCAATAAGGATAGCGTCCCGCGACACTGCGCGCTTGGTTAGCGATAAAGGCAAAATTGGGCTGCGGCCAACCAAAGATAGAGGGGGTAAAGGCGATATCGCCACCGACGCGCCAGCCGTCGACATATTTTAAGCTGGGGATGGGCGGGGCGCCCACGGCCATTAACTGAGTTTGTTCCCCGGCTGCTGCACGGATCAGCGCGAGAGCTCTCTCGTACGCCTCGCTACCAGTAACTTGTTTATAGCGCTTACCTTCTATAGTACCCGCAAACAAGAAGTCGATCTTGAGTAGCTTGATTCCCCATCCAACTATACGACTGATCGTAGCTTGTAGGTGTTCAGCAGCCTTGGGGTTGGTGACATCAAGTACACCGTATTCACCCGTGGTTGGATGTGAGTAGCGTGCGCCCTGGACCAACCAATCTGGATGATTGCGTGCGAGCTGGCTGCTTTTTGCTACCAGCAACGGGGCAAGCCAGATGCCCATGGTGAAGCCTTGGTCGTTTAGTTCTTTGGCCACACTGCTAATCCCGTGGGGAAATTTATTGTTCGGATACCAATCGCCCCAAGCTTGCTGCCAGCCGTCATCTAACACGATGTATGCAGGCAAGTTAGGGGAGGGGAGTCGTGACTGAAATAGTTGACTGAACATGTGAGCATTGCCCAGCACGTCCTCAGCTTTGACGGTGTTCCAAAGTTCATACCAAGAATTCCAGCCCACGGGCACGGGCTGCGGCTTATGATAATGACGACTGGGAATGGCAGCGGCATACACTTCCATGCCTTTTGCCAATTCGGGACCCAGATAAAGTGTCCATGCTTCACTCTTGATCGATTCACCAGGTTGTACGTCTAGCTTTTCGGTCGCCCCACTGATGATCTTCACATTAATATCGTCAGTCTGATTGCCTTTAGTGAGCTGCACCCATGATTTAAGATGCTGTGCCGTCGTGGCGCCTGCAAGAAAACTGTCATGGCCCCCTGAAGCAAAGCTATACCACCAGGAAAATTCGCGGCCGCGGCGATAGACCTCGTCCTCGCCGATGAGAGCGAGGGCTTTGTTTAGCGCTGCTTCGCTGACGGGTTTTCTCAGCGCAATGACACCAGTCTGCGACCAAGATTGAAATCCATTCGACAGCCAGCCTTTAGTGTCAGGCAGATGCATGCTGCCGCCGAGGCCGATTCCTATGACTGACGTTGCCTTAGTTGCCGTAAAAGTCACGTGCACGGAGGGCTGCATATTCACAACCAAGTCACCATAACCAACTATGCGACAATGATACCGCGACGTTCTCAATTCGCAATCGTCGGCGCTCGGTTGTTTCCAACCTTCAGTCGTGCGCAGGACAGGGCGAAGGGTTACTGAGGCTTGTGCAGTATTCGCAGTCAAGCCAACAGCCTCAAGTCGCCAGACGGCCCCGTGATCGAGTGTTTCTATATGGCGTGCGCTTGCCTGGGTAGCAAGCAAAGCGGTTGCGAGCACTGCTTGCACAGTGAGTTTGGTCATGGGTAACGTCCAGGTAGTCATGGTGTATTCACCATTATATTCTTTATCTTTCGTCATCGCACCTTGGGTTGTAGCGGCGTGACTGAATAGAAGAACTGACGTACTAGACTAATTCACCATTCTGATGAGTTTTGTCTAAAAACCCATAGGCTTACCATCGGACCTCGTATCTGACACGCCGATAAGTCCAGATTCGGTAACTTCGATAGCCTCTACATCCCCCATACCTACGTGCTCCACCACATTGTGGCCCATAGCCTTAAGCTCTTTTACTACGTTTGGGGTGAGTCCGTCAGGCTCCATTTCCAGCTTATCTGGCAACCACTGCTGGTGAATCCTATACGCGTGCACAGCATCAGCGAGGCTCATTTGATGATCCAGTACGTTGATGATGGTCTGTAGGGTAGCGGTGATGATCCTAGGCCCACCAGGCGATCCGAGGACAAGGCGTAATTTGCCGTTGTGATCAAATACAAGTGTGGGTGACATGGACGACAGTGGGGTTTTGCCAGCCTTGATCGCGTTGGCGTCGCTACCTACTAGGCCAAAGACATTTGCCGTCCCGCTTTTCTTCGCAAAATCATCCATTTCATCGTTAAGTAAGACGCCTGTACCCTCTGCCACGACGCCGGAGCCAAAATAATAATTAACAGTTTGAGTGCTACTGACTGCGTTCCCTTGGCTATCGATCACCGACAGATGAGTCGTGGATGGATGTTCGAATTTTTCTGGATCTCCGCCTTTGACCTCACTCGACGGGGTTGCTTTGAGCGGATTGATGCTCGCTCGAAGGGAAGCGGCATATTCTGCTGAGATAAGTCCCTTGAGCGGCACCTTGGTAAATTCTGGATCGCCTAAGAATATCGATCTATCAGCAAATGCACGGCGCATGGCTTCAGTTAGCCAGTGCACGGCTCCCGTTGATCCGTAAGTGAGCTTTTGCTCCTGATTAGCTCCACTAGCTTCCAGAATATTAAGAATTTCTAGTATGACCGCTCCACCAGATGATGGGGGAGGCATCGAAATAATCCGGTGGCCCCGGTGCGCACCGGTAAGCGGTTCACGTTCGCGCATGGCATAGCTCGCTAGATCATTTGCTGTCACCAAGCCCTTGCCGCGTTTCATCTCAGTTACGATAAGATTAGCTACGGCACCGTCGTAGAAACCTGCCGTGCCCTTCGCTGCTATTTGGCGCAAGGTCCAAGCGAGGTCCTTTTGGACGAGTAGATCGCCCGTTTGTAGCGGTTTGCTCCGGCGAAAAAATATCTTAAAAGTACCAGGAAAGTGTTTAAGAACGGATTCTCGCTGCAGCAATAGTTTCGCTAAGGCTGGATATACAGGAAATCCTGACTCGGCGATTTTGATCGCTGGTGCCAAGACCTGCGCCAGCGGCAGCTTGCCGTACTTTGTATGGAGCTCCACCAGGCCACGAACTAGTCCAGGCACAGCCACGGCTAAGTGGCCATTTACGGCAGAGTCAGGTATGTCGATGCCATTATAGCGGAAACTGGTTGGATTTCCTTTTGTGTCGAGAAACATATCGCGAGTAGCTAAGGCGGGCGCGCGCTCGCGGAAGTCATAGGCCCGCGTCGATTTATCACTGGCTTGGTGGTAGAGGAGAAAGCCACCACCACCGATCCCCGTAGATTGAGGGCGCACGACTGCAAGTGCAAATGAAGTAGCAACGGCAGCATCAACTGCAAGACCGCCGGCCTTGAGCATGGCTTCACCGGCAGCGCTAGCAAGCGGGTGAGCAGCGACAACCATGCCTCGCTTTGCCTGAGCGATGTAACTAGACCGAGGCCGAGCAGGATCTAAAGGTGGATGAAAAATACTGGCAGTAGCAGCGGTCAATGATTGCGTCGCAAAACAAAATGCGACGAATATCGAGGCCAGTATTTTTCCGAGCGACCTGAACCCCGACACTTCGCGGGCATAAACCTTTAGCATCGACCACCGACCTCAACAAACGGGACGAGATTAATTAAGCTGTTATGCTTAGTATCGCGTCTAGCTGCTCCCGGCAATGGTCTGAGAACCTTAACGTTTCGGTTTAGATTGGGACAATCGGTAAGGCCACAGTGGTCTCTGAATGCGCCGAATGATCAATCTCGAGCTGGTAAGCCGCGGTGGCTGGGTTCACGTAAAGCGGGTCGCGGGTGTCGATGGCAACGGCGATACGGTGGCCAGCGGGTACATCGTAAGCGGCCATGAGTAGCTCCAGTGGTACGATGCTAGCGACGGTGGATGCCTCATAGCGAGTGAAGGTGCCATGGGTGATTAATTTACCAATGTTTTTATCGTCGACGTCATAAAGATAAGCATTCAGTTGGATCGGTCCCTGGTGTGGTTGGAGGTGAATCGTCACGCGTGGCGAGCCGCGAAGTGACGTCAAGGTTCCTACGGATTGGCTGAGGTAGACTGCGGCGTAGGTTTTGTTGATCCGTTTCATGTCCTGAAGTACCGGCAATCCAAGGAAGGCATCCGAGGTGTCGGACAGCAACGGAATGCCGGAAGTTGCTGATGAATCGATGTTACCGATCAAGCGAATGACAATATTTGACAGGGTGCTTTCGTTACTCGCAGATTCTTTTTGAACCAATTTATTAAGGGCTGTGAGTTTGAACACCGCGGACTCTGCAGAACTCGGCTGCGGTATCTCGTTGTAATACTCACGGCCCCTGTCCGTGCCAAAGCTGACCGGTGGGCGACGCACGATGTCAGTGTCTGTACCGAGCAGCCAGTGATCGATCCAGGCATGCGCGTCAAACCAGACTTCGCTTGGCATGCCGAACAGTCCAGGTACTGCCGTCATGGCGTGTATTCCGCGGTCCAAATAGAACATTTTGGGGCCGGTCAATTTGTCGTAAAATTCGCGCATTTGACTTGGTGGGAATAGGTTGTCTTGGTAGCTGTTGCCGACGAATATGGGCACTTGCCGCGCATTTAGCCTATCGACGTAATTCAGTGGCGAGCGGGCACGGGCCCAGGCGCGGAGATCCTCAACGTTGTGATGGTTGAAGAGATCGTCCACGCGTTTATAGAGATCCGGATCGAGGCGGCCGAAGATAGCGCCGGTGCCAATTAAAAGTGAGATCCAGACTTGGCGCGGGCTGTCGTTGGGAGCAAGGGACTGGTTCAGGTCTCCCCAGCCGCTCAGGGCAACGACTGTTTTAATCCGCTCGTCATGGGCCGCGGCGAGCAAGCCAAGGCCGGCTCCGTAGGACACCCCAGCCATGGCCACGCGATTCGTGTCGGCGTTGGTATTGGCGCCCAGCCAGTCGATCAGGTCTGTGATGTCGTGAATATCGGTTGCCGAAGCTACGCCAACACGACCTCCGGACAAGCCGAAGCCACGCGGTGCGTAATTCAGAACTACATAACCCGCAGCGGCAAATTGCCGAGCTTGGCCGTCGTATTCCCATTCATTTAGGGCCCAAGAACTACCGAGGATCACAACAGGTCGTTTGCCTGGAAATTTCTTTGCATCGGGCATGAAAACGCTCGAGCTGAGCCGTGTCCCGTCAGGAGTGGGGATGCGTAAATGGCGTTCAGTATAGTCCTTTGCCCAGGGCATCCCCGCAGTGTGAGAGCTCGGCACCGCGGTCTTGCCGCAGCTAGCCAAAACTAAGCAAAGACCGACCCCGGCAAGACGCGAAAACGCTCTTGAATTCATACGAGACCTCGAATTGTATTCATTGGCTCTTTATATCTAGCGTGACGCATATAAGGTCGTTTGAGAACGGCTGATTCTCGCCATTGACAGGCATGAAAAGATCAGGCGTTACATTGTACCTTGGTGTATTTATGAATAATAATCAGTTTGACCGTGGGGACGGGGGGCGCCACCCAGGATTAGCGAACTTAAGCCCCAGGTTGATTACAGTTGCATGTTAAGAATATTGTTTGTTATGGTCCGGCTTCTGTTTTTGCCCAGGGACGCGAAAGGAAATCTATGCCGGGTATTAAGGTTAGGGACGGGGAGCCGATCGATAAGGTACTGCGCATTTTCAAGAAACAAGTCGAGAAGGCCGGTGTGATCGGCGACTTGAAGAAGGGCCAACATTACGAAAAGCCCTCCGTTAAACGCAAGAAGAAGGCCATTGCCGCTCGTAAGCGCCGCATTAAGCAGCTGCGTAAAATGGGTCGCGGAGCCTAAGTTACGATAAAGAGAGAGTTGCCAGCCACCGTATGGGAGCCCCTGAAAGGCGTCTCCACGCGGTGGTATGGTTCTCAGCGAGACCGCGCAGTCGTTAAAGACTCCGCGGTCTATTTTTTTCGTCTGTCGTGGACGGGGCCTTTGCAGCTTGGCTCGGAGCATCGGCATCGTCTATGGGCTCAGCATCAGCGGCGCTCGCTTGCTGCAGTTGGCGGCGTTCTCTTTCTGAGTCCTGCTCGTCCACCATGCCGCTGGTAGGATCGTCGTATCGATCGTAATCGTTTTCGTAATATTCCGTACCCGCTGATTCTTCGGCCGGTTGTGTATCGAACTCTTCCACATCCAAGCTCGCGGGCACGGCTGCCGTGACGGCCTGTCGATTGTTCACTTGTGTTAAGAGGAAGTAACTGCCCCCTGTAATCGCAACGGCGGTCAGGAGAATAAGCAATTTCTTCATGCTCGATTCCTCGGTCCTTTGAAGTCTTGTGGCGCTTGAGCTTTTGAATAAGATACTGGAGCTTCCTCGCTAAGGCAATGTTTAGCGCGGGCACCGCTCTCCTCATTTTAAGAATCTTTAACATTTTTATAAGCACTGTTAAGTTGACTTCGACGTGTGGCTACGGAGGTTCCTAGCTCATGAAGAAACTAATGCAATTACAAAGAATTTTGTCTGTATTTGGATTTTTTTTCATGTCGGAGCAAGCGGCACTTGCAGAAGCGCAGCGCTACACGATGCGTTTGGTGGAGCCCTGGCGTTTTGTCCGTGGCAATCCCGCTGGTGCAGCTAGCCCGGACCTCGACGATACCAGTTGGGCCGAGGTGCGAGTCCCGCATGACTGGGCAATATCTGGGCCGATGGACCCGAAGGGGGACGGAAACAGTAAGTTTAACTGGCACGGGGAGGGTTGGTATCGCTATCACCTGACCCCGCCTGAGTCAGATGCGGGAAAGCGGTTCTTTCTCGATTTTGATGGCGTGATGGCTTTTCCAAAAGTTTACGTCAACGGTCAGCTCGCCGGCGAATGGGATTATGGCTACAACTCGTTTCGTGTAGATGCGACGCCTTATCTGCATTTTGGCCGCGATAATGTCATTGCGGTGCATGCCGATACTCGCAATCACGCATCGCGTTGGTATCCTGGCGCTGGTATCTACCGCAAAGTCACCTTGACTGTCACAGGCCCAGTGCATGTTGCAGAGTGGGGAACGTTTGTCACGGTCCCTAAGTTGAGTCCTGCGGCAGCCGACGTGGCCGTCCGCACCACCATCGACAATAATCAATCTGAGCCCACCGTTGTCAGTCTGACGACTGATATCTATGCGCCAGGTCCAAGGGGGGCTCCGGTCGCCCAACGCACGGAGACCGTCACCGTGCCAGCTTCAGCCTCGGCTACTGTCACGCAGGTTCTAAGCGTACGGACACCTCAACTGTGGGATTTGCGGACTCCGAACCTATATACCGCCGTGTCCGTGCTAAAAGTTGGTGGTGAGACGCGCGACAGTTACGACACGAAGTTTGGCATCAGGACCCTACAGTTCACTAAAGACCAGGGACTTCTGCTTAATGGTCAAAGGGTGCAGTTACATGGTGCTAACCTGCATCATGATCTTGGACCTCTAGGTGCTGCATTCCACCGCCGAGCCGCTCAGCGGCAACTGGAAATCATGCGGGACATGGGCGTTAATGCCGTCCGTTTCAGTCACAATCCGGCAGCTCCGGAGTTTCTAGAACTCGCTGACGAAATGGGTTTTTTGGTGTTTGCTGAGTGTTTCGATAAATGGGACCAAACAGCAGATCGTTTGCCTCAGGTGAATCTCAACGATTTTGCCGAACGTCAGATCAGCAGCTTTATACGCCGAGATCGGAATCATCCGAGCATCATGATCTGGAGCATCGGCAACGAAATTTGGGATATCGAGGCCAACGTTTTTGGTGGCAGTGCTGAGCAAGTGGGGACCATCGCAAGTTACGTGCGCGCCAATGATCCGACTCGTCCCGTGACGATGGCCACACACATCCCCCAGTCAATAAAAACGGGACTTCACCGCTACCTTGATGTGCAGAGCTGGAACTACGGACGTAAGTATATACCTGGTCGTCAGGCTTATCCTGATATGCCGGTCTTAATGAGTGAGTCGGCATCGGCAGTGAGCACGCGGGGGTATTACGAGCTACCGCTTCCCCGTTACAAGGATGCCTTTCCGGCGGCACCGCTATTGAGCTCCTTTGATTTCCATGCAGTATCTTGGGGTGATATTGCCGACACTGAGTTTGCCAAATTAGATGGCCATTCCTATATCGCTGGCGAATTCATCTGGAGTGGATTTGATTATATAGGTGAGCCCACGCCGTACGAAAAAGTAGCGCGCAGCTCATTTTTTGGTGCTGTCGACTTAGTTGGACTACCTAAGGATCGCTACTATCTATACCGTAGCTATTGGCGTCCTGAGGTAGATACCGTGCACATCTTGCCGCATTGGAATTGGCCCAACAAAATGGGTCAGACGGTTCCCGTCATGGTGTACACGAGCGGTGATTCGGCTGAATTGTTTCTCAACGGCCGCTCTTTGGGGCGGCAATCAAAATCTCCGGTTAACGGTGCATGGTCAGGGCCTACTAATCCTACTAATCTGACTAATCTTACTGCGGCAAGTCAGGGCGATGGCTCCTACTACGGCGTAACGCGCAGCTACAGGCTGCGGTGGGACGAGGTTAAGTTTGAACCCGGAGAACTGAGGGCGGTCGCTTACCGAGGCAATCAAGTGATTGGCGAAACTCGCATGCGCACGGCCGCACCTCCGACTCACCTGGAGCTGGAGGCTGATCGCCAAGACATCCGTGCAGACGGTGAGGATCTAAGTTTCATCACCATCACGGCGCGTGACGATCATGGCACCGTCGATCCAGAGGGCAATCAACTGGTGCAACTCCATCTGACCGGCCCTGGGCAAATCGTCGGAGTCGGTAACGGCGATCCCAACTCACTCGATCCCTTTGTGGCTAAGGACGTGCGTTTGTTCCACGGACAAGCTGTGGTCATTGTGCGAAGTATCGCCGGCCGAGCAGCACAACTAAAGTTGGAGGCGACGACCCCGCAGCTTAGGGCAGCTCGCAGCGAGATCGTCACGCACTGATAATTTGCACATCGAGCACGTTAGCAAAAAATCAGGTCACTTTGGTTTGCTCAAACGCTGCAAAACCTGGCCGAGTGCTGCCACTACTCCTGGGCTGGCGAGCATTTGCCAGGCGCTTTCGGCCTCCTTGTGGCAGAAGCCTTCCCAGTCTTTGGCAAAGGACGCACGAAGTTGTTTCTTGGTCTGTTGGCGGGCAGGCATCGGGACTGTGATTAGTTGCTGAATTAACTCTTCTGCACGAGCCGTGAGTTGTTCTACCGGAACAGTGGCATCTATCAGACCCAGCCGCAGGGCCTCTTCAGCTGAGGCTAGGGTGCCGTTGAGGAGCAGGCGTTCGGTCGCTCTTTGGCCGATGGTGCGTACCATGAGCTGGCCCCAATACTCTGGTACGGGAATGCCCAAGGCCACTTCGTTAAGACCAAATGTGCCAAAATCCGTCATGATCCGAGCATCGCAGCAAAGGGCCGTCGCACAGCCTCCGGCTGGACTGGCACCGCGGATCGCTGCTACGGTGACGAGGGGTGAGCGGTACAGGCGAGCCAGAAAGGTGTTCTGTGTCACCCAAAAGTTTTTATAGCGTTCAAAGCTCGTATTTGGGGCATAGAGCTCGTTGATGTCGTTCCCAGCGGTGAAGACATCTTTTTTTAGACCCGACTGCAGGATCACACCACGAACCTTCGGATTGCCTTCTAGCTCGCTGACGGCGCTAGCCAGTTGCTGCCATAGTTCCAAATTCATGGAGTTTACGGGCTCACGAGCGATCGTAACGATGGCATAGCCCGCGGTTTTGATCTCAGTGCTAACAAAGGATTGAGAGTCGGACATAAAAATTTAGCTCCTCGGCAAAGGTCCATGGATACCCTTCACTGAGGAGCTTATCATTGAGGAGCTTCGTAAACGACCGACTAATTAGGCGCTGGGACCAGTCTGCAAACCTAGAATGAAGTCGTCCACGCCTGAGTTAACACCGTTGGTGATTTCCTCTGGATTTTGCTCGAGAGCATAAACGATCGCGGAATGCATCGGCTGCTGGATGTGATCCAGTAAGTACTGACGGGCCGGAATGGTGCAGCGGGAGAGAATGCTCAGAGTTTCGGCTGGGGTATAAGTGGCTAACTGGCGCTGAATATCGTCAGCAGTGAAGGCCTTTAGCCTAACCAGGTCGTTCCCCTGAGCCGAGTTGGTGCCGTTGGACCTCGCATTAGAGTTGGAACTAAAGCTGGAATTGGAACTGGTACTGGAATTGGCTGTGGAATTCGAGCCAACGCTAGAGCTGCCGTGGGGGACCAACACGGTCTTCGCAATGACCGCCGGGGTAGGGCGGGGCGCGATATCGCTGGTGTCGAAGAACTGTGGCTCAGGCCGCAGAGAAAGATTGCCGATCCCGTGCGGCTGGACGATGTCAGGAGTTTTGACCGGAGCGGTTTCCGCTAAGGCAGCGATCGCCTGTTGCTCACGTCGTTTGACCAGAGTCTGACGACGGTGTTCGTACTCGGCAATGATTTTTTGTTCTGCCTCGAGCCGTTTAACTTTCCGCATCTCTGCGGCGAAGGACTCAGCCGTGGCAGTTTCCTGCTCGAGCTTAACCATGTCGGCCTGTTCAATAGACTCAAGCTCGGCAAGGCGGCGCTGGGCCTCCATTTCTTCGCGGGATAGGGAGTCTTCTAGCCGTTGTTTAGCAGCGACTGCTTCGTGTTTACTGCGGAGGTCTTTGCGTCTGTTCGCTTCGGCAACTTCTGACTGAGCTCTTTGCACAGCGCGTTGACGCGCGGCATCCTCTTCCTGCTTAATGACTTGGTGGTGACGAATCCGGGCGGCCTCAGACTCGGCTTTGAGAGCCTCTTGCAGTCGTTGCTCTGCTTCAGAGAGTTCATAAGCGATCGCTGAGCTCAGTCTTGCCTCGGCTACTTTCGCCTCCTGGATTAAATTCTCGGCGAGGCGTTCTTCGGCGGCACGCTCTTCAGCAGCGAGTTGTTCCTCGAGGCGTTGAGCGGCAGCTTCGGTCTCGAAGTTGAGAGCTTGTTCCAGTCGCTCTTGTGCTGCGGCTGCTTCAGAAGCTGCGCGAATCTTCGCCCGATTATTTGCCGGTTCAACTTCAGCCTGGATCATGCGTTCGCGCAGCGTGTGCATAATGATGCGTTCACATAGCATGATTTCTTTAGCGCGTTTTTTCGCTAGTTGCTCCTCACGCTCCATGGCCAGTTGTTCGCGTTTACGCGATTCGTTGCTTTCTTCTGCGAGGAGCGCGGTAATGCGCTGCTGACTTTGCTCGACTTCCGCAATGCGGCGGTCCTCAGCGCGGATGACGGCTGCTGCGGCTTCATCTTTGAGGGTCTGTTCGTAGCGGGCTTTTGCGTCTTCGGCTTCTTGTGTCAGTTGTAGCTGCAAGCGTTCATCTGCGGCTTTTTGCTCCTCGCTGAGGCGAATCGCCAGACGCTCCTCGTAAGCCGCTTGCTCTTCGCTTGCTGCTTTCGCGGCGCGCAATTGCCTAGCAGCTTCGGCCTTCTCATCATGCTCGCTGCGCCAGCAATCGATTTCAGCTTGCTCGCGTGCTTTGTCTGATGCCGCACGCTCATCAGCAGCTACGGCTTCAGCCCTAAGTTCATCAGCTAAGCGCTCTTCAGCGGCTTTTTCCTCGGCTACTAGGGCAGCGGCTAAACGTTGTTTGCTTAGCTCAGTTTCTGCAACGATTTGAGCCTTACGGCGTTGTTCTGCGAGGCGTGACTCTTCGGCGACTTGTTGGCGATAACGTCTTTCGGCAGCAGCTTCTTCGTTACGAATTGCAGTCTCTAGGCGTTCTTTTGCGGTCTGCTCTTCGTCGGATAGGGCTGCTGCAAGGCGTTGCTGCGCCCGTGTCTCTGCCTCGCGGAATGACTCAGCTAAGCGCTGTTCGGCCGCGAGTCTTTCCGCTTCAAGGTTTGCATTAAGGCGTTTTTCAGCGTCTAGCGCTTCGCGTTTGCGCGTGTCGCTTTCTCGCTCACCAGCCATTTTCTTTTCTGCGGATAGGCGCTCGGCGTGGCGATTTTTCGCCTGCATGCGTTCTAATTGTAATTGGCGTTGTTGACGACGTTCGGATTCCGCTAGTTCTGCTTTAATCCGTTTTGCCATTCGCGCTTTGCTTGCTTCTTCTTCGATCTGAAGGCGTTCGTTTAGGCGGGCTGTGGCAGCCTCTTGTTCGGTCCGCAGCAGACCTTGACGCAGGTTTTGCAGAGCGAATTCTTCACGGCCTTTGAGTTCTGTCGTGAAGGAAATCACGGCTTGCTGCTGACGCGAGCTCAGTGTGTTGTCGAAATGCCTTTGGGGGGCAGGCGGAGGTGGTTCTTCTGGTGCATCGGCGAACTGAGGTTCGTCATCGGCCGATTCAGCCATGTCCGTACACTCTATATTGGAGTCAGCTGATTCCATTGAGTCCGGTGATGCAAATGAATCTGCCCTTGGGCCTGGGTCAGCAGAATCCATCTGCTCACTTGCCTCAGCGTTTGCCGCGCTACAGGAGTTTGGGTCAGCCTCGTTGGTTGAGCTTGCGATGTCTTCTTGGCCAGCAATGTCTTGGATTTTCATAGTTCTCTTATCCGCTACTGGGGTGGAACCTGGGTGCGGTAGATGCGTCTACTCGCAGCATTTCGTGTAACATCTAAGGAGAGCGAAGGGTCGGAGTTGGGGCTATGAGAAGCGGTGGAATTCCACGCTTATAGAAAAGCGTAGCACCAAGGCGGCGACAGATAAATAAGGCGAATTTACCCATCAAATACTGCCTATCGACAGTTTTCTGACGGTGCCTGTTACTAGGTAAAATTTGCCGATAGCGCCGCAGTCACGCAGCTCATGTTAAGCTGTTTACATACGCTAAAGTCTCGATCAGGAGGAGTCGCCATGTCGAAGGCTGATCAACATCTACAGACCGAGTCATCATTTGTGCTGCCAAGTATTCATGAGTTCACCGACAAGATCCTGTCCATGGTGCAGCTGAGTCCGGCAGAGCCCGTGCAAATCTCTGATGAAGACGATTTGCTCGATGTCGTGCGCTTGCATGCTCAGTGGTTGAATTCGCTGTCGGCTCCGGCGCTGCCGGTGCAAGGTCAACGCGCCTGCTTTCGTGGGCTAGACCTTCGCGGCATGTCTTTCGCTGAGCACGACTTACGTGGTGCAGATTTCAGTGAGACTAATTTAGAAGGCGCGAGTTTGCGCGGCGCTATCTTAGATTTTGCTGATTTTACCAATGCTAATCTGCGCAATGCTGATCTGCGTGGTGCTAAGCTCGGTGCGGCGATTACTACGGGTGCGAATTGGGAAGGTTGCGTGGCGGCCCCAGCATGACTCGAACATGCATCTAACCTTTAGGAAAGGCTTATTCTATCCCTTGAACTATGGGGCCTGCTCTCTAAGGTTTCACACCCTACCTTAAGCTGCGCCCTTGCTCCAGTGATGATTTCCCATGAAATTCAAAATTTCCTATGGTACATTCCGCCACGACGCTTTATTTTTGATTTCTTCAATAATATCAACGAAGTAAGCTCGGGGAGCGTGGATGCAAAGGCACTGGATGGGTAGGCACCTGTTGATGTCGCTGATAGCTGGACTCCTTGGCCTCACAACCGGTCGTCCTGTGTGGGCGGCATCGTACCGTGTTGGGATCGTCTTGGATAAGGGCGGTAAGGACGACAAGTCCTTCAACGCTGCTGCGTTCAAAGGCGCCCAAGAGGCGGAAAAGAAGCTCGGCGTTCAGACTAAGGTACTAGAAGGCCGTGACGACAACTCGTCCGAACCCATGCTCAGGTCCCTAGCGGAAAAGAAATTCGATCTGATTTTCGCTATCGGCTTCAGTCAGGCGGAGGCGGTAAAGAAAGTTGCGGCGCAGTTTCCCGATCGCCATTTTGTGCTTGTAGATTCGACTGTTACGTCGCCGAACGTGGCTTCCGTCATCTTTGAAGAGCATGAGGCATCGTATTTGATCGGTGCCCTTGCCGCACTCACCAGCAAGACCGGTAAGGTAGGCTTTGTCGGTGGTATGGACATCCCGCTGATTCGCCGTTTTCAGATGGGATACGAAGCCGGAGTCAAAGGCGTTAAGCCCCAAACGAAAGTGCTGGTTAACTACGCCGGCGTGACTGGCGAATCGTGGAATAACCCCCCTAAAGGCAAAGAACTGGCACTGACCCAGTACAACCAAGGCGTGGACGTCATCTTCTCAGCAGCTGGCGCGACTAATATGGGCGTATTTGACGCTGCTGAGGAACAAAAGAAACTAGCGATTGGCTGTGATTCGAATCAAAACTGGATTAAACCGGGATTTGTTTTGAGCAGTTTGCTGAAGCGCGTGGACGTCGCTGTGTTTAAAATCATTGAGGACGGCCAAAAGGGCATCTTCCATAGCGGCATCATCAAGTACGGCTTATCCGATCAGGGCGTCGACTTTGCGGTAGATCAGAACAATGAGAAACTACTTTCTCCTGAGATACTAAAGAAACTGGCCAGTCTTAAAGCGGACATCATAGCCGGAAAGATTAAAGTGCCGGATTACTACGTAGTGGCTAAAGCAAAGTGAGCAATACTCCCTATGCGGTCGAGATGCGTGGTGTTACCAAGGCTTTCGGGTCTTTGGTTGCGAATGACTCTGTCTCCTTCTCAGTGCGCACCGGGACGATCTTCGCATTAGTCGGCGAAAACGGCGCTGGTAAGTCGACCTGTATGAATCTGCTCTATGGATTGTTTCAGCCCGACAGCGGCACGATTCATATTCGCGGTGAACAGCGCACTTGGCGTTCCCCGCGCGAGGCTATCCGAGCTGGCTTGGGTATGGTGCATCAGCACTTTATGTTGGCGGGACCGCATTCCGGCCTAGACAACATCATACTGGGTGACGAGCCGGAGCATAAAGGTTGGCGCTTTCTGCCACGCTGGGCTCGTCCCATCAGCCGTAAGCGCGCGATAAAAGATTTAGACGACTTGATTACCAAGCATCAGATTGCTGTCAATCTTGATCAGTCCGTTGATGCGATGCCTGTAGGCGTGCAGCAGCGACTCGAGATTTTAAAGTTGCTCTACCGCAACGCCGGCATTCTGATTCTTGATGAACCAACAGCGGTACTGACACCTCACGAAACTGAGGCCTTTTTCGCTAGCCTGCATCATCTTAAAGAGCAGGGTAAAACGATCATTATCATTACGCATAAGTTGCGTGAGGTGCTGAGTCATGCGGACGATCTTGCGGTCCTGAGGGGCGGTCGTGTGGTAGCCACCAGGTCGACTGCTGGTCTCACTGAGCAGGAATTAGCAGAACTCATGGTCGGTCATGCTGTACAATTAATTGCTAAGGTGCCACCCGCACCAGAGCGTGGCTCCGTGGCATTGTCCTGCCAGAATTTAAGTCTGGGTAGTCGCGGTAGCAAGCCGCGCTTAAATAATATCTCACTTAGCGTCCGCGGCGGCGAAATAGTCGGCATTGCTGGTGTCGAAGGCAACGGACAGTCTGAGCTTCTAGAACTTCTGGCTGACCCCCGACTTTATTTTGGCCACGGAGAAGGACGCCACCGACTAACGGCAAGCGGCGACTTAATCGTGCTCGGCCATGATGTGAGGAGCTGGTCGGCAGCGCGGCTGCGGGACCAAGGCGTCAGTATGGTACCCGAGGATAGACACCGTCAAGGTTTGCTACTCGAGCAAGATTTGACGCAAAATTTCCTGCTTGGTTTGGCTCAAGAACCACAGTTTAGTCAGTTTGGTTGGATTCGGGCAAAAGCGGCTACTCGTGCTGTGACGGAAGCTATCACTGAGTTCGATATCCGGCCGAAGACACCCAGCGCCTTGGCTAAAGGTCTATCCGGCGGCAACCAGCAAAAGTTAGTCATCGCGCGGGAATTGGCCCGGCAACCCAAACTTCTGATCTGCGCTCAGCCGACGCGTGGGGTGGATGTCGGGGCGATAGAATTTATTCATCAGCGCCTTCTCGAAGCCAGAAGCCAGGGGATGGCTGTACTGCTGATTTCGTCCTCTTTGGAAGAAGTGCTAGCTCTGTCCGACCGGATTCTCGTGATGTACGAGGGCCATTTTATCGGTGAATGTGAGCGCGGTGTGGATGAAGCGCATCTTGGTAGGCTGATGGGGGGAGGCTCATGAGTAGCAATCTCAAGCAGCCGTTAGTTGCAGCCCTTAGGCCGGCACTTGCCGCGTTGATTGGGCTGTCGCTCGGAGTTGCTTTGACGGCATTTGCCGGAGAAAATCCCTGGCAAGTGTTTATGGTGATTGTGCGCGGCGCTCTCGGTACCCCGTATGATGCCGGTATGACATTGTTCTATGCTACGCCGCTGATCCTCACTGGTTTAGCAGTGGCTCTTCCGTATAGGGCGGGACTTTTCAACATCGGTGCTGAGGGTCAGTTGCTCATGGGGGCTCTGGCCGTGGCAGTAGTCGGCGTGCTGCTGCCGAATGTGTCCGCACCCATGAGTCTATTAGTGAGTGTGCTTGCCGCTTTTGCCGCAGGTGCTTTATGGGGCGGCATTGCCGGGTGGTTGCGTGCTTACCGCGGCAGTCATGAAGTGATCACGACGATCATGCTGAATTTCATCGCGGCAGGGCTGACGAGCTGGGTGGTTTTGGCTTTGATTCCAAGTCAGGACTCGCAAAATCCTGAATCAGCGCGCATCAGTGCTAATTATATCTTGGAACATTTTTCTGCTTTTAGCAGCGCACCAGTAACATGGGCACTGCCTCTTGCGGTGCTCACAGCATTTTTAGTGTGGCTGTTTCTTAGGTTCACAGTGCGTGGCTATGAACTAAAGGCAACGGGCCTGAGCATCGACGCTGCACGGTTCGCCGGCATCAATGTCCGCTTTATGCAGATGTTGGCTATGGCGCTTGGTGGCGGTATCGCCGGGCTTGTGGGTATCGCTGAGGTTTGCGGCAACAGCGGCCGCTTCCGTCTGGGCTTTTCTCCCGACTACGGATTCATCGGCATTCCCGTCGCCTTAATGGCGCGCGCTCATCCACTCGGTGCGGTCGCAAGTGCACTGCTGTTCGCTGTCCTGCAAAAGGGTACTGCCGAGCTCGATCTTGAGACCACTTACGTCACGCGCGATCTCGCAGCTATCATACAGGCTATGGTGGTGCTAGCTGTCGCGGCGGAGGCCGGTTTTACATGGCTAAAGTGGCGGCGTGCCAAGCCTGAGGTAAAAAACCATGCTTGAATATTTATTAGATTTAGCTGCAGCGACCCTGCGACTCTCGACCCCGCTCATTTTTGCGGCGATGGGCGGGCTGATCAGTGAGCGCAGTGGTGTGATTAATATTGCGCTGGAAGGCAAGATGGTGGTCGGTGCCTTTGCCGCAGCAGTGGTCACGCTTTCTACCGGATCGCCGTGGGTTGGTTTAATCGGCGGCGGTTTAGCCGGAGTTTTGTTGGCAGCTCTTTACGGCGTTGCTGTGTTGCCGCTTAAGGCGAATCAAATTGTCGCCGGCACCGGTATTAATATGCTGGCATTTGGGATTCCGCCGTTCGTCGCGAAGATACTTTACGATGTGACTGGATCAACACCGGCCATTAGTTTGGCTGAGCGATTCTCTGTGGCACCTATGGTGCTGGCCGTATTTTTGCCCCTAGTGATCTGGAGCTTTCTGTCGCATACCCGCGGCGGTCTATGGCTGCAGTTTGCTGGTGAACATCCATCGGCTCTAGCAGCGGCTGGAGTGAATGTGCGGAGGATCAGATGGGCCTCGGTACTTACAGCAGGATTTCTTGCTGGGGTAGGGGGCGCGACTTTATCGATCTTTTTGTCCTCAGCATACTCCCGCAACATGACCTCAGGTCGCGGATTTATTGCGTTGGCAGCTCTGATTCTCGGGAAATGGCGGCCATTGCCTGTACTTTTTGCGTGTTTGTTTTTCGGTCTTGCTGATGCCGTGCAGATGCGACTACAGGGAATTCAAATGGACGGGTTCGGCAAAGTGCCGGTACAGTTTATTCAAATTCTGCCCTACATGATCACGATTGTAGTACTCGCCGGATTTGTTGGCCGTTCACGGGCTCCGCGGGCACTTGGGAATTCTTGAAGAGCGAGATCTACCGAAAATCTCCTGGAGATGGTTGGCTATCAACCGCGCCGGCGAGCTTTTGCGAGTAATTATAACTGGCAAGGTTCTTGACTGCCAGGCAGGGCTCTAAGAATCTCGAACCGAATTTACAAACTCCAACCTCTGTCGATACCACTCGTTCCCCAATGCTGCCGCTGCAGCAAAGTGGTTATGAAGTCTGCACTTCAGTTGCAAATTGCTCGCGGAATGCTCGCCGCCGCGACAATATAAATCGATATGATCCAACTCGATCATCATCCTCTCTTGGCAGCGGGATCCATCGGGATGCATATGCATACATTGCCCCTGATCTCGCAGCCAGACCTGATGCCGCACGGCAGCGGGTATATATCTACCTGCGGTGTTTTGTTGCTGCCGCGTCGCAGCGATAGTGGGTCCCTCCTTTGGGGGCGTCTCTGCGGCACTATTGTTCTCGACAGTGTTCTCGATAGCGTTGTTCCTGCTCCTCAGATCATCATCACGATGTCCATGCCGCGCGGCAGCGCGCTCGGCCTTACGCATCGGGTCTCTCTTGGTGAGCAGGTCGACCACGGCTTTCATAAAAATCTCAGCATCGGTTGGGACGGAGCCAGCCGCAGCTAAAACTTCACGCGCCCTCTCGAACAAGGCGAATTGTGGCTTAGTCAGCGTGAGCTTTAACTCACAGATCTCTTCTTGAGGCAGCAGCTCACCATCTGGAGTGACGCGAGATATAAAAAGTTTAGCCTCTCGGAGGCTCTTACCCTTAATATTTTCCAGTACGACCTTGCGATTAGCTCGCGTGATCTTGGCAGAAATCAGAGCCAAATGAGACAGCGAGATCTCGCCCGCTTCGAGCAAAGGCTTTGCTTCTGGTATGAATCTAAGAGTGCGAGATGCCGCTGATCTCTTTAGGTACTGATCTTTGGTTAAGGCTATATGACGCGCAAATTTTTCTACCGACATGCCGCAGCTAGGAGCAGCTCGGCGAAGCTCGAGCTCGCCAATGACTTTCAGTGATCGCATCGTCAGGGATTTTTCTTCCCGGTGGATTTTTTGAGCTTCGGCGATTAACTGAAGTAACTGCTCGCGGAAAGTCATCATAAGGCAGCTCCAACGCAAACATAAATTGCGGTTAAACAGCACTGACAGCATTTATTTATCACGGCTTTTTTTGGGTGAATCGCGATCGCTATTGTCGATGGAAAATAGATAACCGGCCATGTCGCCAGAGATCAAAACTACTGCGTTAACTTTTGGGTGGGATGAAAAAATCGGTCGACTGTGTTTTTGGCGCAATAAATGCTCAGTTTGAAGCCCGCTAAAATGCGTCAAGTAAAATGAACAGTCACTTGCAGATGTCCGCCAAAGACCAGGCGAGAGTGATCCTGTGTAATTTCCATGCCACGCGGCAGCGACTAGGCATACCTGCGCAATGGTTCAAGATAACCTTAAACGCCTAAGCCGTTGCACCTGGTGTAAAACCAAGAGGCTCGCATGTTTGAAATGGATGATTGATCTTTATGTCTGGTTCCACAACCAATTATTGCTACCATCTTCAGCCTTACTAATGCGAGTCTCGGATATGCCGTGAACTGACCAAGTCGAGCTTTCATCTGGGAAGGAAAGTGCGTACGACTCGATCAGGTAAAGGGATTCGTGCGAATGGCTCCAATGAGTTGACCCAGCTACATTACGATCCGGTGGTGTTCCGTTCCGTCGGCTGTTCGTATAGTGTCCTGGGATGGAGTACTCGATGCCATCGAACCCACCGTGCGGACTTCGCATGAGCCCGTAACGACTGTATTTTCTTGTTTACCTAAGGATCGAGTTTTCCTTCGCAAAAAAAACGGTCTCATGAATACCAATAATATTGGATTATTGCCTTTTTTCCTAAAGTTTTAGGAACTTGTTGACGAACAGACGAAATGGATAACAGGGGAGGTAGAGCGAGTATTTCCTGAAGCTGTAATGACCGCTAACGATAGCGAAAAAACTAAGTCAGTGTCCCATTCCTCGTTGATAGCGCCAATGATTGAAGCGATAAAAATCCTTGATGCAGAGAACAAGAAACTAAAAGACGAAGTAAGAGCATTGAAAGATATCGTCTGCTTAGACCATGCAAGTGAGCAATTCTGCCGTGATTAGCTGAACGTTACTTCCTGGGGCGGGGCACTGCTAGCAACTCATTGACACCATTAGAAGACCACAAAACCTGACTACAAAAGATCTAAGGCTTTCATTAGCTTAGCGCCAGTGCCCGCCCCCCCCCTAGCTCTCAAGCATACTTGGGATTGTGCCGAAAGGAGTCCATGAGACTAGGTTCTATACTGTGAGGGTTTTTGAAGTGGGAGCCAGCGCCAAGCCAACCCCCGATCTCTACACCGACGGCGTTGCATTTGCCGAGCGGACCGGAAGGTTATATCTCTGGCAGGAACTGCTGCACCTCGGCCTGGAGCCTGACACCATATTGGGTGGATTTGACAGCGAGAAGGCCGATATTCTCTTGGACTTTGTCCGGCGCGACCCGGCCTATCATATCATCACGTTCGAATCAGATCGGTATGTAAACCGGTTCGTGCCAGGACGAACGACAGTTTATTTCCTTGCGGATGGTGATGCCGATCCCAACATTTCCTGCAACCAACTACTCGCTCCTGATTGGCATCTAATCTTGGAAGATACGATCAGCAAGACCCTTGCCATGATTAAGGATTGCAAAAATCGTCGCCAGACCAAGGGCTAAGCGCTCGGACTTCAGCCAGTCCGCATCTAGCTCGGACTTGTGGGCAGTGCTCATTTGATCATACGTGAGCAATGCACGGGTGTCCGTTGCACCGCGGCTTAGTTCCCTTGAGATTAGAGACTCGAACACCGCGTGTGCATCAAAGTGATCGGCCGGGGTGAATAACGCGCACGCCGCTGGTAATTCTGGCTTCGGCTCATCGCTGAAGATCGGTGCCTGTACTGCCTTGCCGCTGCGCATGACTCCGACATGGTGCGCCACTTGAGTCATGAAATCCTCCGGTAGTCATCGCGGTGTCTTTAGCAATCGTGAGCCATGGCGTCCAACGACATGTATCTGACTTTTCGGCAACGTCGGGATCGGTTCTACGGCGCCAACTGCGGCTCTGGATGTTGGCACTGGATCGATAGCAATGGGCTACGAACAGGTCGTGGCCACTTGTCCGTCGAGCAATATATGTTCTGTCTCTTGTTCAGCTGGCAAGCAAGTGCTCGGAGGCGGGTGTGATTTAGCCTCTGGCGCGGTCCAACAAACCAAGCCCAACGGAACTACGGGCTGGACCTGCCTTGCCAACGGGACGGTTTACATGCTTCTTGGGGTCGGGCACTTCGAGCAACTCATCGACACCATTAGAACACCACAAAACATGGCTACAATAGTACATAGACTTTCAGTAGCTTAGCGCCAGTGCCCGACCCCTTAGCTGATGGAGGATCCGCGACTCAGCTCGCATGTCTCACGGAGGATACTTCGTCGGGAATGTCCGCGGGTCGAAACGGAACGTAGTGCCAAGCGTCGGTAGTTTCTGATTGAGGCGGATATAAAGGACGGCTCCTTCGTTGATGGCGAATCCCCGTGGTGATTTTAGTTTAGCCTCTGGTCCAAAAAAGTGCACAACGTGCCCTTTGACTTGTTGACCATCTATTTCGGCAACCATGCGGTCGTTCATCTTGAGTCCCCAGGCGCGGCCACGGTCGAGATAAACCCAGGCGCGGTCACGTCGTGCCACTTGTGGCCAATCGCTTAGCTGCAGGGTTTTGCTTTCGTCATCAAGTAATTTTGTCAGCGCGGCTTCGCCGCTGCCGCTACAGTTGATGCCGCTATTGCTGCTGTCTTGGCAAGTCCAGTCGTCTTTATAATCAACAGGAATATGTTTACCATAAACCGTCTCGGCCAGACTGGCATTGAGAGTGAAATTCACCGGAACTTGCGGCTTGAATTCAGCGGCTGAAGCGTGATTCCAATTTAATATGAGAGTGCGTGTTGGCCGCCGCAGAGCTGGCAGTTGTCCAAGTAAATCGCGCACAAGAGCGAGGTGATCATGTCCGAGAGCTCGTGCCACCGTGTAGCGAGTGCCGAGCTTTTCTTCTAGCAATTGGTTGAGGCAGAGGCTGCTCCCCTCGTTTTTGCGAGTGACTTCTTTGCCGAGTGCGAACGCGACATGCATCGCATCCGAAGCTGGTTTACTACCTCCAGCAGCGGCTGTGAGCGCCTGAGTTGCTAGAGCGGGGATCTTAGAGTTTAGGTAAGCGGTTTGCGCTGCGGTACCACGTAATTTTTTCCATTCGTCTCTTCCGATTGCTACGTGTGCCGATCCCAGCACTGTATTTAGCTGCGTGTCGGTCACGGTGACGAAAAACACGTGACGGTTCATCAGCGAGCACCAACTAGGCTCCAATGTTAGAGCTGGTGCGCCGGTACTGTTTTGGGGCTGGCCAGCGCTGATTTGATCCGTAATGCGGCGGTTGTTGATGGTTGGTTTAGTGCGCTGCAGTGCTGCCGTAAAAGATTGCGGCGTGGTTAACCAGCTGGCTGCGAGAGTTTTAGCCGTTGCCGTTAAGGCGGCCCTAGCTGCGGCTGCTACTTCGGCATCGATGCCGATTAGGCGCCAGGGCATGCTGAGACCGGCGGGGTAGGGGGCGGCGGCCTTAGGTGTTTCGGCTTGAGGTTCAGGGGCGGCAGCGGGGGTGGCCCCCAGGCACATGAGGAGGCCCAAGCAGGTCACGGCGGACCGGCAAAGTCTGAGTCGATGTGGGGAGGGGTAACGCATAGTTTCGCGTAATAATTATCGGCAGCTACGGCCATAGACTTAGCTTGGGGCAGGGGGTTGCGGGGTCGGCGCCAGACAATTGTACGGTAGAGGCTAGGTATGCGGGGGGTTTTTGTGTATTGTTGTCTGCGTCCCAAGTTGAGTAGGCAAGAGGCATCCATGTCGGTACTGAAACCCGCTGGCGATTTAAGCCGCGGATTTAAAGCTTACGTCCAAGGTGTGCGGTGGCTAAAAGCCAACCCGCGCTACTTTTGGTTACTGACTTTGCCATGGCTTGGGGGGCTGGCTAGCGTGGTGGGTGGGATCAGTTTGATCATCACCTATGCTCCTGAGCTGACGGCGGCCTTATTATTTACCAAGCCATTAAGTTGGCCGATGCTCGGTCTATTTTATCTGGCACAGGCCTCGCTGCTCCTGAGCGGCGTTATCCTGGTCCTGGTGGGCGGCGCCCTAATTATGAGTATCGCCGCATCACCCGTCTATGAACTGATCTCGGCTGCGGTGGAGCGCGAAGTGACCGGGACTGTGATGACGGCACCTGGGTTTGGCGGCACCCTCCGGATACTGTGGTTAGAGTGCAAAAAGGTGGTCTTGATCCTCACTCTTTCCGTCTTGCTTTTGTTGATCCCCGGCCTCAATGTAGTGTCCGGCCTGGTGGCAGCCTTCTTGGCTGGGTGGGATTTATTTGACTATCCGATGGCACGACGTGGTTGGCCACTTAAGAGCTCGCTTGCGTTTAGCGCGTCGCGAGGGATGGGCTGTGATGGGCCTTGGCCTGTGGTTGGCAATTCCGTTTACTCAGATGTTGACGCTACCTTTAGCGGTGGCGGGAGCTACTTTTTTAAACCTCGACGCGCTTGCGCGCGATAAGCAATTAAATTCGATATATTCCTAAGGAGGATGTAGATGTTGGCAGGTAATGAGAGCCGTAAGGCGATTGAGCAGGCAGTCGGTTCGATTGAGAAACAGTTCGGCAAGGGCGCTATCATGCGTCTGGGCGAGAAAAATGCGCTCAACGATCCCATAGAGACCATACCCACAGGAGCTCTATCGCTTGATATCGCTCTCGGTATTGGCGGCTTACCGCGTGGTCGGATCGTGGAGATCTTTGGGCCAGAATCCAGCGGTAAAACGACGCTGACTTTGCACTTAGTAGCAGAGGCGCAAAAGCGCGGCGGCGTAGCAGCGTTCATCGATGCTGAGCATGCTTTGGACACTACGTATGCGAAGAGTATCGGCGTTAAGCTCGAGGACCTTTTGGTCTCGCAGCCTGACACTGGTGAGCAGGCGCTTGAGATCGTCGACATGTTGGTAAAGAGCAATGCGGTTGATGTAATCGTGATCGACTCGGTCGCTGCTCTGACACCTAAGGCTGAGATTGAAGGCGAGATGGGCGATAGCCATGTCGGGTTGCAAGCTCGTCTGATGTCGCAGGCGCTGCGTAAATTGACCGGATCTGTTGCGCGGTCGAAGACTATGGTGGTCTTCATCAACCAGCTGCGGATGAAAATTGGTGTCATGTTCGGTAACCCTGAGACCACCACCGGTGGTAACGCGCTGAAGTTCTACTCCAGCGTGCGTTTGGACATCCGTCGCATTGCTTCGGTGAAGCAGGGTGAAGAGGTTGTCGGTAGCCGCGTGAAGATTAAAGTGGTGAAAAATAAAGTCGCCGCACCATTCAAGATCGCTGAATTTGATGTCATGTTTGGTACAGGGATTTCCCGCATTGGCGACATGATCGACTTGGCCGTGGCTAAGAATATCATCGCTAAGACTGGTGCATGGTTTGCTTACAAAGAAGAGCGCCTAGGTCAAGGTCGTGAGAATGCCAAGGAGTTCCTCGAACAAAATCCGACGATTGCTGCTAAGATTGAGCAGGAAGTGCTCACTGCTTACAACATCAAAGGTGACGGTGATGTCGCTGATGCAAAAGCAGTAGCCGGCAAAGATAGCGCCAAAGACAGCAAGGCGGACTTGCCGCGCGCTGGTGCAGCTGCTGCAGGGGCTAGCCCAGCACCTGTTGCTGCTAATGGCACAACCGGTGCTGCTAAGTTCGTCGCTAAGAAGCCAGGCGCAGTCGCTGCTGGTAAGTAATCTCGGCGAGTTAGGTGATTAAAGAGATGCCCAGTCGACGCGATGCGTCCTCTGGGCATTTTTCTTAACTTAAGCCGCTCATTTGTGGCGAATCAATTGTTTTTCCCACGTATTCCAGTCGCGAACTATATCGGGGAGCGGGGGGACAGGGCGTTGTTGCTCACCTAAAGCATCGACTATCTGAGTCATCGAAATAGCGCGTTTGTTTTTATCGCGCACCACGCCTTTGACGAGGACGCGGCTACAGACAGACTCTTCGCGAATGAAGGAATGTTCGACGTAGAACCACTTTTCGTCCCAATAAATCAGCTTGGTCGATAGCTCGAACTTCTGGAAAAGCTCTAGCGAGCGGCGGAAGGTCACTGCCGCTGAAGCAATAATTGGAAACCAATTATTCTTACGAAATACTTGCAGCATGCCGGTACGTGCCGACCAATCGTAGCGCCCGATGTCGCAGATGGTCAGGTAGCGGCCATTATTCAGATGCTGAAATGCATCGACATCACCAGGGAGCACACGCAGCGGTGTCCGCACCTCAGCCATGGCGTCGGAGCGACGCGCCAGTGTTGACGTGGCAATGATGCGGGGCAAACGCAACCAGACATACATAGAGGATTACCTTAGCTAGTGATTACCTTAGCTTGGTCAAAGTTGGGTGCCATGCCGTATCTAGCTTGGCCTTAGCTAGGCCTTGCTCCAGCCAAATCAGCGGGCTTACCGGTTCCGGTAGCTCCTCATCTAAGCCGGTTTGAAAGACGTGGTAGCCGCCGTCTTCCGTGGCGACCTGAGCTAACTTATGAAACGTGCGGCAGCTATCGCGGTCAAAGGCATCTTTTAGCAGTCGCCAGGCGGCCTCAGCGGGATGCTCATTTGGCAAAATCTCTGTCTCGGGAAGGCCTACGGAGGCACCTTGGCGGTGCTCTTCACGCTGAACTAGCAGCTCAGAAACTTCGTTCTTCGTGCGGGTAAGGCAAACGGCAACCCGCTCCGGGGTGGGATTTGGCATCGGGGACCCTCCATCAAAAAAAGCAATGTAGCGACGTCCCAGAAAGAAAGCTTCATGAAAGCTCATGGACCGGCTGAGAAGCACAACCAGTCGTCAGGACTGTTTCTTCATCTCGCTGATTGCATTATAGTTATACCATCCTATGGAGAAAAATACCGCCCCGGAGGTCCGCTTGTTATTTTGGATCGGCGAATTGCTTGAGAAGTATTTCGGACCTTTTCGCCTGCTGACATCGCATTTATTCCTCGGTGGGCTCAGCGTCGTGCTGTGCTGGCTGGTCACCTTTCTACTGCTACCAAAGCTGGCAAAATATTTGCCGAGGGACCGCGGTCGGGCACATGCTGTACAGAGTTCTGCGGCTCAGGGTAAGCCAACTGGTGCCGGAGTTATTTTCGTCAGCATATTTACCATCATCGAAATATTGGTTTTGCCCCCGTCGCGGCAAGCTCTAGCAGCTATCTTATTAAATTTTTTAGCCATGCTATCCGGCTGGTTTGATGATCGCGCCATCAACTCCTGGAGCGAGTATAAGAAGGCGCTGATCGATGTGGTACTAGCTGTGGTCGCATCCGCGATGCTGTGTGAGGCGCAACCTGCGGAAATCTGGCTGCCGTTTACCAAGATGACGATGAGTGTTCCACCGTGGCTGTTTATCCTCAGTGGTACGGTACTGATTTGGACGGCGATCAACTCTACCAACTGCACCGACGGTGTCGATGGGCTGTCCGGGACCCTGACAGCGGTCGCCTTTACCAGCCTAGGTGGGCTCCTTTATTTCATCTTGGGTCACAAAGAAATCTCGTCCTACCTGCTGCTGCCGCATTACCCAGATGGAGCCATCTGGGGCATCATGGCCTTTTCGCTGGTCGGAACGATCATGGGATACCTTTGGTACAACGCCAACCCCAGTAGTTTGCTTATGGGTGATGCGGGATCGCGGTCGCTTGGGTTTTTGCTCGGTGTCTTTGTGATCAAGGCCGGTAATCCGTTCATCATTTTCATTGTTTCGGGCGTACTGCTAGTGAACGGTGGTACGGGTTTGATCAAGGTGGCTCTGCTACGCTTTTTCAAAATAGCTATCTTTCGCACGGTGCGCTTTCCTCTTCACGATCATGTCCGCCACAACAAAGGCTGGTCCAACACGCAGGTGCTGGTGCGCTTTGCCTTAGTGCAGGTGATGTTGACGATGGTGATGTTGGTACTACTAATCAAGATTCGCTAATTTGATTGGCGCTTAAGTACCAACCCCTCGCATCTTGAGCTTCATATTGTCGCGGCGAGATGCTTGGGCGAGCGCTTGTTCCTTGCTGATCGCTCCCGACTGATAGAGTGCAAATAGCGAGTCGTCGAAGGTAAGCATCCCATAAGATTCACCTTTGCTGATGATTGTGTGCAGATCATCGAAGCTACCGTTTTTCATCATCACGTCACGAACGCTGGCATTATTAATCAGGATTTCGTGCGCCGCGACGCGGGCTTTACCATCAAGGCGAAGTACTAAACGTTGCGATACAACAGCGACTAATGTGCTCGCGATCATTTGTCTCAACAGCTGATGCTGGTGTGGGGGGAAGTGAGAAATCAGTCGTGTCAGAGTCTCGGACGCATCGCTCGTATGCAGCGTCGACAGTACGAGATGGCCCGTTTCAGCCGCCATCAGCGCAGTTTCAATAGTTGCTTGATCACGTAATTCACCCACCAAAATAACGTCCGGATTCTGGCGTAGAGCACTTTGAAGTGCTGAGGAGTATGAGTCAGTGTCGACGCCAATCTCGCGTTGCTGAATAGTTGATTGTTGATCTACAAATAATGATTCAATCGGATCTTCGATAGTCACAATGTGCGCTGGGCGTTCTAAGTTTATGCGCTGCACCATCGCCGAAAGCGTCGTTGATTTTCCCGAGCCAGTTGCGCCTGTGACTAAAATCAGACCTCTTTTTTCATCGGTCAATTTTGATATGACGCGCGGGAGTTGCAGCTCTTCTATAGTGCGAATGTGAGTGTTGATAACACGCAGAACTATGCTGTAGGTCTGGCGCTGGCGAAAAATATGCGCGCGAAACCGGTTGCCATCCGGCGATTGATAGGCGAAATCAACGTCGCCGCGCTCTTTAAGACGTTCGGTCAAATGCTCAGGCAGCACTTTCTCTACCCAAATTGCCATGATTTCTTTGGTGATCTCTTTGCCGTCGATTAACTGTACAATGTCGCCATTGAAGCGAAATCGCGGTAAACCATTTGTTTTAAGCAAAACATCGCTTGCGCCACCGCGCACGGCTACTTTTAAAATGCGGTCGAGATCCAAGCTGACCTCCACTGGATGAGGCTCTAACTAGTGTCTCGGCTTAGTCGGTGACCTGAGTTAGCTAAAAAAAACTTAGCAATATTTGGTCGATTTTTGAAAGTACATCGAAATATGCTTTGATTACTGGGCGGTGTGGCGGCGACCGATTCTCGCTGCAGACATAATTCTTGCGACATTAAGGCTATAATCTTACAATTTTAAGAGAGCCGGCCGTCGCTGGACTCATGCGAGGCATCCAGCATGCGGGTCAAACAAGCTGCTTTTATCGGTGCTGCTTTTATCGGTGCTGCCTTAGTCGATGCAGCTCTGATAAGACCCGCGTTTGCTAAGTCAGCGAAAAAAATAACGCATGCTGCTAGCCAATCTCCCTCCGGCTTTAGCCTCGAGCGATTGCCCAAGGGTAAAAACGTCACCATGCCCCGACCTGCCACGACTTACGTGCCGTTAACGTCAAGAGTCGTATTAACTGGCACCGACATGCCACAGACGCTGCGGTTTATGCCGGTCAATTTAAATCAAGGTATGATCAGATCCTTGCGGCTCGCAATCTTCGATCAAAATTCGGAGAGGGTCCAGTATGTTCGGGTAAGTCCAGATACGCCGTTCCTTTATCCGATTAAAGATCTGGCGCCAATTACGGTGATTGCTGAAGCGATCGCTGGTGTCACTGAGGGGCTGCAACTTCAAGTTGAGAGTGATAAGCCGCTTGATGTTGCGCACTAGGTGAGCGATACCATTTTTTGCTGACCCGTATCCTTTCCAGTCCTTTTTCGTTAGCGAAAACGGCTGAAAACATAATGCCGGCCGATGACCCCTCGGGAATCATCGGCCGGCATAGCATTACATAAAAATTAGCCGCTAGTTGCTGCCTTGGGCGCAACGGTGAGGTCGGGGTGCGGCGTAGTGTTAGTGGACGGCGGCAGAAGTGGCATGGAAATTTTCGGCCGTTCACCAGTCAGTGTTTTGAGGAATGCAACAATGTCGCCGGCCTCAGCATCGGTCAATGTTTGACCAAGTTGGACATTGGCCATAGTTTTTACCGTCTCTTCGAGAGTCCAATGCGAGCCATCATGGAAATACGGTGCAGTTAGTTCGATGTTACGCAGCAGTGGAACTTTGAAGACAAACTTGTCAGTTTCGTTTTTCGTCACGGCAAAGCGACCGACCTGTGCGCCAGGATGGTCATTTCCAGCGTATGGTTTTACTAAACCAAACTTTTGGTACATGCCGCCGCCGACGCCAGGGCCGCTGTGGCAGGCGACGCAGCCTTTGTTTTTAAATGTTTCGTAACCGCGGAGCTCTGTCGCAGTTAGGGCCTTGTCACTACCTTTCAGCCATTGGTCAAAGCGTGAATTAGGCGTCACCAGGGTCTCTTCAAAGGCAGCGATTGCATCTTGCACGTTAGCAATATTTACCTTGTCTGTACCGTATACTTTCTTGAACAGTGCTCGGTACTCTGGAATCGATTGCAAAGTTTCCGTAGCTAGCTCATGCGTAGATCCCATTTCGCCTGGATTTGCGATAGGACCGCCCGCTTGCTCGCTGAGGTCTTTTGCGCGACCGTCCCAAAATTGGGCTAGGTTATATTTTGAGTTGAATACGGTGGGCGAGTTGATAGGACCAAGCTGCCAGCCGTGGCCTATGGAGCTTGGTAGATTGTCGGCTCCACTCGTCATTAAGTTATGACAAGAGTTGCACGAGATGGACCCCGACTTCGAGAGGCGAGGCTCGAAATATAACATCGTGCCGAGTGAAACTTTTGCTGGGTTTGTGACTTTTACTGCTTCAATCGGAGTGATCGGCTCTGATCTTGGCTTGGCAGCCGTCATCGACAGTGCGACAGAACTGATCAGGATGGCTGAGCCTAGGGCGTGCTTCATTAGGGAGTCTCCGGTCTAAAGGAAGATCCAACAATCTCTGGGAAGTCAGACTACTTAAGGTCGCGATATCTGTCGAGGCCAGTAAGCGGCGAGAAATGATTCGGAGCTCTTTGTGAATACTTGAGCAAAACCGCTGCCTTGAAACAAAAAGATTAGGGAATTTTGCTAATCATTTGGGTCGATTGCTTTTTGGGCTTTTGCGGTCTGTTCTCGTAAACAGCAGACACTGCTGATTTATTTTTTTTTATCTAAATGACTGTGCCGCCTGTGCCGAATAAGGCGTCTCAAGGTGGCGGACAGGTAGTTCCGCATTAGTACCATGGTAACGATTAAGGGGAGTACAACTCATGCGCACACGAAGTAATTTAACCTCGCTCGTCGTATTTGGTTTGATAGCCGGTTGCGGCCTAACCCAAAGTGCAAAAGATGCAGCCACTTCTGAAATGGCTGCGCTCGAAGAATCAAAACCATCTGACTCGACCGGAGCAATGACCAGCGTCGCTTTACTATTTGCCTCAACCTTCGGCGCCCCGAGTGATAGCAGTCTTCCACTCGTCGATGCTGGAGCAGCTCCAGAGTCTGCAACGCCTGCAACTAGCATCGAGATCAACGATAAGCTGTCGCTGAACTACGCCAAGTTCAACATTGGTAAGATCAGAATGAAAGCTGAGAGAGATCAGAAGGAAGGCGAGAAGGAGCTAGAAAAGTCTGAAATCGCTGACGAGAAGACAGCGGTATCGACCCTCGATCGTCTTATTGGTGACCTGTCGTCATCGTCCACAAACTTACTAGACCCAACTGGCGGGCAGCCTCTGCCGCCACCGCCACCAAACGGACAGCGATTTAAGAAGGAAGCGGAGCGGGCGAAGGTAAAAGAAAAACTTGAAGACCTCAAAGGTCGCGAGAAGGAGCGGCTTGAAAAGGGCCTAAAGCAAGACAAAAGCACGAAGTTCGTCGGTCCTTACGTCTACGATGCAGTACTGAAAAAAATCGAAGGCGAAGCTCCCAAAGTCGATTTAGTCGATGGTAGCTACAAGCGGGTAGAATTCCAGATGCTGCGTAACTTTGGTGCGCCAGAATCGGATCCACTTCTGGGACATGTTTTTGCCATGAAAGGTAACTTCACTAAAAATGACGGCGCGATCATTCCGGTGGAAATCGAGTGGAGTGTTGCCTTGAATTTCCGGATTGCGGGTGAAAAAGGAGCGGCGGTGAAGACGGGCGAAGACAATAGTCTCATCGTCGATTTCAACATCGGGAAATGGTTCGAGGGTATCGATCTCGATACTGCACTGGTTGATGCGGAAGGAACCATGTACATCAACCGGACTAATAATAGCGAGATTATGAAGAAGCTTCTCAAGAATATGAAAATTCATTCCGGTTTCGGCAAAGACAAGAACAAGGACGGCAAGCTAGACGCTGATGAGCGCGCTGGTCAGGGTCAAGAGACCAGCGATGCGGAACCATCGCAAGGCTAAACGTAAGTTTAAGCTCGGCTAGACTCGCCGCCATGTCGACGGGTCCTGGCCGAGCTTGTAACGATTCTCGCGGCTACCGGTGCCTGCTGTGACTTGGTACTTTGTTAGGGCACCATCTCGAACCAGCCGGTCAATGACTGCCGCGGTAAAACCAGCATCGGTGAGGTCGCGCTCCGATGCGTCGCGCCCGTGATCGGCCTTGAAGGCCGACACGAAGCGGATGAGTCGCGTCCGGGTAAATGCATCTAGCGCAGACATAAGATCACTAATATCTCGCCGTGGTCTCAGCGATAAAGGGCATCGCTTCGGTTGGGTCCGGTACCGACCATGAGCACTGGTGTGCCGATGTGTTCTTCAACCGCGGCGACAAAATCACGCGCTGCTTTCGGCAAATCGCTGATGCGGCCGCTGCTCGGGACTTGATCTTGCCAGCCGGGCATGCTGATATAGACGGGCTCACATGCCTCGAGGACCTCGGTGTCCCACGGCATCTCACGCAGCTCGCCAAGTTGCGGATGGCGGTATGCTACCGCGATCTTCACTTCTTTAAGACCTGTCAGGATGTCCATTTTATTTAGAATGACACCGCTCAGGCCATTAACTTCGGCAACATAGCGCAGAGCTACCGCGTCGAGCCAGCCAACACGCCTTGGGCGGCCAGTGGTGGCGCCAAATTCTTGGCCTTTGGCGGCAAGAGTCTTGCCTACTTCGTCGTGTAGTTCTGTTGGGAACGGTCCTGCACCGACGCGCGTCACGTAGCCTTTAGCAATACCAAGTCGCTGGCCGATAAAGTGCGGTGAAAGACCGATACTTTGGCAGGCGCCAGCAGCCCCAGTGGTGCTGCTAGTCACGTAAGGGTATGTGCCGTGATCGATATCCAGCAATGCGCCCTGGGCGCCCTCGAGTAGAATCTTTTTGAACTCGCGAGCAGCAGCTCTAATATTGGATTCCGCATCGGTGACAAATGGAGCCAGTGTCTCAGCCGCTGCTTCAAATGCAGCCCATGCCTCAGACCGGTCAGCCCAAACTTTGTTGAATTCTGGATGTAGCTCACGCATCTGCTTAACCCAGCGCGTCCGCGTCTCCGCCTTAACATAGTGGCCTAAACGCAGGCCAGTGCGTGCGGCTTTATCGGAATAAGTTGGACCGATGCCCCGCTTGGTGGTGCCGATGGCGCCGTGACTGCGGCTCTCGCGCTGCTCGTCTAAATAAATATGCCAGGGTGTGATCACATGCGCGCGGCCAGACAACCAAAGGCGATTTGGCGTCAGCTTTACGCCAAATTCTGAAGCTTTAGCCATCTCGATCACTAGTTGTGCGGGATTGATCACGACTCCAGCAGCCAAGGCGCTGACCTGGCCGTCATGAAATATCCCACTCGGGAGTTGATG
>CAIWTN010000206.1 GCA_903915625.1 uncultured Pseudomonadota bacterium | reverse complement strand
TCTCCTGGCGCGGCTGATCAGCTTTATCGCTCTCATACGCGCCGACCGACGGTATCTCGGCGACTGTTGGATGTTGAGCGACACTCCATAAACATGTTTTAGAATATCAATCAGAGTACACTGATAATTTCTTGATGATGAAAATAACTGGAAAAGCTTCAAGGTTAACTGGCAGTTGGTGAGATCTAAACCCATCCCGCGAAAGTACATATGATAGGAATAAACCTGAATTTGCTCGATCGTCTCGCCAAATGCTCGGCGTGAGTTAAAGTCAAAACGACTGCCATTCAGATCGTCATACAACTCGAAACCATGGGCCTGATTTAACACCCGCAAAGACAACTGCTCACTTGGGTTAGCGACCACTGGACACTGGTGATTCATTCACTCTCTCCAACTCTCTACTGACTATTCTTCAAAATTTGACCGCTGTGTAAAAAACACAGACAGAGCGATCATGTCAATCCGCGCAAAAAAGGCGCGTGCGATGTCACTACAACTTGCCTCAAAGGACCAAGGCACTAAGTCAGATTGACCGAACTAGAAGTTCGTTTGAATGAGATAGGCAAAAAATTCCCCATTGAACTCAGCGTCATAAGAGGAGGCGATGGCATTTAAAAAACTGGGCTGATGAGAATAATTAGAGAGAGTTTTTACTAACGTAAAACCACGAACATCTGGGCTTTTATCGGACCCATTATCACAACTCCAAAACACCTTACCCAGCACATCGCTCAAGTATTGCCAGCGGAATGACGAACTGTCCAATTGAGAGCTTAGGTTTAATACAGTGTGTCTGAAATGGAATTGCGGCCAGACACAGCATGGGGGTTAGCGAAGTTAGATATCCGTCAGTAGCAATCGACACTGGAGTCTTGTGAGAATGGGAGTGCGCTTTACAACTTGGCAAAAAGCCACGCTGGCAGTACTAAGCTGCGCGCTCCCTCTATCTTTGGCTTTACGCAACGTTTTAAATTCAAGACCGAGTCACAAATTTGGGCAAGTGGTGTTGTTTGAAGAGTTAATGCGCAACAAAATGGAAGAACTTTCTGACAACGATATCCACATTACGACCGTTCGGAGTGAACTCCTCAGGTTCGAAGAGCAACGAAAAGTCATCTTGGGTGAACTGACCGCTATGCGGGATCAGCTGTCTCAACTGGTTGAGGCGGAAGGTAACGACCTAAGTGCGATACCAGAAGAAGATGAAGAGGATACCTTAAGTAGATAGTGATGATTCGTAGAGGCATTTTTCTAGTTTTTAGTGCTAAACCAAGTCCCATGTACCCTTTAACCGTGACGGTAAGTTTTTTGAGCCACGTGATACACTAAAAGAGGCAAAATCTTTTAGGGACCGCACTGGCACTGAACTAGACAACATCGGCCTAGGGCGGAAGACGCAGGAGAAGTGACCATGGAGCATCTACAGAAAGAAGCATTAGCCACGATTCTGGCAACAGACGACGATCGGCTTGCTGCTTACGCGGCTGCTACATCGGCAACTAATGTGGCCGTGCTGCTCTCAGTCATGCCGATTAAGAGAGCGAATCAGATTTTCGCCACACTGCCGCCTAGTAAATTAGCGGCTGCACTTGGTCACAGCAAATCTGTTGCGCCTAATGGCGTAGTGATCGTAGCCAGGGAAATTGAACAAATCAGCAAAGGGTTCGGTACCGCCGAACGCCCACGTGAGCAGCAAAAAACAGCGAATTATCGCAAGACCGCCATTTCAGCCGCACCATTTATTCTAATTGCTAGCGTCGGCTGGGCTATTTATTTCGTGACCGTGCCGCGCCACAAGATGGTACTACCAGCGAACACACTTCAAGATCGCAGGGCGGCTTACTCAGCTGCAGCTGCAAAAACGCAAGTGAGGAATGCTAGCGTTGTCACTGCATCCGAGGCACCAAGTGCCGCGGCAACACTCACAGTTAAGCCTCTCGCAGCCGTTGAAAAACTAAGCGACATGGTCAACGTCCTTGGTCAAAAAGAGGAAGTCGGTCCACCAGCCCACCCGCTTCCAGTCGTCGGCAACAGCCAGAAGCCAGTAAACATGCTACCTAGTAGCACCAAACCGGCAAACACCGCCGCCACTTCATCAGACGTTCAAGAGAAAAAAATCGACACCGAGGCGATTGAGGAAGATGACGAAGGCGCTGGACTTAAGCTGACAGAGTTCAAGTATAACTTGCATCGTCAACAAGGCATGCGAATCTCATTCCGTCTACGCAACGAACGAGCTATCCCAGCACTTGGAAGCATTCACGCAACCGCTCGCTACCTGCACCGCGATGGTCGCGTCGAAATCCTCGACTCTCACCCACACGCAGAAAAATTTAAAGTAAGAAGCCTTGGTGTGCCTAAAGTCCTTGAATTCAAGCCATCAAGAACAGACGGCACATTTGTCGATCTGATCATCGATGTCAGGAATTTGAAGGGGCTAAGTCTACTGCACCGTCAATTTGAAGTTACCGGAACTTAAAAGACCTTATCGAACTGCAAATAGCTTATAAAATAGTCCGAGATCAAAATAGCCACGAGTGAGGTGACCACCGCCTCCGTCGTGGCTTTTCCTACACCCTTCGCGCCGCCACCGGCAAAGAATCCCTTAAAGCAGCCAATCGAGGCCAAAATTACGCCAAAAACCGCGGCTTTTTCCATCCCTTGGAACACATAACGCATCTTCACCATCCAGCGCATTTTCTCGAGAAACGTGCCAATATCCACGTCATAAAATATGACACCCGTGAAGAATGCAGCTCCTACGCCGATCAAAATAAAGACGCCAGCCAGTAGCGGCATGACAAGTAAAGCAGCCACTATACGCGGCGCAACCAGATAACCATAAGGATTGACGGCCATGACCCGCATGGCATCGATCTGCTCATTTACTCGCATGGTCGCAATCTCTGCCGCCATTGCCGAACCAGCACGCGCAGTCACCAAAAAACCACACATGATCGGAGCCATTTCTTTAGTCAATGCGATACCAGCGGCCGCTCCAAGCATGGACTCCGCGCCAAATTTTCGAAAAATATTGCCGAGGATTAAGCCAAATATCGCCCCGATCATGACGGCCGATATCGAGACAATACCCAGGCTACGATTACCAACAAACTCCATCTGCCGCAGTAACAAGCGAAAGCTCACTGGTGGCAAGACGCAGCGACTGACAGCATGTCCCATGAAGGTCGTATAGCGCCCGATCCCACTTATGGGGCTAATGACGAATTCCTGTACAAAGCTGTTGAACGTTGAAACTACCACCTTCATTCGCTCCTTAAGCGCAGACGACGTACAAGTAGTTTAAGCTGAAGATCTTAAATCCTGCTAGAACACTCCCGGAACACGCCCAGGGTAGATCAAAATAATACAATAATTACCAAATGTTATTAGGCGTCAAATAATTTCTAGTCGGCGCAGGTTGCTTCCTTGTGATAGGAGCTGCCCATGCGTGATCTGGCACCTTCAGCTTCCATTGAAAAAAATGCAGACTCAACTCCCGCTCCCGGGCAAGGACTAGCCGCTTTGGGCCTGGCACCGATGGAGGGAGTCACCGTGTTGCCAATGCGGCTATGGATGCACCTTGCATCGGCTCCTAAATCCCTGGCGACGCCATTCCTGCGTGTGACCGCGACTTATCCTAATCATGAGCTGCCGCGAACCTTTGCCCCTGAGCTGACCGAACTCCGGGACACAGTTCCTTACCAATTGGTGCCGCAAATTATGGCGGCAGACCAAGCCGACTTTGTCAGGATTGCACCACTTTTTCTGCGGCATACACCATTTGTCGAGCTAAACTGCGGTTGTCCTTCCCCAACCTGTGTCGGCAGCGGAGCTGGCAGTAGCCTTTTGCGCGATGCCGATGAATTCCGCTCCATCATTCAGGGCATCACGAGTGAACTCGGCGCAGAGCGTTTCGCCGTCAAGATGCGCACTGGGTTTAAAAATGACGAAGAATTTGCGACGCTATTATCGGCACTGTCTGAGCACAACCTAGCAAGGCTGACGGTTCACGGACGCACCCGCCCGGACCGCTACAAAGGCTATGCCCGCTGGGATTTGATCGAATTTGCAGCAAATATGGCGCAGGCACCAGTGATTGCTTCAGGCGATGTCGTGGACATCGCATCGTTAGTCCATCGCGCAAAGATCGCACCCAGTGTCAAAGGCACGATCATCGGCCGAGGAGCGCTGCGCAATCCGTGGATCTTCGCCGAGCTGCGCACCGGAGCACCAGTAAACCTAAAGTTCTCGACTTTAAAACTCGCGCTGATCACTCATGCTCTGCTGCATGAGTTGGCCAATACCGATATGGAAGGCCTCTTTGAACTGGCAAAAACTGGCTTGTTCCATGGAGAATGCGGCACGGATGAAGATCGCTGGCAGCACGTTCACGACCAATTAAGCCACCGACTTTGGCCTAGTGCAACTGGATCAATGACAGCCCACGAGCCGAGGGATGTGTCCCGTGTCACTCTAGGCCGTTTAAAAATGCTGTGGAATTATCTACGTAGCAGCTTGCCTCCACCTTTCTTTGAACCAGGACCACTACGCGCGGGCAATCTGGCGGGTTTCCTTGCTGGATTATCTGTAGCTTACGAAGCATGCGGTAGACCATTCGTTCTAAACCTGCGGCATGCACCGGAATGGGACTGGTTATATAGTGGTGGCAAACAACAGGCCGAGACCTGCCCAACTGAATCCAACTGAATCCAACTGAATCCAGGAAATCACTAGAGTGAAAAGCTGGCTTTAGCTATGTTCAAGGCAGTCTGTCCTTAAATATAGGATGTCGGTTATGTCGATCACGCTTAAATCTGGGCCGGTTAGCAAAGCCGTATTAATGCCTGAACGTGGTGGGTTGCTAGCGTCTTTGAAGTTAGACGCTGGAAACGGGACTGAAACCTCGCTGCTCTGGCTACCAGATCAGTTCAATAGCCAGGAGAGCGGATGGCCAGGTGGCGGTATGCCACTACTTTTTCCATTTGCGGGTAGAGTTTTTCATGGCGCGCAGCCGCTACATTACGCTCTTGGCGATCAGATTTGGCGTATGCCTATTCATGGCTTTGCCTATGGTCAACCATGGCAGATCCTGGCGAGCACAGCCGATAGCGCAGAATTAGGACTACTTGCTGGCCCCCGTACTCGCGACTTATTCCCCTTCGAATTCGATCTACGCGCTAAGTACAAACTTGCCGCTAACAAGTTGGTGACGGAAGTCACCGTGACAAATCTTGGCGGACTACTGCCGGAAGTACCGCGGATGCCAGTGGCTTTAGGTTGGCACCCCTATTTTCGCCTACCGCTCCGCAATGCGGAGCAAACGGGGGACTGTGCGGGCAAGTTACGGTTGAAAACCACCGCAACCTCGCAAGTTAGGGTCACTCCGGCAGGTAGCGCGGGCAAGACGGCAGCATTCCCTGATACCGGTGACGGCGATGTTACGGACCTAAACAATAAACTGCTACACAACCTCATCCTCGGCGATCATACCGATGCTAAGGCCACCATCATCGACGAGCCTAACAACGTAGCCATCGATCTCGCCTGGTCGGACTACAGCCGCTATCTAGTACTTTGGACACAGCCCGAGCAAGGCTTTCACTGTGTAGAACCTTGGATGGGGCTACCTGATGCGCTGAATAACGGGGAGGGCTTAGCCTGGCTAGAGCAAGGTGCCTCCCTGAATTATCGCTTTAGCATCGGACTGCGCCAACCCTCACTTTGAAATGCGAGCGCGAAGGAAATCGGCCAATAACTGAACACATTGGCCGGTACCACCTGCTTCGATGCAGCCACCGGTATTGCCGTCGCTCCATGCATACATATCGAAATGTGCCCAGGGAATATCGCCGACAAAACGTTGCAGAAATAAGGCCGCTACAATGGCCCCACCAAAGCGGCTGTGTCCAGAGTTAGCCATATCAGCCACCGATGATCTAAGCGAACTCAAGTAGTCACTATAGAGCGGCATGCGCCAGCTTGGTTCACTCGTGCGCTGCGCGGCTGCAAGTAGCGTTTCAGCTAGGGTGTCATCATTTGCAAAGAGTCCGGCCACACGGGTACCAAGCGCGACTCGCATCGCTCCCGTAAGTGTCGCCAAATCAATCAATGCTTCCGGTGCATCGGCACCTTTAGTTTTGACGGCGACATCAATAGCATCTGCCAGAACCAATCGCCCCTCGGCATCGGTATTATCGATCTCAACGGTAGTTCCCGATCTAGCCGTGAGTATATCGCCGGGCCGGTATGAGTGCTTATCTACGGCATTTTCAGCAAGCGCCAAATAAAAGTCACACGGAACTGCCAACTGACTTTGTTCGAGCCAATAGGCAAGACCGCACAGCGATGCCGAGCCGCCCATGTCCTTTTTCATCAGTCGCATACCGGAGCTAACTTTGATATCGAGCCCGCCCGTATCAAAGGTCACACCCTTACCAACAAATGCAAGTGGACGCTGTCCGCGCTTGCTTCCCTTCGGACGGTACTTTAAATGCACAAGCGCTGGGCCGTTTGCAGCGCCCTGGCCCACGCCAATGAGAAGTCCCATTTGTTCGCTGACTAGCTTTTTGCCATGCCAAACATCGACGCTCATAGACGGAGACGACTCAAACATCTCTACTAGGGCATCAGAATAGGTCTTTGGGTTTAGCACCGCAGCCGGCAGATTGACTAGGTGACGAGCCATGTTGGTCGATACACCGAGCAGCCGTGCTTCTTCGATCGTAGTCTCGCTCACCCCTTCCAGACGCAACCGGGGGAGCGCTTGATTTGGCCGTGGCTGGCGAATCTGCCGGTAGCGGTAGCCACCTAGTTCAAGCCCAACCAGGGCGCCTAGTTGCTCGTGCTCAGTAGTGGCAACAAAATGAACTCGTAGTTCGCTTAGCGCGTGATCGGCCAAGGACGGGATTATCTGCGCCGCCAAATCGCGCGCCACACCATAGGGGCTCAGCGCAAAGAGGCCGCCGTGAGCAGCCGCAGAGCTCTTCGATTCCAACTGTACTAACCAGAGAGGTCCATCGGCAGTAGCAGCATACAGCAGCTCGCCACGTTTCTTCTTAGCTCGCTCTAAGAGCCACTGGGGCACGTCCAGCTGCAAGGACTCAACCGCATGTGTTGCGTCACTTTGCTTTCCCACGACGACAAGTCGTCCTAAATCGCTACCGCCATGTTTAGCCGCGCCTTTAGCTGCCCCTCCGGCGTGCCCAAGCCAGCCCCGCAGGTCGAGATCGAACAAGCTGAAATTACTAGACTTTTCTTTAGCTCGCCCAGTGCGCTGCGCCATGGTTCTTCAGCCCCCTACAACTATGGATTTAGCTTACCGTGATTATTCATGATTTTCACAGCGCCGCCAGAAAAACAAGCCGCATTGCGTAGCCAAGGCGACTTGACCGTAAGCCGTACCCAAGGTAGAACCGACTGTTGTAACGACAGCTCGCCCAGCCCCATGTTTTGTCCATAAGAGGACCACCTTAAGCATGCCTAAAGTAACGATTAAGACAGACAACAAAACTATCGAAGTGGCCCAGGGCTACGCCATGATTGACTTGTGCGAAGACCACGACACGTCGATCTTATTCGGCTGTCGCGACGGCGCTTGCGGTGCTTGCATGATTCGCGTCCTTGAGGGGGCAGAAAACCTCAGCCCGATCAGGGACGACGAGCGTGACTTCCTTGAAACCATGGCGGCAGAACCCAATGAGCGTCTCGCGTGTCAGTGCAAAGTCCTCGGCGACGTTAAGATCGAAGTCTCAGAGTAAGGCCAAAAGTAAAGTCGCCGCAGCAGGCAAGAAACGCGCGAAGGTCCCTCTCGACGAGATGTTTGCGCGCTTTGCGGAGCACAATCCGAATCCGCGCTGCGAGCTTTATTACACGACCGATTTTCAGCTCCTCTTATCGGTCATGCTTTCGGCACAGACTACAGATAAGTCGGTGAATGCCGCTGTAACAGCCGCTTATGACGCCGGCCTCGACCCAAAGGGCGTTATTAAACTGGGCGCTGAAGGAATGCTAAAGTTGATACGGCGCATCGGTCTGGCCCCGACCAAGGCCAAGCGCGCTGTGGCCATCGCTCAGCAACTCTTAGAAAAGTATGACGGTAAGGTGCCGAGTCAACGAGAAGCCCTGGAGGCACTACCCGGGGTCGGTCGCAAGACCGCCAATGTGGTCTTGGCCGAGATCTTCGGTGAGCCCACGCTAGCAGTCGACACCCACGTATTCCGAGTGACTCAGAGACTCGGCCTCCATAACGAGAAGACGCCGGACGCTTGCGAGCAGCGCCTCATGGCTCAAATCGACAAGAAGTACCTGCCGCGTGCTCATCACTGGTTTATTCTGCTCGGCCGCTACACCTGCAAAGCCATTAAGCCACTTTGCGACCAGTGTTTCCTTGCTGACGTCTGCCCGAGCGCATTCACGGTATCAAAATGATTTAGGCCGCAGCCCGAATAGTTTACAAATGCTACCACTGACACCTTTACTTCACTGCCTCACAATCACCACAACCGCCCGTTATTAATAGATATTGGGCCCGCCAGTCGATTTGGCATAAAGCTTGCTCTAGACCTCGCATGACTAAGGCTGCGCCGCATCAGGCGCTACGGCAGCAGGGCTGTCAGTCGGAAACTATCGAGAACGGAAAGCGCTATGAGCCCATCGACCCAGAAAAAGTTCTTAAAGAAGACCCGTAGATTATTGGCCGACTTAAAAACTCCGATGAGTCAGCTCTTGTTCGTCCTCGCTCTAGCACAAATGGCTTGGGCCTCAGCATTCAAACGCGTTCAGCTCCCCAACGTAAATTTAAACCCACTTCATAATATGGGCTGCCGCCTCGACGAAAACGGAAGTCACGCTCTTTTCGAGTTGAGCAAGTTCTTCGCGGAAGGGCCCAGCCGGTGCCGCTTTACGCCGTACAAGTTCGAAGTTAAGACATACCTGCTAGCGGTTCGTGATGCTGATCTTAAGCAAAAAGCGGATCTAGCTGGCGGTGCCTTCAATCAGTCAAGCTACCCGGCAGCAGTTCATGATCAGCCCAAGGTGCGAGTTTCGATTATTATTAGCAATCTGATTTAACGGCCGCAGCATCTGGCTCGTCTAGCACAGCTAACTTATCAAGGTCCAAGGCCCCTTAGGTTTTAGTAAGGGGTTGATGCCAATGCTGCGCAGGTGTTCCATCAACGGCAATAAGGGCAACCCTATGATTGACGAATGATCGGCATCAACGCTGCTAAGCAGATGCACGCCGCGGTTTTCGTATTGATAGCAGCCGACACTGCCGCGCCACTCTCCGGTGGCTACGTAAGCCTCGATTTCCTCTGGAGATAACGCCCGCATAGTCATGGCGACATTGACCAGGCCACTGCGGATGATCTTCGCGGTCCCTGCGCTTTCGGCAAAGGCCAAGGCAAACGCCGAGTGCAGGACATGGGTACGACCAGCGAGAGCCTGCAGGCGCAAACGCGCCGTGGGCTCGTCATTAGCCTTATCAAACGTTAAGTCCTGAAAACTTAGGACCTGGTCTGCACCGATCACGACAGCATCGGGGTGTATGGCCGCCACCGCTAGAGCCTTCGCCTCGGCCCTTCGGCTTGCCAAGACACCAGGATGATCGGCCTTTATCGCATATTCATCGATGGGAGCTACTTCGACACTAAAGTCGAGTCCGGCCGCCTGGAGGAGCGTCCGCCGAAAGGGGGACTGAGAGGCCAAAATAAGCTTTTTAACACTTGCCATGCTGATGCCTCTTTTGAGACTAAGGCCGGGCGCTATTGCCGCGGAGGAACCGTGAACGTCAGCAGTGATACCCCAGTCAGGACCGCCTGTCAGCCAGAAGAGCCAATGCAAACCACACCAGAGGCTGAGTTTTTTCCGGAAGAGTTTCGCCGTTTTTGCGACGATCCGCAGTCTTTGACCGTGCGGTCGGCGAGGCAGTTTGGCGTTAGCCCCGAGACAGTGGTGAATTGGCGCTGGCACATGCGCCGCCAAGTAGGAGATGCCGCGACAGCCGAGAAGGCGCTGGCACTAGCCCCGCAGGAACGCGATGGTTTCAATCTACTAGCCGATGCCTTTGTGGCTGGCATCACGCCTTATTATATGTCGCTGATGAATCAGGATCCGACTGTATCTTGCCCAATAAGACTGCAGGCATTACCGCGCCGCGAAGAACTAGATGTCCGAGTTGGCGTCATGGATCCGCTTGATGAAGTGCCGCACTCCCCTGTTAAAGAGGTCGTCCAAGTCTATCCCGACCGTGTCGCCTTTTGCGTCGCTCAACTGTGTCCTGTTTACTGCCGCTACTGCTTTCGCAAACGCCGCGACGAAGAAGACGGACTGCATTTTAATCGCCGCATTATCGATAACGGCATCAATTACATAGCAAGCAATCCGGCGATTCGCGATGTCTTGATTACTGGTGGCGATCCATTTATCGCGAGTGATAGTGCGATTGAAAATCTGCTAGAGCGCCTTAGCGCAATACCGCACGTTGATATCATTCGATTTGGTACGCGCACCCCGGTGACTCTACCCTACCGAGTCACCGCAAAACTCGCGAAGATGATCGCGCGCTTCCATCCGGTTTGGCTCAACACCCATTTTAATTGCGCCGAAGAACTGACACCGGAGGCAATCCAAGCCGTCTCCAATTTAGTCGATGCCGGCATTCCCGTCGGCAACCAAGCCGTGCTTTTAAAAGGGATCAACGACACGCCTGAGCGTCTTATGGCGCTCTGCCGTGCACTACTCAAGGCGCGCGTTCGTCCGTACTATTTATTCCATCCGCATTTGGTGGAAGGAACAGAGCATCTCAGAGTGCCAATCGAAGATGGTTTAAAACTGATTCGCTCCCTGCGCGGCAATATTACCGGCATGGGCATCCCGACTTACATAGTAGATACCCCGTCTGGAAAAATTCCGATGATGCCCAATCATGTACTCGGCACCGACGGCGAGGATTTACTGCTAGAAGACGTACGTGGGCAAATATGGCGGGAAAAGGCGGCAATGCGACCTGTGTAGCCGCAACTCGGGGGGCAGCTACCAGATACCATAGCTCAATTGCGATTTTATTCCCTTTAAAGCCAAGGCGCTTTAAAAGTGGATAGCAATCCATCGATTGCGCCAATGATCAGACAAAATCGCGCACGCCTATCCACGTGAATTAACAATAATTCTCAACTATCATGCGCAGCACACCAACTATCTAAAGCCTCTCTAACTAAAGACACCCAGATGAACAGCCGATTCTTAGGGGCCCTAAAAATAAGGTGGGCTACTAAGATTCACCGCAAAAGGAGCTTTGCGAATGAGAGTTTGCGCATTAGTCGGGGTGTTTGCTTTACTGGGTGCCTGCGGCAAGAAGAGCAGTTCCGGTTCTGACAGTTCAAGCAGCACCGTCAGTGAAACGGCAGCGAAAGTGCAAGAATTACTTTCCCAGGCCTATCCGGGGTCCCTGGCAATTTCCGTGTTCCCAACTGATACCACAAGCGCCAAACTCGCCGTTGGCGATGCCGATGCGCCAGCTCCGGAAAGCCTGAAGGCGAAGGCCGCAGAAGCTCAAGAATACCTCGCTGGCAAAGCGAACAGCTGTTTACCAGCAGTCTTCTTGCGCCCAACAAAGGATCTGGAAGAAGGGTGTTACGAATTCGATCAAGATATGATCGACGGCACCAAGGACGGCCACAAGCACGGAACTGCAAACGGCAAATCAACGATTTCTGGCAGCAGCGAAGCTTGTCTGGTGTCATTTGCCCGCTCAAAGATCAAAGAAATCTCACGAATTATTGATCAGGGACTTGGCCTTCAACAAGGTATGATCTGCCAAGCGGTGAAAGACCAAGTTGACGTTGCAGGTGCGCAGACTGAGGCTGGCATAGACCTGAAAAACACGTTAGGCACAGCAGCAGGCAATAATACCGATTCCCGCAAGCCAACGTTTGAAGTGAGCGAGGCGACGATCGCCAAGGACGCAGACGGCGTGTACCGCGTCACGATCTCAGTCACCATGACTAAAGACGGCAAATCGACATCGCAAACCTACAAACTCAACCACGTGCCAGACAGCACCGATAACAGCACCTACCACGGCGTTATGTCGATCACTCGCAACGATCCGCAAAATCCAGGCAATACGACGGTCGGTAAGCGCTACATCAGCGTCTCCTATACTCGCAGCGTAGTCGACTCGGTCAGTCACCTAAAAACAGAATTACGCTCGGCCCGCATGGCGACCTCGCTCGACGCTAGCGCCTTTAATGCTGACGGAACCTTGAATTTTAATGCTGGCACTGCCGATGACGGTAGCTACACCGGTTTCAGCCAGGCAAATGATGCCGTCTCCGGGATGCTCTTAGTCGGCTTCGACCTCAATGCCGACAACGACACCGGCACCTTTGAGTACTGGCAAAATCCAGGTGGAAATTACAACGAGGCCGCACGCGGCATGGTATTTAAACTAGAGCAAAATGCGACCACGGGACGCCTGGAAGGCTGCGGCATGAGCGGCGCCGCTGTTGGCGCAACCAATGATCAAACTTTTAGTATCCGCAAATCGATCAAGGCGGGATCGAGCCTAGGCGTGACAGGGTCTTATCACCCGTTCTTTAGTTTCGGACAAAGCGAAACCGACGACTGCCAAGGTAGCGACAGGACTTGCTCACGCACAGTCTCTGGCCCCAACGGCGGCAGTTTCGCAGCAACATGGAACCTCCCTGCATTTAGTGTTTCGGCAAACGTCACAGCCGCAGGTGACTGGGCCAAAAAACAAATGACGAACTACGTAAGCCGTCAATGCGTCGGGCAATCCGCAGCTGGCGTCTACGAAATCGACCCGGTTAAGATCGCTGACACCGCAGGTTATGAGCTTTTCAAACCAACGGACCGTGGTGACCTTGTCATCGCGAAACCTGAACGCCCCGTTGGTCCGCCACCAGCACGTAAGTAAGTGGGATCGTCGCCATACCAATGGTGAGCCGTAAGTTTTAGTGTCAAACGGGTGCGTCGTTCTCAGGCGGCAGGATCAACTGAGGTCCACGACGCGCCCGCCCTTCACCAACTGACGAAGGGGTGCGTAGCCAATAAAATAAGCCAAGCTACTTGGGTGCTTAAAGTCCCATACCGCCAAGTCCGCTTGCTTACCCGTAGCCAGAGTGCCGCGCTCCTGCGCCATACCTAGAGCTTGCGCTGCATGCTTAGTTACGCCGGCGAAAGTCTCTTCGGGCGTTAATCCAAATAGAGTACAGCCCATGTTCATCGCGAGCGGCAGCGACACCATAGGTGAAGTGCCTGGGTTGCAGTCCGTGGCTATAGCTACTGGGATCTTGTGTGCTCTCAAACTCGCTATCGGCGGTAACTTCTTTTCGCGCAGATAATAAAAACTACCGGGGAGCAGCACTGCAACGGTGCCACTTTTCGCCATGGCTTTTATCGCGGGGTCCGCTAGATATTCGAGGTGATCTACCGATATGGCTTCATAACGCGCGGCAAGTGCTGCTGCACCTGAGTCAGAGAGCTGTTCTGCATGACACTTAATTGCCAGTCCGTGCGCCTGGGCCGTAGAGAATACTTTCTCACTTTGAGCGAGAGAAAATGCGATATTTTCGCAGAAAACGTCGACCGCATCAGCAAGGCCAAGTTGAGCCACTTTGGGAATCATCTCACGGCAAACAAACTCGACGTAGTCGTCGGGACGGCCTTGAAATTCGGCGGGCACACTGTGAGCTCCGAGATAAGTCCGGCGCACTGTCAGCGGCAACTCCTCGCCGAGACGTTTGGCCACGCGCAACATTTTTAACTCGGTGTCGGCGTCCAGACCGTATCCAGATTTGATTTCGACAGTGCTCGTGCCGGACGCCATCATCGCGCGGACACGCCTGCGGCTGGCGACGAACAGCTCGTCCTCAGTGGCCGACCGCGTCGCACGCACAGTGGAGCGTATCCCACCCCCAGCTCGTGCGATTTCTTCGTAGGTCGAGCCTTTAAGACGCAACTCAAATTCCGCCGCACGATCACTGGCAAAGACGACGTGAGTGTGACAGTCGATGAGACCAGGCGTGATGCAGGCTCCCTGGACGTCATAGACTTTTACTGCGACCTTCTCGGGATCCGCAGGCAAATCCTTCATCGCTCCTAACCACGCGATGCGACCGTCTTTAACAGCAATCGCAGCCTCCGTGATCAGCCCGTATCCAGTCTCGGCCGTGGCTAAGGTCGCTTTAATCCAAACAGCATCCCAGGATTTTTTGGCCATCATGCCCATCCCATCAGATTTCATTAGTAAAGGCTAAATTGAGGGCTAAAGTCTTGCCATTATGAAGCACCTAGACCAGAATACAAGCTCCAAACCCGGCCAACTCTGTGCGCAAAGGCGAGTATGTCGCAAGTGACCTGGACCACACGTTACAAGGCACCGAATCCAAGTGTGTGGCGAGGACGCAGTGACTCACCGCCGCGGTCCGCTTTGTTTCAGATCGTCGAGGCCCTAGATCTCAGGCAAAAGCCTGCCATCATAGATACGCCAGCGTTCGCAGTCCTCGGCTTTTGCTGTGACGAGGGAGTCCGGCGGAATTTGGGCCGTCCAGGTGCAGCGCAGGGCCCTCTAGCCATCCGCGAGGCCTTAGCCAAACTCCCCGTACACCGGGCAGACATCAGACTATTTGACGCCGGAGACATCGCCTGTGAAGACGGCGATCTCGAAAGTGCACAGATGGCCCTGGGCGAAGCCGTAGCCATACTGCACGGGGCCAACATCACGCCGCTAGTGCTCGGTGGTGGACATGAAGTAGCCTACGGACACTATTTAGGGCTGGATGCTAGCTTTCCCGGACAGGACATAGGCATCGTAAATATCGACGCTCATCTGGATATGCGTCCCTTACTACCTGGTCAAAAAGGCAGCTCAGGAACGCCGTTTTTACAGATCGCGAACCACCTTAGCACTCAAGGCAAACACCTGCATTATAGCTGCCTGGGTGCGCAGATGACCGGCAACACGGCGCCCGTATTTGCCGCTGCTAAGCATCACAACGTAAAAATTGTCACTGCTGATGAGTTAGTGCTTGGGATCAACCCACACCTGCAGCAAAAACTAGAACATGTGCTCGAGGATCACAGCGTAAATTATTTGACGCTGTGTCTTGATGCATTTGCCGGCGCACATGCTCCAGGTGTGAGTGCACCACAAGCCTTTGGTTTAAGCCCTTGGACGATGATTCCACTGCTGCGCCATTGGGCGACATCTGGACGCGTGCGTAGTTACGACATAGCCGAACTTTGTCCACCGCTGGATCACGATCACCGCACGGCTAAGCTGGCAGCGCAGTGGCTTTTTGAAATTATTCATCATCATAAGCAGCAGCCGACATAACGAAAAGACCAAATAAACTGGAACTAGAGGACATCATATGGGTCATTCAACACGCCACGATCCGACACGTAAAATCAAAGCTGCACACGGCACAAAACTGTCAGCGAAATCATGGCTGACAGAGGCGGCTCTGCGCATGTTGATGAACAACCTCGATCCTGACGTTGCCGAAATCCCCAGCGATCTGGTCGTTTACGGCGGCATCGGCCGTGCCGCTCGCGACTGGGCGTCCTACGATAAAATTGTAGAGACGCTAACTAAGTTGGAAGCGGACGAAACACTTTTGGTCCAGTCAGGTAAACCAGTTGGAGTGTTTAAGACTCATTCCGATGCACCACGTGTTTTAATAGCCAACTCAAATATCGTGCCGCATTGGGCCACGTGGGAGCACTTCCACGAGCTCGATAAAAAAGGCCTGATGATGTACGGGCAGATGACGGCGGGATCTTGGATCTACATCGGCTCTCAGGGCATTGTACAAGGCACTTACGAAACCTTTGTCGAGGCCGGCCGCCAACATTTTGGTGGCAGCTTAAAGGGCAAGTGGATCCTCACCGGTGGCCTTGGTGGTATGGGCGGAGCACAGCCACTAGCTGCGACTATGGCAGGAGCATCCATGCTCGCCGTGGAGTGCGACCCACAGCGCATCAAGCGTCGCCTGGAGACGCGCTACCTCGATTTTGAGGCGAACACCCTCGACGAAGCCATCGCTATAATTCAGGAGCATCATAAAAAAGGTCACGCCGTTTCGGTCGGACTCTTAGGGAATGCTGCTGATGTCTATCCAGAAATGGTCCGCCGCGGGATCAAGCCGGACATGGTAACCGATCAAACCAGTGCCCATGATCCACTGAATGGCTACCTGCCACATGGCTACTCACTGGCTCAAGCAGAGACACTGCGTCAAAGTGATCCAGATAAATTAGTGCGCGATGCCAAAGCATCTATGGCAATGCAGGTTAAAGCCATGCTCGACTTCCAGGCGATGGGGATTCCCGTATTTGACTACGGGAACAACATTCGTCAAATGGCTCTTGATGTCGGTCTCAAAGAGGCATTCAATTTTCCTGGTTTTGTTCCTACATACATCCGTCCACTTTTCTGTCGCGGCATAGGCCCTTTCCGTTGGGCCGCTTTATCCGGCGACCCGGAAGACATTTACCGCACCGACCGGAAAATTAAAGAGCTAATCCCAAATCATCCTCACCTGCATCGCTGGTTGGATATGGCTAAGGAGCGCATACAATTTCAAGGTCTACCGGCACGCATCTGCTGGGTTGGGCTCGGCGATAGGGCTCGCCTCGGACTAGCCTTTAACGAAATGGTTCGTACCGGAGAGTTAAAAGCCCCGATCGTCATCGGTCGCGACCACTTAGATTCCGGATCAGTAGCCAGCCCAAATCGCGAAACCGAGAGCATGCTCGATGGATCAGACGCAGTGTCCGATTGGCCGCTGCTAAATGCGCTCCTTAACACTGCTAGTGGTGCGACTTGGGTAAGCTTACATCACGGCGGCGGCGTCGGCATGGGCTACTCGCAGCACTCAGGCATGGTTATTGTCGCCGATGGAACTGCGGATGCTGCGCGTCGCTTAGAGCGAGTCTTAACCAACGATCCAGGGACCGGTGTCATGCGGCATGCCGATGCAGGTTACGACATAGCGATCGAGTGCGCCAAGGAGCAGGGACTCAACCTACCGATGTTAAAGTAATTTAGGCTACCACGGTTACGGGTTGAGGAAAGTCTCCATCCTTAGCCCGTAACTGTTTCGATAAAACTCTTCCCGCTGTACGATTATCGCTCTCCAGAATTAACTCACCATGATTTTGAATTCGCAAAAAAACGTGCCAAATAACTAAGTATTAATAGATTAATTTTATTTACTTATTCAGATTTATTTAATTTCTCTCAAAACCGCGCCGAAAAGACTCTTATAACGAGAAATCTCACGCAAATTCACGTTACAGGAGCGGTAAGGTATGAAAATTCACGCACTAATTCTGATGCTCTTATCTACGTCCTGTGGAGACATTTCTGGGGTTGAAAAGCTTAGCGCTAAAAACCTCCGCACAATGGGCCGGGGGGTAAATAACGCAGAAAACGGCTTAAACCTCTACGGTGAGGGGGGCTTTTACCCTGAGCCAGGAGCGTGCGACAGCGCTCATTCAAAAATATACTACTGCGATGGCTACACCCAAAGAAACGAGCCGCAAACTGGCAATCCCCCGAATCCCACAGCTGAAACGGAATCCTACATCATACCCCCTCCTAACTCCGTTTCTTTGCAGGTGATCGGCGAATTTAACGCGTCTCGTCCATCAGTAGTATACGTGCATGGCTGGAATTCGGAGGGCCCAAACAAAGTCTTTTCTGTTCCCAATCAATGGGCTCGACAAGTAGGACTTGCTGGCTACAACCTTCTTGCATTTAATTGGGCAGGTTTATCATACGATTCTGGCTATGGTTGTCCGGGATTAGGTTTGATCGGGGCTGCCAACCTGCCTTGCAATGCCGCGCATCAAATATACAAGGCAGGAACTGTCACAGATGCCTTTCTTGCTGAATACCGCGCGCGCTTTACCGGTTATAACCAGACTGTCCGTTTAGTAGCCCACTCGATGGGATCACAGGTATCGATTCTTTCTGCTTATCGCATGTATAAAAGAGCAGACTTTAACAACGTTAAAAAACCGACTCGAATCGACCTTGTTGACCCGTTTATGACTCCTGGTCTCGGCGCCAGAAGAGCCGTGCCGTATGATGGACAACTACCGCCAGATGGACAGCTAGCACCCGATTACCGCGCTAATATCGTGACTAACTTCAAAGCCGGCAGCAAATGTCACTCATGGGCAGTGCGATTTTTATGGTGGACCATGGTGCCGGCAAACCATCTATCACAGTATTGCCAGAACGAGGGGATGGCCTATTCACTCGTGAAAGATCACAATGTAGGGATGATCGATTTCAATTCGATTTTAGCAGGAGTCACGGCAGGTGACTTTAGAAACATAATGCTGCACCAGTCATTCAATCCAGCTGCATTCAAAGGAAACCCTTTGGCTATGCACGTCGCACCTCTTGCGGCTTATTTCTATTCTTTTTCGCCGGGCACTCCCAGCAATGGCTACGATGCCTCGAGCCCTGACAATCAGATTCTTGGAGCCGCAAGACTTCAGGCGATCAACAACCTGAAGATGAGCCGCATCCAGACAACTGGGTTCGACACCCTTAGTTTTCAGGATGACAATTACCGATGATGGCGAGTGCTAGCGCATACACCGCATGCTTGTGCAGAAAAATAGTCTGCACAAGCATCTCAGAAACTAAAACTTTTTAGTACCAGCCGTCGTAACGAAGAGCGATCCACTCTTGCCAGCTCTGGGGCTCACCTGTGCCGCCCCACCATGGGTCACTACCGTTATTATTATTATTATTATTATTGCCAGAACGGCCGCAGCTGGAATTGCAGTAGCCCTGCATCCAGGACTCGCCACACTTGCCCCAGCTTGCCTGTTGGCTGCAGGAATACTGTGAGCCTGGAGGTGTTACATCGCTGCCGTCATTCGCGGCGGCGTTCGTGCTAACCAACGCAACTAGCGCAACAGATGCGATCAAATTGCTGACTTTCATAGACACTCCTTCACGAATTTGTTTACTGCGGCATCCTTGTTTAGCCGCGGGTTGGGCTGGGTATGCCACATCT
>CAIWTN010000205.1 GCA_903915625.1 uncultured Pseudomonadota bacterium | reverse complement strand
TCCTCGACCTAAATTCCGGCGCTTCTGGCGGATTAACCGAACAATTAGTGCTGCGCAATGCAGGCACTTCAACCACTGCAGGCACTGGCGCAGGTCTTTATTTTGCTCTCACTAATGCATCAGCCTCACGCCATGCAGCGATCGATGCACTTATTTCAAATGCACCTACTGGTGCTACTGACTTAACTCTTAGTACCTATAATGGTACCAGCGTCACTGAGAAAATGCGCATCCAAGCAGGTGGATCTGTTGGTATCGGAACTTCCACACCGTTCAACAAACTCACTGTAGCAGGAAGTGCCGACTTCACAGGAAACGTCGGCATCGGATCTAACGTCCCAACTCAAGCGTTGGACGTGGCGGGTGTCATCCGGTCGAGCACTGGTGGGATCATGTTCCCTGACGGCTCAATAATGACGTCCGCTGCCACTCCTGGCACGGGCACAAGTAGCACGGGTGATTTAACCTTTGTCGCTGACAGCGGGGAGACTGGCACTGGTGTCATCACTTTTGCTGCGCGTGGCAGCGAGAGAATGCGCATCACAAATGGCGGTAGTATCGGCTTTGGCACCGCCGTGCCACTGTCCAAAGTGGATGTCGCGGGTGGTATGGCAGTTGGTAGTTACGCGGGTGCGAATGCGGCACCGACTAACGGCTTGATTGTTAGCGGTAACTTCGGGATAGGCACTACGGCACCTATAGCTCCTCTCAGTTTCGCTACAGCTCTAGGGGAAAAACTGACTCTTTGGGGAACCGATACCACACAAAATTATGGATTCGGTATTCAGGGCAACTTGCTACAGATTCATACAGATATAAGCACTTCCGATATTGCTTTCGGTTTTGGATCAAGCACCTCGTTTACAGAGCGCATGCGAATCAAAGGTAACGGCAACGTCGGCATAGGCACTACCTCCCCTGGATCAAAAATCCAAGTGAACGGAAACGCAGCAATCGGCTATTCAACCTCAACCGCTGGTCCTACTAACGGACTCACGGTTAGTGGCAATGTCGGCATTGGTACCACGGCACCTGGCCAGATGTTGGAAGTTGCGGGAACCATTCGCTCAACAAGTGGTGGGATCATGTTCCCTGACGGCACCGTCATGACCACTGCCTCGGGTGGCACATCAAGTGGCGCGACTAGTGTCACAGATCTTGCTTTTGCCTCAGGCACGGGCACCAGCAGCTCGGGTGTTATCACGTTAGCAACTCACAACCTTGAACGAATGAGAGTCGATTACAACGGTAACGTCGGAATTGGCGCAGCTGCGCCGGTCAATAAACTAGACGTTGCTGGTGGAGTGGCTATCGGTGCCACATATGCAGGTGGTAATACCGCGCCTAATAATGGGCTTATAGTGCAGGGCAATATCGGGATTGGGACAACGGCGCCAGTTTCGAAATTATCTGTGACTGATGAGACAACGGTTTCGGGCCGAGGCTTGACAGTATCACAACACACCACTGACGCTGCTGCTGCAATGATGAATTTCCGAAAAAGTCGCGGTACAGCAACTGCGCCAACTTCAGTTGCCAGTGGTGACTATACTGGCGATTTCACTGCTCAGAATTACGACGGAACGTCCTGGTTAATTAACGGTAACTTTGGCTACCGAGTTACCGGCACCCCGGCATCAGGAAATATACCAGGCCAGTGGGTTTTCGCGGCCTCGGCCGCAAATGACGCCAATCCTGCGGGGAATAATACGATCAGGATGGTTGTGGGTTCGGATGGCAACATCGGTATCGGCACTACAGCACCGTCGTCCTTACTAGACGTCAGCGGCGCAAAATCTGCTGCTCCGAGTCTAACCGGCGCATACATTGGTCTTGCTGGCCCTATATTCACAGACAACTCCACGGCTGCATCTGGCACTGCTGCAAACATGGCGTTTAACGCGATCGCCGCACCTACCTTGGCCTCGACCAACACTTCGGTCACCACAACAAACGCTTATACAAACTATATCGCTGGCGCTCCTAAGAAAGGCACAAACAACACTGTTACCAGCGCTATTGCACTCGGCATCGGTGCTGCCGCCGTCGGCGCTCAGACCAACAGTTACGGTCTACTTGTTAATGCGCAAACAGGTGCTACCAATAACTACACTGCCGTCTTTAACGGCGGTAACGTAGGTATCGGCACAGCTGCGCCTGTGCAACGACTGGACGTTGCAGGTGCAATTCGATCAAGTTCAGGTGGCTTCGTATTCCCCGATGGTACGATCATGACGACCGCAGTGACTGCAACAACTGCCGGCGCATCAAGTACTACCGATCTTAATTTAGTCGCTGATTCAGAAGCGGCCGGAAACGGTGCCATCGTCGTCGCAACTAATGGAACAGAGCGGATGCGAGTGCTCAACTCAGGTAGAGTCGGCATCGGCACTTCTATCCCTCAATCGGCACTGGATGTATCGGGTGGCATGTCCCTGGGTAGCTATGCTGGCGTAAATGCTGCGCCAAGTAATGGGCTGATTATCAGCGGTAATGTAGGGATTGGGACCACGTCGCCAGCAAGCGTTTTGGATGTCGTAGGTGGTATTGCTGCAAGTAGTGGAGGACTTAATGTTCGCCATACAAACCTAACGCAGGGTATTCAAGTTGGATACAACTCGATTTCTGCATCAGGCACCAGCGCGAACCAAGACATAAACATACTACCCAAGGGAACTGGGAACGTCGGAATTGGCACGACATCCCTGTCATCAAAATTGCAGGTTAACGGTGGTGCTGCCATTGGTTACAGCACGGCGACCACAGCGCCTGCAACAGGCCTAGTTGTAGCAGGCAACACTGGCATAGGCACCACTGCTCCCACCCAACGCCTTCAAGTCGGCACCAGCGGCGACGGCACGGTAGCATTAGCTAACG
>CAIWTN010000204.1 GCA_903915625.1 uncultured Pseudomonadota bacterium | reverse complement strand
GCCCGATGCCCGATGCCCGATGCCCGATGCCCGATGCCCGATGCCCGATGCCCGACGCCTGATGCCCGAAGCCCGCATTTTATCGCCATCAGCAAAGAATCTGGAGTCATCGCCTCAGATTCTACTGATGAGCCTAAAAATCGCGCCTAATCACCACCGCACTAAGGCCGAGCCCCACATAAAGCCAGCGCCAAAAGCAGTCATACAGACTACATCATTGGCTTTTACGCGACCGCCCCGCACGGCTTCATCAAGACACATCGGAATGGAAGCTGCCGAACAATTACCGTAGCGGTCCATATTGTTGTGCGATTTAGTGATCGGCTGGTCTAAGTTTTTCATGACTGCTTCGTTGATGCGCATGTTTGCTTGATGAAACAGGTATAGATCAACATCGTCAGCGCTGAGTTTATTATGCGTCAATGCCTCACGCACAACCTCAGGCATCCTAGTGACGGCGTGTTTAAACACATTTCGCCCGTCCATCTTTGGATATTGGCGTCCGGCATCGAGGTCTTCTTTGGAAACCATAGGCCAATTTCGTGCGGCAGGAGTTTCCAACTTGAGTAAATCGCGGTGCGCTCCCTCAGCATGCAGGTGCACAGACATGACCCCACGCTCCGGATCATCGCTCGGGACCAAGACTAAAGCTCCGGCACCATCACCAAACAAAACAGATACGTCCCGGCCAGCGGTCGTAAAGTTCAACGCCCGTGAGTGGCACTCTGCGCCGACGAGCAAGACTCGCTTATAAAGACCGGAGGCAATAAAAGCCTGGGCCACATTTAACCCGTAAACAAATCCGGAACACTGATTACGAATGTCTATCGCTGGAATCGTGCCGCAGCCAAGATGGTCCTGAAGGAAGGCACCAGATCCTGGAAAATAATAATCTGGGCTGAGCGTAGCAAAGACGATCATATCGATATCTGAACTTTTCAGACCGGCCATTGCAAGCGCCGACTTCGAAGCTTCGAAAGCTAGGTCGGAGGGTCCTATACCAGCCTTGGCATAACGCCGTTCACGGATGCCGCTGCGCTGCTGGATCCACTCGTCCGAGGTATCCATCATCTTTTCGAGATCTTTATTTGTATACACGTCGGGTGGCACGAACATTCCCGTGCCTACAATTTGTGCGCGTGGAGGTAATGGCATAGTCTGCAACCCTCATCCAAATCTTTGATTGGCCACTACCTTAGTACGCTTAGCGGCGTATTTCCATGGATTTATGACCATTTGTGACACTTCGAGCCACGATAGTCTCATGATATCGACTGATCGCCACAGCGAGGGATTCGCCAAGCCGCCGCAAATCTCGCGGCTTCATCCAATGGCCTGTGCTACCGGCAAAGCCGTAGGTGGATTCTAACGTCAGTGCCATGACCCGATCTTGAAAATGACGCCACCACCAACTCTCGGGCAGTTTTTTGTTCACAAAAGCTCTGCCGCCATCACTTGGTGGTGAAGCCAACATGGCGGTGCCATAATGTTCAGCCAGCAAACTTATAAATTTTATTTGTTTCTCGAACAACTGCGACTCGGCCGCGGTATAGCCGCGCTCGGCCGGGCCAAAATGAGGAAAAGCGAAGACCAGATCGGTAGGATCCCCCGCCGAAGAGTGTAAATTAAGTGCCATGCTAACGGGAACACCAGTAGCCAGAAGTGCACGAAAAGCGCGGTTCAACAGAAGGATTTCTGACGGCACATGCTGATGATCCAATTCGAGGTCGCGCCCACTAATCCACTTCCCCTCTAGATTAACCCCATCAGGAGTCGTCCGGTTGTTGCCGGCAACCACACCATCGACATTAACCATCGGCATGATTGTGAAAATCAAGCGCTGCCGCAGTGACTTAGCGAGTGCTTCATCGCTGAGTAAATAATTAACTAAACCCTCAATCACATAAGATCCTCCGACCTCTCCCGGATGTGTCCGTGCATGCAGGATCACCCGCTGCTTGGGCGCGATGGAGGCAGAGTCGGTGATTGTTAGTACTGGGATGGGCAGTCCGCCTGGTGACCGACCAATGTCGCGAAGCGTGACACTGGGATGACCGGACAACTTGGATAGGTATTTGGTGAGACGTGTGTAGTGATAAGGCACATAACGCGCAAACCAAATCTTCTGACTCGGAAACTGACTAACGATCTGCAGGCTCGACGCCGTAGGGCGCGTCACCGCCTCTTTAGGAAACTGAATCCAGTCGATATTATCGAGTGAATAAAACGGCAGAAAGTAGCCCGGCATGCCCAGCCCACTCAGGGTTAAGGTGACCTTTTGATTGACCGGCAAATCATCAAGCCGAAAGTAAAACCACTGGCGCCAGGAAAGTGGCAACGCATCGTCGTTATCGTTGCGAAGCTGCAAAGTCCAAGTGTCACTGGATACTTTAACCGTACGACCGATGTTGCCGCTCTCAAAATCAGAGTAGTTACGGGAAGTTGTGCGCGCCGATGCCCCAAGTTGGCCAAGCTTCATCACGAGAGACAAGGCCCCGGTGTCGCGCTGAAACAGTTCCACTACTCTTTCACGGTAAACCAGTACCGCCGCGCACGCGGCGACCGCAACTACGCCGACAGTGAGCGACAGCCACCACCCTAAGCCCGCACGCTGCCGGCGGCGCTTGTAATGTGATCTTCGTACAACGATTTACCAGATCTCCTCGTCGAGGCTCCTTTGGTCGCCAAAATCTGGCACTGCATTGTCGTCCAGCTCAGACTTCCCACTAGCCCCTGGTGATTCAGTAGTAGCACCAACATCACCAAATACACTGTCAGCAGTCGCCGCAGCTGACCCAGGCGCGGCTGAAGAAGCTTCCGCCGGCGCTCCACTTGCAGCCGCACTAGGTGCCTGTTGACCGGTTTGGGTCCGCGGCTTAGCGTTTAGCTGCTGGGCGCTGGTCGCTGATGGTGCTGATGCCGCAGGTGACTTTGCCGTCGGTGGCTCAACTCGCTTACCGCTGTCGTCGTAGTAGCGTACGTCATCCATGTTTACGCCTTCGTCGCCGTCTTTGGCTGCGGCCGACGCACCACCACCACTAGCACCAGCAGTTCCAGCACCGGTAGTGCCCATCTGATCTTGTGCACGATACGGGCTGAAAAGACGCAACGGCGCTCCGCTATTTAGCGGCATGTTGATCGTCGTCTCCACAACGTTAGCGCGGAACTCATCGCTAGCCGCACTGGCCGATTCACCCTCTTTCGAGCTATCCGCGGTCGCCACAGCCTCTTGGTCGGCAGTACCGCCAACAATGACGCCGCGCGGCATATCGATCGCGAGCGGAGTGGCACGTTGTTCCACTTTGAGAGGCCATTCCTGTTTAGCGATCATGGTCAAATCAAGCGCATCTAGCATGTCGCCATATTTTTTCTTGTCGATAATTTCTTTAGCGAGGCCGATCCATGCGGGTAAGGCACCGAGGGCACCGGTGATATTAAGACCACCGGCACGCATCTGCATGTTCCGGTCATAGCCGGTATAAGCCGCTAGGACGTAACTATTCTCTGGATCGAGCGGTGCCCCCTTCTCGACTGGATAAGGCACAAATCCAGCAAAGTTCGCGTTGTTGTAGTCGTTGGTTGTTCCCGTTTTACCAAAGACAGGAATGCGAATCCGCTTCTCACCAGGTAAGGGTTTGCCGGTTTTATTCTCTTTGCCAGGAATGTTGTTACCTTCGCCGCCCAGCGTCAAATACAGCTCAGAGCGGGCCCTGCGCCCCGTTCCGTGGGTCACCACGCGCCGCAAAATCTCGCGCATTTGCAGGCCAAACTCTGGCAGTACCAACTGATATTCAGTGCGTTTAGGTTCGTACAGAGTATTGCCAAAGCGGTCCTCTATGCGCCTAATCAAGCTCACTTGGTTTGGTGGACCTTCTTTAAAGAACCGGTAGGTTTTACCGCTCACGAAGGTTTGATAAACCTTGGCCACCTCGGCTAAGGTCACGACGTTAGTACCGAGAGGAAAGGACAGAACTGGTTCGATATTACTGGTGACGCCCATCGCCTTAGCGAGAGACACCAAATAATTCAGGCCAACCGCGATCCGGAAATCGTGATGATTGTAGTAGCGAAACAGGTCGTATTCTTCTTGGCGTGCCATGACCTCTTCGTAATGCTTAGTCACATACTGATCGAGCAGCGTTTGATTGCCATGTGGCAGCCAGCCATCGATCAGCACATCGTTAAGCGTAATGTCGGCAGACCCAAAAAGCGCGCTACCGCCCCAAATCGCTTGGACATCGAGGGGGGTCAGAGGACGACCCGCTGGCAGTATTAGTCGCTCAATTTCAAAACGATTCTTGAAATCTTTCTGCGGAGTTTCGCCAGGAAGCACCATGGAGAAACCTAGGGCTGGCTTGCTTAGTCCCGGGAGCACACGGAAATGTTCAATAGCGAGGCGCACTTGCGGATCGACTGCAGCTGCCTCCCCCCCCTTGGCCTGAACCGCTTGCTCGACCAACTTCCAATCAGCGACTAGCTGTTGATCTAGAGTTTGGTGACGGAGAAAATTGTTGCTAGCAAGGCGCAGCTTGACTGCTTTTTGCGTAGGCGAGAGGTCGTCTTTAGCCAACATGATATTTTGCAGCTCTGTGGCATAGCCGCGTCCCCACCACATTTTCTTTAAGCGTTGCTGAAATTCGAAACTCGATGAGTACTGAATATCTAGGATTAGATCAGCGACGGCATTATTAAGCTGAAATTCCCGCACACCCTCGTTATCAAGCTGCACGCCCATAGCGCGAGCTACGCGGAAGTGAAAATCGCGAGGTGACTCGCCACCGTGCGGCAGCAAGTCCATGACACCCATCAGCTGCTTGAACTGATCGAAATTCAACTTGTCCGTAAGCTTACTGGTGAGTGAGACGGAGGCTGTATTCTCCGACATAATCCCAGCCCAAAGCATCGACACTTCTTTATACGGGCTATCATGGTCAGGACGCGGATAGTAGAAGCGGCTTTGGAACGGGAAAATTTGCCGTTCATTATCGAGTCGGTCCAGAATTGACCAACCAAGCTGCAGTGCCGCGAAGTAAACTACCGGCTTAAACACAGAGCCCGGCTGCCGTTTCGCCTGCATTGACCGGTTGAAGCCATGGGTATCAAAACCAGAGACCACTGCCCGGATCTCACCTTTATCGAGTGCAATCAGACCGCCATTGACGCGCGGTCTTTTCATCATCTCGCAAACGCCTTCATGAGTATCTAAATTGTACTCACGCACCTCGACGTAAAGCACATCTCCAACTTTGATCTTCTTAACAATGTCGGCCGCTACTGTTTCTGGCTTCTGGTAGTAAGGCAGCGCAACTTGCGACGCATAGCGCTTGAGCGAGTCGTAAGGAATCGTACAGCTTGGTAGGCCAAAGCTGATTTTAAGCTCTGGCTCTTTGGGTGTCCCGGCTACTGCTGAGACTTCGCCAAAGTAAAAATCGTTGACGGTCAGTCCACGTAGTTTTCTGAAGTACTCTGCGCGCTCCTGCTTGAAGCCCTTTAGAATACTTTCTAAGCGCGACAAGTTACGCCGCACAGCTAACTGACCTGCCTGCTGCAGCTCGCCGTCAATCGTACTGAAAATTTTCAGACCTGCGGCGTTTAGCTCGCGAGCATCATCCATGCCTAGAGCTTCTAATATCTCTTTGCGGTGTAGCTGCTGAGAGATGAGATCGACTAGAGCAACTTCATCTGTCCGGAAGCTACCGCGGTTAAACTTGACCGGTTCGTCCCAGGCTTTTTTGAAATCCGGCTCGCTAATCCACCCTTGCTCATACATGCGTCTTAATACGTAATTTTTGCGGTTAAAGGCACGCTTGATGGCACGTTCACGTCGCTCGCGCGTGTACTTTATGAATGGGTCGTACTGACTGGGACCTTTTACCGATCCAGCGATGAATGCCGCCTCGATGAGGTCGAGGTCCTTCACGTCTTTATTGAAGTAATACTTCGCAGCGATCCCAATCCCGCGCCCGTTGCCGGAAACATGGAACTGATTAAGATAAAATTCAAGAATTTGTCTTTTTGAATAAAGGCGCTCTAGCTGAAGGGCGGCAATAGCCTCTTTCACCTTGCGGCTCAGGGTAACGTCCCACCAGCCCAAAATATTACGCGCCGTCTGCTGCGTGAGTGTCGAGGCACCGCGCATGCGACCGCCCTTGAACACCCCGAGGGCAGCTGAAACTATGGCCGCTGGGTCAATCCCGTGATGGTGATAGAAATTCTTATCCTCGGCCGCGATCAGTGCATTAAGCATGTGGCCTGGGACTTCTTCGATCGGAACGTAACGACGGTGGGCATCGCTGAAGATGGACCCGATGGGGGTCTTCTCATCCAACATATAAATGTTGGTCTCTTCGTTGATGCGAGCCAGGATCGTAGCTTTCTTCAGGCTCGAATCATCGCCGAAGTAAACCAGACCATAAACTACCGCCAAGACACCAAGCCCGCCAGCAATAGCGCTAACTACCAAAGCTGCAAAGCTCCAGGCAGTCATTTTGGCAAAAGACCGAACCGACAAGCCCATCGCTACCCCACTGATAAAAGTAACTTATCCTACCATGCCCACAACCCATGATAAAATGATGGGATGCGACCAATTTTAATATTCTTCGCGCTCGTTTGCGCAGCACCCACCGCACAGGCACGGCTTTATGAGTCGTTTGCCGATGTGGCCGAGCGTGCAATTCCAGGCGTAGTCAACATTAGAACCACTATCTATACGGGAAATAAAGATCCGGCGCTCGATCTTTATCAGTTTTTTCTCCACGGTGTGTTGCCACGCTCGGCGCAAACTCATGCCGTAGGCTCGGGCGTAGTGATCGACAATAAAGGTCACATTTTAACGAATCATCATGTGGTCGAAAATGCGAGCGTGATAGAAGTCCTCTTTGCCAAGAGCAAACGCAAGGTCAACGCGACCATCCTCGGAATCGACCCCAAAACAGATTTAGCCTTACTTAAGGTCAACCTGCCGGAAGGCGTTAGCTGGCTCGACCTAGGCGATAGCGATGCGCTGCGCGTCGGCGATGTCGTCTTGGCGATCGGCAATCCGTTCGGTTACGGCCACACCGTCACCAGCGGCATCATATCGGCCAAAGGTCGCGTCATCGGTGCCGGACCTTACGATGACTTTCTGCAGACCGATGCCGCCATTCACCCAGGGAACTCTGGTGGACCGCTCATCGATATCCGCGGCCGAGTGATCGGCATCAACACCGCGGTGGCTGCCGAGGGACCTAATATTGGATTTGCCATCCCGATCAACTTAGCCAGGGTTGTAGTGCGAGACCTCATCCGCTTCGGCAAGGTTAAGCGCCCTTATATTGGGATCGTCGGGAAAAATATTCTTTCCAGCGACGAGGTCGAGACGGGCGACACACTGGGCGGCGTCTACGGAGTGATTGTTACCAACCTGATTGTCGAGGGACCAGGGCACCGCGCAGGTCTGAAAATTGGCGATCTGATCATGGGGCTGGATCAGGAAAAGGTCACAGACATGAATCAACTGCAACGCTTCATGACTGCGAGAGCACCTTCAGACCACGTACGCCTCAAAGTGTACCGGCGCGGCCGCGGCTTCTTCTATGCCAACCTAGGCCTAGATGAATTCCCAAAGGCTAGCGACCTCCCGATCTCCAAGGATCTCTTTTAATTTTCACCGCTGGAGCATTCATGTCAGTTCAATGGGCCGTCGTTACCGGAGCAAGTGGGGGCATCGGTCTAGAATGTGCACGTGTCTTGGCTCAGAGAGGTTACAACTTAGTCTTAGTCGCTCGCTCGGCTAGCAATCTTGAGTCCGCTCAAAAGGCACTCGCGACACCAAACTTGAAGATCGTGACGATCAGACTGAATCTTGCCAGTCCCGAGGCACCGGCAAAACTAGTCGAGCAAACCGATGCACTGGGCATCATTCCTGATGTGCTAGTCAACAATGCAGGCGTGGGCTGTCACGGCAAGTTTTTCGACACACCGCTTCCGGAGCAGATCACTATGCTGCGCCTCAACACTGAGGCGCTGATCGCCTTGTCGCATCTATACGGTAAGAAAATGCGCGAGCGTAAGCATGGCTACATCCTGCAAGTGGCATCAACCGCTGCCTTTCAGCCGATACCTTATATGGGACTTTATGCTGCGACTAAGAGCTTAGTTGTCAGTTTTTCCCGCTCCTTAAATTTCGAATACCAGGCCCAAGGCGTGACTTCAACGGTACTGTGCCCGGGTCCCACGGCAACAAAGTTTTTTGACGAAGCAAAGTTTACGCCCGGAAAAGAATTTTCCCAGTTGATGATGACAGCAGATGTAGTCGCCAGGAAAGGTATCGACGCCATGTTTGCGCGCCGAGATATCTACGTAGCGGGAACGTTCAACAAAATAGTGACATTCTTCCCGCGCTTTGTGCCGGTCAAATTCATCATGAACAGTATGGAAAAAGTTATGAAATAGGATGCTTTGCGCTTTACCTGCCTACCCCACCAGCCTTGATCAGTGCCAATAACTGGTCAAGGGCCGCGTTCCAACCGGCCTGAAATCCCATCTTGTTGTGCGCCTCACAGTCCGCTTCAGATGCGTGTTTCACGGTTGCCGAGTATTTCGTGCCCTCGGCGACGCGCTCGAAGGTGAGAATAGCGGCAAACACAAAACCCTCGGATGGAGGGGGCACCGGCCTAAACCCAGGCTGTAGAGCACTCGTCCAGACTAATCGCTCAGGCGCAGTCGTTTCGAGGTAGCAACCCACACCCTCGACTTTCTGGCCTTCTGGCGACTGCATCACGGTGCGAAATCCACCACCAGGACGCAAATCAATATCGCACTCGGTAGTGATCCACGGGAGTGGGCAAAACCACTTCTTTAAAATCTCGGGCTGTGTCCAGCCTGCCCAAATTTGCTCGGGAGTCGCTTCGACCCTGCGAGAGAATGTGAGATCCGTTGCCGGATTAAATTCGTGGTCCTTTAAGCTGGCCATCTGCAAACTCCCCTTTAGATCTCATCATTTTAATCGAAAAATGGATATTTTAGCAGCGTTCGCCGACACCGCAAAATCCATCCAGATTCTTTGGCATCACAACGGCATCACAACTTACGAACTAGGCTGAAGATCCACTAGGACTTCGGCGTTAAACTGCTATAATCCCGGCAGAGATCGAAACTGTTTACCATTCGGCCAACCCATCATCGGCGGAGCCGGCCATTATCTGCGAGGGCGCATGCAAGATCAGCAACTCGTCAACCTCTTCAAAGGCCTAGTCATTGATTCCGTGCATCACGCAAATAGCGGGCATCCAGGCGGCCCCATGTCGAGCATGGACTTAGCCTACCTCCTCTACTCCGAGTTTCTGAACTTCGACCCCGATGACCCGAAATGGCTGGGGCGCGACCGCTTCATCTTAAGTGCTGGCCATATGTCGATGCTGCAGTATGCGATGCTTTACGGCGCTGGCTGGCTGAGCATCGACGACTTAAAGGCCTTTCGTCAGTGGCACTCCCGCACCCCTGGACATCCGGAAAACTTCCAAACTCCGGGCGTGGAATGCACCACTGGCCCACTCGGCCAGGGTTGCGCGATGTCTCTCGGCTTTGCGATTGCGGCAAGGCATTTGGGAGCAGTCTTAGACCGCGAATTGTTCAAATACCGCACCTGGGTCCTCTGCAGCGACGGCGACTTGCAAGAGGGTGTGGCACTTGGCGCCGCCTCTCTCGCAGGCCATTTACGCTTAGGCAATCTGACCTGGATTTACGACAAAAATCATATTCAGCTATCCGGCCCGACCAACAAGTGTATCTCCGATGACTATGAGAAAGTGTTTGCCGGCTTCGGCTGGAACGTCATCAGCATCAATGGCCACGACCACGGCCAAATTCGCAATGCTTATAACGAAGCCCGCCAGACGACCGACCGGCCGACGATCATCATCGCCGAAACCGTCATCGGCAAAGGCTGTGCTACCCTAGAAAACAGCTCCAAAACACACGGTTCCCCTCTGCCAGAGGCAGAGCGTAGTGCCACCAAAGCTAAGTTGGGTATTCCGGCCGGCGAGGAGTTCTATGCCCCAGCTATTCTGCGCTCCCATTTTCAGCGCAATTTTGCTGGGCTGCGTGCCGGAGCAAAGAGCTGGCATACGCGGCATCAGCAGTTGCTGGACCGCGAGAGCAACTTCCGTGAGCGCTGGAATCAGCATTACCAACCCGTCGCAGCGGCCCAACTATCCGCGGTGCCATGGACCCTCGACAAAGACATCCCCACACGCAATGCGTTTGGCGATATCATCAAACACTGGGCAGCGGAACTCCCCCAACTCTTCGGCGGCAGTGCTGATCTTGAGCCGTCCAACATGACTGGCGCCTTCGCCAAGGCTGTCGGCGACTTTGACAGCGAGCACCACGGCGGCCGCAACCTCAACTTCGGCGTCCGCGAGTTCCCGATGTCGGCACTGTGTAACGGCATCGCCCTCCACGGCGGATTGGTGCCATTTGACGCGACCTTTTTGAGCTTTGCCGATTACTCGCGCGCCGCTCTAAGGCTTGGCGCCATCCAGCGCACACGCGTGATTCATGAATTCACCCACGACTCCTTTTACCTTGGCGAGGACGGTCCAACTCACCAGCCAGTGGAACAAGTCATGGGCCTGCGCGTCATTCCCGATCTGTATGTCATGCGCCCAGCCGACCCGCAAGAGACGGAAGTGCTGATGCGTAAGGCACTGGAGCTTGAACTCCCGAGCGCACTCTGCCTCACTCGCCAGAAAGTGCCGTTCCTGAAGCTGCCGAAAGAGACTCTGGCACTGGCTGCGCGCGGCGCGTATATCGTGCAGGACACACCTAACGCAAATCTTTTGTTACTCGCCACGGGTAGCGAAGTCGGCCTGGCTCTGGCAGTGGCGGCTCAGCTCAAGGGCCATCGTTGCCGCGTCGTCTCGATGCCATGCTGGGAACTTTTTGCCGCGCAGCCTCGGCAGTATCACGAGGCAATATTGCCCCCGAGCGTGACCCACCGCGTTTCGATTGAAGCAGGTGTAACCCTAGGCTGGGAACGCTTCACAGGCCTACAAGGCCTCAATATCGGGGTCGATCATTACGGCGCCAGTGCTCCGGCGGAAGTTTTAGCGGAGCGCTACGGCTTCACGCCAACGGCAATATGTGAGAGGATCGCTAAGCATTTTTCCCATGGAACAATCTGAGACTCGGAGGACCCTTAAGACCCCAATTGGAGCCTTAAGACCACTTTAGATAACTTTAGACCCTTTTGACCGAAGGAGCTGATGATGAGTTTGAAGATCAGACGGGCGGCAGTCCTGGGTGCCGGCGTGATGGGTGCGCAGATCGCCGCCCACTTAGCCGCAGCTGGCGTTAAGGTTCACTTGTTGGATCTGGCTGGCAACGAACCGCCACAAGACAAAAACCTGGCGAAGCTCGTCGGCAAGAATGTCCGCTCGCAGCGCGCGTTCCTCGCGATTGAGAATCTGAAGCAGCTCAAGCCATCCCCGCTCTATACGGCAGGGGTGCTTACAAACATCGTCCCCGGCAACTTCGACGACGACATGTCGGTGCTGGCTGACTGCGACTGGATCCTTGAGGCCGTGGTTGAGCGCCTCGACATCAAACGCAGCATTCACAAGCGCATTGCCGAGTATGCCCGTCCGCACGTGCCCGTGACGACCAACACCTCAGGTATCAGCCTAGAGGACATCGCTAAAGAGCAGCCCGAAGAGTACCAACAGCGGTTCTTCGGCACGCACTTTTTCAATCCGCCTCGCTACATGCGTCTGCTGGAAACAATCCCGCACGCTCGCACCGACGCTAAGCTCCAGTCCGCTCTAGAGACATGGATCGTTGAGCGCCTAGGCAAAGGCATCGTCCACGCCAACGACACGGTCAACTTTATCGCTAACCGCATCGGTGTGTTTGCCAGCCAAGCTGTAATCCATCACATGGACGAGCTGAAGCTGAACATCGAAACGGTCGACAATCTGACCGGTCCACTGATTGGCCGCGCCAAGTCCGCAACACTGCGCACAGCGGATGTGGTCGGTCTCGACACCTTCGCAGCTGTAGCACGCAACACTTACGAAAAGGCGCCGAACGATCCCTATCGTGACTGGCTCCAGACTCCTAAGTGGATGCAAGAGCTGATCGAAAAAGGCGCCCTTGGTCAAAAGACCAACAGCGTCGGCTTTTACAAGAAAGACAAGGACGCCAAGGGTAACACCGTGATCCTTGCCTATCGTCCTGAGAGCAAGACTTACGTTGAGCAACAGGTTAAGTCCTTCCCCTGGGAGGCCGAAGCCGAAAAAGAACGCGACACCGTTAAGCGCATTCAAGTGATCCTGAAGCACAAAGACGAGGGTGCACAGCTCGTTTGGCGCACTCTGCGCGACACGTTTAGCTATGCATCACTCTTGCTAGAAGACATCGCCAGCGGCAGCGTCCAGGCAGTGGATAACGCACTGAGCTGGGGCTTCGGCTGGGAAATGGGCCCATTTGCTCTCTGGCAAGCACTCGGCTACGACGAAGTGCTAGCGCGTCTGACGCAGGAAAAAGTAAAACTACCGACCTGGGCAAAGCCAGGTCTGAAGTTCTACGATCCAGCTCCAGGCAGTAAAGAGTGGGTTGCCTACGGTGGACCAGTTAGCGAACTCAAGGTCCACACTGGCCACGCGAAACTGGCACAACTGCCACAACCGGATTATGCCTACCACCTGCCATCCCGCGAAAACAAAGAAGACAAGCGCACGGTGCTGTCTAACCGCAGTGCTAGCTTGGTCGACATTGGCGACGGTGTTGCCTGTTTAGTCTTCCACTCCAAGATGAACAGCCTTGACGAAAGCATCACCGAACTGATGCACAAGTCAGTGGCCAAAGTGAAGACCGACTTTGACGCATTGGTCATCGGAAACGATGCGCCAAACTTCTCGGCTGGTGCCAACATCAAGATGATTCTTGATGCGATCCATGCCAAAAAGTGGAGTGATATCGAAACCTTCCTGCGCGCCTTCCAAGGCTCATTGCAAGAAGTTAAGTTCGCTCCCTTCCCGACCGTATCCTGCCCGGCTGGACTCGTCCTCGGCGGCGGCTGTGAAGTGACCTTACACACGACCTTGCGCGTGGCCGCAGCCGAAACCTACGCCGGTTTGGTAGAAGCAGGCGTCGGTCTGATCCCAGCAGGTGGCGGTACTAAAGAGTTGGCACTGCGCGCTTACGAGATCAACAGCTTTGCTGAGAAGGGTGATCCATCAGCATTCCTGCAACGCGCATTTTTGCTGATCGGTATGGCACGCGTCTCGGCATCCGCTTTCGAAGCGGTGGAGATGGGCCTTTTACCGCAAACGACGCAGATCTCACTGTCACGCGAGCACATCGTGCACCGAGCGAAACGCGCCGCTTTGACCATGGTGGCAGACGGCTACGTGCCGCGTACGCCAGCATCGCAGGTGAAAGTCGTTGGCGATCCTGGCATCCAAACCTTCCGCATGGCGCTTTACAACATGGTGGAAGGCCGCCAAATCTCTGCTTACGACGCCGAAGTAGCCACGAAGATGGCAACTGTGCTTTGCGGTGGTGAAGTGGACGCAGGGACAACGGTCAACGAGCAGTACTTCCTTGATCTCGAGCGCCGGGTCTTCATTGAGCTGTGTCAACAGCAGCAGACCGCGGACCGTATCGAGCACATGCTTAAGACCGGAAAACCACTACGTAACTAAACCAACGCAAAAGCGCGAACCGGAGGAAAGTTTCGATGAAAACTGCATATATCGTATCCCCGCTGCGTTCTCCTGTCGGCAAGGCCGGCCGCGGCGGTTTCCGCACCAAGCGCCCAGATGATTTGGCCGCAGACGTGATTCGTGCCGTTGTCGGCCAAAGCGGCATCGATCCGCATTTGATTGAAGACGTGATTCTAGGTTGCGCTATGCCTGAGGGCGACCAGGGGATGAACATCGCTCGCTTTGCACTGCTGCTTGCGGGCCTTCCCGAATCAGTGCCAGGTGTCACGGTCAACCGGTTCTGCTCATCCGGACTCCAAACGATCGCTATGGCTGCCTCGCAAGTACGTGCTGGCGATGCGGACTGCATCTTGGCGGGCGGCGTCGAGTCGATGAGTCTGGTGCCCATGATGGGCTTTAAGCCAGTTGGCAGTCGCACGGTTAATGACCACCACCCTGACTTTTATCTGGGTATGGGTCTGACCGCTGAGAACGTCGCGAAGGACTACCGGATCAGCCGCGCTGATCAAGATCAGTTCGCCCTAGACTCGCACTTAAAGGCTGTGACAGCCCTAGAAAAAGGCTGGTTCAAAGACGAGACCTTGCCGATCAAAGTCAGCTACCGTAGCCCCGGCGAGAACGGCAGCGTGCGCATTGACGAAGGTCTGGTTGCTGCGGACGAAGGCCCACGTGCCGACTCAACCCTTGCTGCACTGGCGAAACTTAAGCCAGCATTCCTGCAAGGTGGCAGCGTCACTGCGGGCAATAGCTCACAGATGTCGGACGGTGCGGCCATGGCACTGGTCTGCTCGGAAGAGTTCGTTAAGAAGCACAACCTCAAACCGATGGCACGCTTTGCTGGCTTCTCGGTTGCGGGTGTGCCACCACGCATCATGGGCATTGGACCAGTCGAGGCGATTCCACGCGCTTTGAAAAAGGCTGGCATTACCTTGGACAAGATCGACCGCTTCGAGCTCAACGAAGCCTTCGCCTCGCAGGCCTTGGCCGTGATCAGAACTCTAGGTCTGGACCCATCGAAGGTGAACCCAACTGGCGGCGCCATTGCCCTGGGTCACCCGCTGGGTGCTACTGGCGGCAAGTTGGTCGCAACCTTGCTACACGGCATGCGTCGCGAACGTCAGAAATACGGCATGGTGTCCATGTGCATTGGCACAGGCATGGGCGCTGCTGGAGTCTTTGAATTATTGTGAATTTCTGCTGTAAATTTTGTTCTGAATGATTGGTGTGACTTAGACGATGTCAAAAGCGGTGCAAGTTAAAGTTACGATTAGCCACAAGGGCACAGATACCGACTATACGCTGCGTCAGGGGCTTGGGCTTCAAGCCCTTGCCGCAGCGGCCGAAACGCCAATCGAATTTGATTGTCGCGAGGCTGACTGTGGCATCTGCATCGTTCGGGTGCAAAAAACCCAGAGAATTTATCTGAGCCCACCACCGAGGAACGCGATTTTCTTAAGGCCATGCGCGCCGATCCGGATGAGCGTCTCGCCTGTCAGTGCCGGGTCATGGGTGACGTTGAGCTACTTGTGGATGAGTACTAAAAGCACCCACATTGGTGGACCTTTCAAGATCGCATGTGGCAGGTATCTCTTGCCTGATTATTACCGATTAAGGCCAACATCCTGCAAATATCGTCCCAGCTTGCAACCGCATCTACGGGGAGGCAGAAATTTGAGCAAGCTCGCCCTTGTATCGACCCTCGATTATTAGAAAACCCTGAATGTCAGGCCAGCAAATATTTTGTACTTGGGCCTCGACCAATTCTTTGCAAGTCACCCCTTTCGACGAGGTCTGACAGCGTTTTGCTCGCTGTCCGATCAGCAATCCCGCGTACCACCAGGTCGTTCTTAGTCACTAAGCCCGAGTCTTTGGCAATCTGCAGTGCAAGTGTGTCCGGACTGACGGTATTACTGTAGGACTTTTCGAAATGGAAGGTGGCTTTGAAAAAGTTTGCGCCCTCGACAAACTCGGGTGGCCTCAGTGAATTTTCTTTGCAGGCTTGATTGGCGACGCTGATGCCACTACCAAGTTTTTCCATTAGTTTGAATTTACGGGCGTACTTGGCGATCAGTGGATTGCGCAGGTCAGTGACACCATGACCCAAATCGTCAATCCGTATCCCAGCAGGTAGGTCGCCTGGGCTGAATATCTCCAGTCGATCTTCATAAATAGCGATCTTGACAGCACCGGCGACCGCATACTTTCTGTGTATAAGCGCATTAGCAATGATCTCGCGCAAAGCTATTTGAGGCACCAGCGGGACACCGCGCAACTTAGCGCCGCTAAGTCGGAAGTTGGTCTCGGTCCAGTTAGCTGTCAAGCTTAGGGTCTTGTCGAGCAGCTCAGGAATGGGCCCATCTAATTCCGTAGTGCGAATAATATCGCGGCCCAGAGTGCCGCGAAAATGCGAGACTAGTACTATGGCCTCTGCCACGTAATCCTGCGGCGCGGCAGCAAACATCAAGACCGCAGCTCGCGTTGGTTTCAGGGAGCCGTCCGTTGTCTGGACTAACACGCGGTCGGCGATCAACGTTTTTTCCGTGTGATGGCGTCCGTATATTCTGGTGAGCAGTTTAGGCAAGAGAGCTGACGTAGGGCAATTGACGGATTCCGCGTCGTAGGCGATGTGGCCACTCATTTGCTTCAATTCTTCGATATGCTCGCGCTTAGCCTTGAGTGTTGACGTGCCGGACCTGATGTAGATACCTCCTGGGTTGCCCTCCGACTGGATGACATACGGCTTGCTCATGCCGGCAGGAATCGCGACTTTGATAAGGTAGCGACCTTCGATATTAAGCGTAGAGATCTGCGGCATAATGGTGGGATGCACAGCCTGGTGGATGGAATTGGGAAAGTCCTCGATAAACTTCTCCACCGCAAGCAATGGCACCCCTATCACCTCCTGGTCTTTATCCCTGACGCCGATGACCAGGCTGCCGCCTGTGGTGTTGGCGAATGCAACGCACTCTCGGATCAGCTGGCGGTAAGACTCGGGTACCGTTTCTTTGAATTCCAGCTGCTTGGACTCGATCTCAGGATATTTGGCCACTTTAAATACCTGATATTAAGGGGTAGTTTATCAATCACGCAAAGACCTAGTATATCGCGCATATCACGCAAATCATACTACAATCGCGCAAATCGCGCAAATCGCGCAACACTGGCCAGGTCGCAACCATGTACAGACGAGACATCGCTTTAGGCATGACTACATTGGCCTGAAACAGCGGTGGAGAGTGTCACGGCGAGGGCGAATAACTCCGCCCTTTCCAAATCATCTCGCGCTTAAACACCAAATCCCAAATGGCCAGTAAGGTTGCCCAGCAAAAAAGGCCGAGTGATATTGGCCAAAGAAAGGCACCAATCATCTGGAACCTACCGATGGCGCGCTGCCGCCACGCAATAAAAATCCCAGCCAGCAACATGACTGCTAGTGCTTTCGGACAGAACTGAACCCCACCCGTAATCCCAACGATCATTAACGTCGCATCTAAACCAGCCAGGGGAGATGCGTAGATAAACCCAGAGCGAAAGTTGCGCCGCCAGCCTTTGATAAATTCGCCGAGTGATGCATACATCCGCACGTGAAAAAGAGGTGCGCCGCGGTAGACTTCCACGCCTAATCCGAGCCGAAGTGCGCGGTTGGCTAATGGTAGGTCCTCGGCAAAGTCGCTCGCCACGGCGGTGTGACCACCAATGTGCTCGTAAGCCTCCCGGGTAAACAGCAGGTATTGCCCAATGACAAAAACGCGCCCTGGTTTAGGCGGAGCGAACGGTGCTGTCAGAGCCAAAATCAGTAACTGAAACGGTCCGAGCAGACGCTCCCACAGCTGCGGATTTTCATGAAAAGGCAGACACGAGAGCAGCCCTGCCCCACTGGCCTGAATCGCGGCGACCGCACGCCTAAGACTATCCGGCTCATGAACCGTATCGGCATCGGTAAAAAGCAGCAGGTCACCCGTCGCAGCCGCAGCCCCTTGCACGCAGGCCCATTGCTTGCCACCCCAGCGAATATCAGTGGGCCTCTCGACTCCAGCCACGGTACGCACTTTGGCTGAATCAGCGAACTCACCGAACTCAGCAATCACGGCTGCCGTACGATCCGTCGACCGGTCGTCGACGACCACTACCTCATAATTTGGATAATCGAGCTTGGCCAAAGATCTCAATAAAAGCGGAATGTTGCGCTCTTCGTTGCGAGCGGGAACTACGATCGACACCCGCGGCGAAGAGGTGGGCTCGGGTGCAGGTCTCGCAGCTGTGCTGCGAAGCGTCCGCCAAGGGAGAAGTCTGAGACAGAATAGCCCTAACCCAATAGCGGGCACGAGCACTGAGCAATCGTTCATTAATTAGCCTTAAATCCACCGACAGGGCCAACAGCGCTGGCAATTGACCCTAACCGTACAATCTGATGGTGGCGGACGGCAATCTCATATCCCTCACGATCGAATTGCCGCGCCTGAAACTGGATATATTTAGAGTTCAGGTCACGCCAGAAAACGATCTGCCTTTTATCGCGGCACTGAATCCATGTTTCGTCGCCGCGGTTTTGTTTGGCAGAAATAAAGCAGCTATATTTCTCCGACAGCACCTTCACCATCACCCAATAGAGACGGTTGTAGTCGGGAATCACCTTTCTATAGGCGACAAAAGCCTTCGCCGACCCCATGTAACCGAAAACACCTCCTTCATAGGCTTCTGGCTGACTAAGAGCAGCGGGAAGAGATCTCCTAGCTCCGCCATTGACGAGTGCGCTATAAAGCGGCTTATCCTTCGTAGAATGTCCGAGAAAATCATTCCAAGGGGTGCTTAATTTAAGGTCGGAGTCTCGCAACTCATCCTCGTCTTCACCCCAAATACTCGTACACGCACTCGCGGTTAAAGTCGCAGTTAAGACCAAAGCTCGAGCCCACAAATGCATCCTTGCGCCCCCAATTGCACGAGCAGTCCGATGAAAGATTTTGCTATTGGACTGTTTCATACTGCTTTTTGTCCTACCTTTTCATCCGCTTGTTCCCAGGAGAGGGCGAATTCGCAGAGGTACTGTACCAAGGTGTCACTTTGTTGCGTGGTTACGTTGGTGATGAAAATTCCGTGCACAAAATCAGTGCCATCAGCATAGCCCCAGCGGACCTCGCCGTGAAGTACATTCATACCCTCCTGTAAAAGTAGGGCATGTAAGGCACCACCGCCACTGTCGATACTCATCGTCATGCGAGTCCCGCGGACTAATAGCTGTTTGAGGCGGATACTCACGCCCGTGTAGGAAAAGTTAACCAATTCGGCCAAACCAAAGTCACACGTCAACTGAATCCGAGTTGGATCAGAAACTTGCCAGCGGCGATCGATTCTGTCGATATTCGCGCACTTGCGAAAACCTTCGATCGCTTCGCGGCGCAGCGTCTGCCGATCAAAAAATGGATCATATTCATAAGCTTCCACGAGCTCACTATGGTGCTTAATACGAATCTGCCGTCTGGTTGTGGCGGCAGCTGGCAACCCGATGTTCTTAACCAATGCGTATGTGGTGGCACCGAGCAATACTGAATGCATTTCGCAGGCACCTTCTAGGCGTTTTGCGAAGTTCACACCGTTGCCCACCACAGTGAAATCGACTCGATTATGCGAGCCCAAGTCACCTAGATATACCGAAGATGTATTGATACCGATTCGGAGAGGATAGACGGGTTCACCATGATCGGCTGCTTCGATATTGCGTTTTAAATTTTCATTTTGAATCTTCAAAGCACACTGCAATGCCTTCTCGGCGTGATCAGGAGAACTCGTATCGGCATCAAACCGGTAGCCGAAATAACACAAAAGACCATCGCCTAAAGTTTTATCAATAACACCGCCAAATTCATGAACGGTCTCTCCCAGAGTCGAGAGCATGGCTTTCAGATGCTCAAAAGCAATACGAGGCAACATGTTTTCCGCTATCCGGGAGAAACCCACGATGTCGATAAACATGAGAGTCACAATCCGCTCGCGTGCATCAAAGTTAATGCCGTCGGGAGAAAGCAGCAAATGCTTCAACTCAGTCGGCCCTACTGACCCTTCCAGTGCCTGGCGGAGTGCCTCCGTCCTTCGTTCACCTACCCGCGTCTTCTCGGCAAATAGAGTGATCGCATTGGCGAAGAACCCAACTATGGGGAAGATCCACGGCACGACTATTCCGTGATAAACAAATAAATATTCACTTGCTACAAAGCCTGAAGTCATCACTACAGCTACAGCAATCCAAAACGGGACTGCACTAAGATACATCCCCAAGAATCCGCCAAGTAGCGTCAAAAACACCGACAAACCGACAGCACCTATCAGCGGTTTGAGCCACTGACCGCTGAGGACACTGCTGATCATCGCAGTAAGTATATGCCCCCCCGGAACGTAACCATAAGGACTCTGATGAAAGTCTACATTACCGGTGAACATAAGCGGTAAAATTAGCACAACATCATCGGCCTTCACCTTTGAGGATGGTCGGCCGAGGTCAATAAGCTCGAATAGGCTCCGCAGAGGCATCGTTGCATCTGCGATTAGCGCTGGATTTGGCATATTGACCGTGACGCTGCCCGCAGAGTCCAGCGGCAAGATGCGACCATCAAGCACCAGCTTATTGCGCTCAATGCGCCGGTCACGGGCTGCATAGAGCGACAAATGCCCAAGCGCTGAATTACTCCCCATACGCACCAACGGTGCGACATGACCATCACCTGAGTAAATGATATGCCCAATATTGGCGAGATAGGGACGCAGTGACAGCGCGGGTCCGTAGCCAAACCACTGTCTGTGATCCACTAACGGTGGTAACGCACTCTCTAACGATTCCCCTGTGGCTCCTACACCAACCATGTTCGACAGCTGGTATTCCGGCCTGTTTAACTCTAAAGGTTCCCTATACTTTAGCGGAAACGGCGCAAAATATGCCCCCACATTAACATCGACATGGTTCGCGCGAGCTGATGCCAAGGCCGCTTTAAATTTACCGGTTGTGTCCTCTGCAAGGGAAAACATGCCATCAATAAAAATGGCGGAGGGACGATTCTTAACCAGCAGGTTGATAATATCAGCCCACGCTTCTAGACCTAAGACGGTGACACCCAGCTTGCCCACAGTCGAGTCATCGATGGCGTAGATCTTAAGCCGAGGACTCAAGGTTGGCCCCTTGCCGGCCGCATCTCGAATGTGAAAGTCTACTGGCCTAGCCAGGCGCGACTCCAGATAGTTGCCCACCGCTGACTCTTGCGCCGCAATGATCAGTCCACTCCAGATTAGACAAGACACGATCAGCCACCGCCAACTGACCTTTGACGATGTGAGCACATTTTGTTTGGGATGGAACTTAAACATACGGCTCCGCTTACGCGAAGACGGATCGGCATTTGGAGGCAAATACTCAAGTTAAGGTCACCCCAGCTGTCGGCGATACGCCCAACACCCAGATGAATTAACTGCGTTAATCAGTGTTAATCACTGAATTCTCAACCAAGCAGCAATGGCACCAGAAAGCGGTGATCGCCAGACCAATTGGCGGCATGCAGCAGCGGCCACAAAATGCCCTTTGGCTGATGTCCCACGGCGGTACCGACACTACTGAGCATGGGCAGATCGTTAGCTCCGTCGCCTACCGCAGCCACCTCTGAAGGCGACAGACCGAGACGCTTACAGGTGGCCAGCATAAACTCTTGCTTACCCGTCGCATCGACGACTGAGCCCACGACTTCGCCGGTGAGTCGACCGTGCTCAATCCCGAACGAATTTGCGTGGAAACCGTCGAATCCAACGGCAGCAGAAATAACGCCAGCCAACTCGACAAAGCCACCAGAAACCATGAAGGTCGGCACACCGCGCGCCCTACAGCTTGCAACCAGCTCCTTGATCCCTGGCATCAGCGTCAATTTAGCGGCTAAGTTGTCGATGGCACTAGCATCAAGGCCTCGCAGTAAAGCCACGCGCTCCCGCAGCGCAGCCTTAAAATCCAGCTCACCGGCCATGGCCCTTTCCGTGATCTGATGCACCTGCTCCTGCACACCTGCATAGGCGGAAAGCTCGACTAAGGATTCTTCCCGGATGACTGTCGCATCCATATCAAAAAACACCGCTTTAACGACCGACACAGTGCTAAAGCCCACTGTCACACCGTCACTAATCAACTGCCGACAGGTGTTCTGCAGCTTAGCAAAAGCGACGTTATCCAAGTGCTCCAAAGTCCGAAGGCCAAAGCCTTGAGTCGAGCCTTGAGTCGAGCCATGAGTCGAGCCATGAGTCGGACCAGCAGCAAAAGGTTCGTAGTTCGACAGGGATTTGTGTGCCGGCAACTGAGTCACGACACGAGCAGAAATATGGCTCACGGGCTTCCTTTAGTACCTATAACGCGGTCAGCAGATAATTCGCCCACTCCACGCCGGACTCGTGGCTCAAGTTGGCAATCAACTCACGCCAGGACGGTCGCCGCGGTAGACTTAGGAGCACCATACCAGCCTCTGATAAAGTCAGCGAGCCTTTGCGCCGGTTACAGTCATGGCAGGCAGCCACGACGTTGTCCCAGGTGGTTTTACCGCCACGCGAGCGCGGAATAATGTGATCGACCGATATCGCCGAACCACGCCCTCTCAGGCCGCAGTACTGACACTGATGATGGTCGCGGAGCAAAATATTTTTACGCGAACACCGCACCCGACCAAAGTAGCTCACGGCCTTCACATAGCGCACCAGTCGCACCACACTTGGTCGCGGCATACTAGCTGATACAGAACGAACCATGCCATCGTAGCGGGCCACAATTTCCGCCTTCTTCGCTACCACCAAACACAAAGCGCGCTGCCAGCTGATGAGCTGCATTGGTTCGTATCCGGCGTTTAGTACGAGAGTTCTCATGCGATTCTCTGCCGATGGTTTGGGCTAACCCGGCACTTTCTGTGGATTATTTTACGTCTTTTATGCTTGTCGGCAAATCCCAGCCTAACTTTAGGTCTTTTTCGCAGCGCTAAAAGCCCCCAGGTAAACGACCGAATTCCATCATAAAATCAGGTCATGCATGAGGGCAGGCTAAGTCTGCCAGGTGCCCAAGCCGAGAAAATCTAGACTTCCCCAATCCCTGAGAGCCAGATAAGATACGGTTAACAGTCAAGAAATAATAAAAATTAAAAGTCATATCTGAGCCAAACTCGGCCCCGAAATGGGCGAAGAGTCATCAGATTTGGGCCATCGTCGCTGGTCATTTGGCCGATCTTTTGTGAGGGAGTTTTATGTTGGGGTTTTCGCGTTCCGCTAGCCGCCAAAGCTATTTAGCTCTGCTGCTCTTGCTCGCTACTTCCGGCCTCGAAGCGTGTCGCAGTCACGGTACACCGCCATCAGCGGCGAAATTTGACTGGGACAGTGACCTAGCACCCTTGGAAATTCCGAAAACTGACAGAACTAGACCGACTAATAATTACGACCGCAACTTTTGCAAAAACATGGCACCGGGATCGTGCCTATCCCTAATACTCCGCGTTCCGCGCGAGGAGCTTATTCAAGACCTGGGGCTATCGACGTTAGCACTTGGTGCGGAATCGAAGAGCTTTCGCCTAAAGATGGACGAGGCCTGCCTCGCAGCCTGGACTGATTATAAAGCTAAATACGTTGGCGACGCGATCCGGCCGCTACGCAATCAGGTCGTCCGCAAGGTCGAGAAAATGCGCTGTATATACCTCTTTATGAATGAAGAAGTAGCCAGTGAGGACAGCAAATTGGCAGACAATGAAATCGGCTTAAGCGTCCGCCTTACCAAATTCGATATTAATGCAGAAACCAAGGGCGGTCAGATTCGTGGCATTGGCCTGGCCTTAAGCAGCATCAATTCGGTTACCGACTTTCGTAGCGCCTTTGTCTACAGCGGCAGTGACTTACGGCAAACTGCATCGGGT
>CAIWTN010000203.1 GCA_903915625.1 uncultured Pseudomonadota bacterium | reverse complement strand
TAATCACCTGCCGCAACCTCATCGGAGGCCAGTGGCAGGACTCTAAAGGTCCTCAGCGCCGTATCATCAGCCCTCATACTGGAACGCTCATCGGACACGTGCCGATGAGCTCCGCATCCGAGGTAGCTGCTGTCGCTGCAGCCGCGGCCGCGGCCGCTCCTGGCTGGCGCAGGTTGACCACCAAAGAGAGGTCCGTCCCCTTATTCCGCTGGCGCGAACTCGTACTCGCCAACTTAGATAGCTTGGCACTTACCGCCGCTAGCGAATCCGGCAAAACCCAGGCAGAGGCTCGCGCCGGAATTCTCAAAGGCGTCGAAGTTGCCGAGTTTGCTCTCAGCCTGCAAAACCTAGATGCCGGCGGCGCCATGGAAGTGAGTCAAGGCGTGACCTGCCAAATCCAGCGTCAACCGCTTGGTGTGGTGGCCGGCATAGCTCCGTTTAATTTCCCCGCGATGGTGCCGCTTTGGATGATTCCAATCGCCCTAACGCTGGGCAACTGCTTTATCCTCAAACCCTCGGAAAAAGTGCCGCTAACCTCCCAACGCTTAGGCGACTTATTTATTGCTGCGGGATACCCAGCCGGAGTCTTCTCAATCATTAACGGCGCTAAGGAAACGGTAGAGACATTAATCAGCCGTCCCGAAGTGCAGGCTGTGGGCTTCGTAGGTTCGACTCCAGCGGCTCTCTCAGTCTATAAACTCGCCACAAGTCTGGGTAAGCGTGCTTTGGCCCTAGGTGGAGCCAAAAATCAGGTGATCTTAGTGCCCGATGCTGATCCAGACTTCAGCGTGAGGGGCATTGTTGATTCATACACCGGCTGCGCTGGCCAGCGCTGCATGGCCGCGAGTCTTTTAGTTGCCGTCGGCAATGTCGACGATCTAATCAGCCGCATCGTCAAGACATCTGCCAGCTTAAAACTCGGCCGCGACCAAGGCATGGGTGCTATCATCGATGCAGCGGCCAAAGAGCGCATTCTAGCCATTATCGATCGCGCCGAAAAAGCTGGTGCAAAAATTATTCTGGACGGCCGCAAAGCTACACCACCGGCTGGCTGCAGTGGTGGCCATTGGCTGGCCCCAACCATTATCGATCACGCTAAGCCTGACATGGAGTGTGCTACGACCGAGATATTTGGTCCGGTGCTGACTATAGTTCGCGTACCTGATCTATCGGCGGCGATTGCACTTGAGCATGCGAGCCCCTTCGGCAACGCCACGTCGGTATTCACCAGCAGTGGGCATGTGGCGCGTACTGTGATCGAGCAAGCCACCAGTGGTATGATCGGCGTCAACATAGGTGTGCCGGTGCCACGTGAGCCCTTTTCTTTTGGTGGTACTAAAGCCTCGAAATTTGGCCATGGCGATATCACCGGTGAGAGTTCGCTAGATTTCTGGAGTCACCTAATCAAAGTAACCAGTAAGTGGTCCGGTACGGCAGCAAGTAATTGGATGAGTTAACTGGCTCCTAGGGTAAACTCTTAAGCACCATCACCAGGACTAATTATGACTGACGACGTGACGCCAAAACCAAGCAAGAAAAAGTTAACTCATATTAAGTTAACATCGCACCCTGAGCGTGGGCCGCAGGTGTTGCCGATTAACTGGGGGGCCAGCACAGCCGCCGAGCGTGGGCCGATCGTCGGTACTGTTACCAACCCAAGCCAACGCAACGTCATCGGTGCCCACTCAGGATCTTATGCCGTCTACAGAGCACTAGCGATCGCCGCTGGTTCGCTGGACCCTGTGCACATTCCAGATCTAACGAACACTTCGCCCGCGGCTCTCATCGGGCCTCATCCCCAGTGGGCAGATAAAAAAAGCATCGTCTCCATCGATCCCTGGGGCCATTTAATCAGCGATGCGTTCAGGCCGCTCCTAGAAAAGGGCTATGATATAAGGCCCACGATCGCGGTCACTCGGGCGCACATAAACATGCCCGAGTTTAGCGACGCGATTGCAGCAGGCCGACTCAAACCAGATGGCCATATTTTGCGTGACAACGGCGAGGTCCTTGTTACCAAAGCAGCTATCGACCCAGTTTGGTATTTGCCTGGCATCGCAGAACGCTTCAGTGTCGACGAATCTGAGCTGCGCAGATCACTATTTGAGCATACCGGTGGGATGTTCCCTGAGTTGGTGACACGGCCTGACATGCAAGTCTTTCTGCCTCCAATCGGAGGCATGACGGCATATTTTATTGGTGACGTCACTACCATGGCGGACCCTAATAAAGAACTTGCCTGTCGCGTTCATGACGAATGTAACGGCTCTGACGTTTTCGGCTCTGACATATGTACCTGCCGACCCTATTTGGCGCACGGTATCGAAGTTTGCATCGCAGCGGCGCAAGCCGGAGGTGCTGGCTTGATCGTCTATAACCGCAAAGAGGGTCGTGCCCTCGGTGAGGTGACCAAGTTTCTTGTCTATAATGCTCGCAAGCGACAAGAGGGCGGCGACACCGCCGCCAAGTACTTTCAGCGGACAGAGTGTGTCGCCGGGGTCCAAGACATGCGCTTTCAGGAGCTAATGCCAGATATTTTACATTGGTTGGGAATTACGAAAATTGATAAATTTGTATCAATGAGCAACATGAAGTACGACGCTATAGCCAAGGGTGGTATCACCATCAAGGAGCGGGTCGAGATTCCGAAAGAGCTAATTCCTGCCGATGCGAGAGTTGAGATGGATGCCAAGGTGGCAGCCGGTTACTACACCCCAGGTAAAGTGCCTGAGACCAAAGACCTCAACGTGAAGAAGGGTCGCGGCCTCGACGAGTGAGACATGCCGAATACCGAAGTCAAAAACGAAACTAAAGACAGCATCGCCTACCTAAGATCACCAAAGGCAATTCGCGAGCAATGCGCTCGTATTGCCGAGCGAGTGGCCAGTGGGGATTCACCACACTTTAGCTTGCACAAAGCCAAGCTAGAAAAAGCCGCCGAATTGGTGATTCAGGAGATAAAATCTAATTATCCGGATCTGATGATTCCGTACCATAGCCGGTGGAGACACTTTGGTGACCACCGTCTCAAGCAGCTTAATGAGAAGTTAGCTGCGATGGATCCTGATCTCGCTGCGAAGAGTCGCATCGAGCTCGCCATAGTGAGCGTGCTCCTGGATGCCGGCGCCGGCCCCAATTGGCGCTACACGGACCCTGTCACGGGCGAATCCGTCGGACGGTCAGAAGGCCTTGCGCTAGCGAGTTTTGATATGTTCATGGATGGCGGCTTTGCTAGCGATCCAGAGACCCCGCTTACTGTCGATTGTCCGATGCTCCGCAGCCTGACCAAAAAAGATCTAGAGAAATACTTTCAAGTCACGCCGCAAAATCGACTCTTGGGTCTCGATGGTCGCTTGCACCTGCTTCAAAAGCTAGAGCACGCAATTACCGCGAACAAAAAATACTTTGGCGATATTGAGCCGCGCCTGGGCAATGTCTATGACTACTTGGTGACGCATGCAGGCAATAATAAGCTACCCGCACGCAAAGTACTTTCTGTGCTACTTGAGGGCCTGGGCAGTATTTGGCCAGGACGTACAGTCCTTGGTGGCGTCATGCTCGGCGACGTCTGGCGCCATAGCGCTCTGCCTGAGGCAGATCATGGGCACGGCTTGGTGCCGTTTCACAAGCTGTCGCAGTGGCTCACTTACTCATTAGTTGAACCACTAGAGGACTCAGGTCTAGAAATCGGTGGTCTAGACGAACTCACCGGACTCGCCGAGTACCGTAACGGCGGTCTGTTGATTGATACCGGTGTCATCGTCTTGAAAGATCCAGAAATCGCAACCAAGACCCACAAAGCCGACTCCGAAGTCATTATTGAGTGGCGAGCTCTCACCATCTCCTTACTAGAAGAGTTGGCTGAGATGATCAGGGAGCGACTACAAAAAACTGCGCTGGAGTTACCACTAGCAAAAATCATGCAGGGCGGCACTTGGAGCGCGGGTCGTAAATTAGCGGCGTCTTTGCGGCCAGGAGCTGAGCCGCCGATCCGCCTTGCTAGTGACGGCACTGTGTTCTAGTTTACGCTGTGGGGGCACTATAAATTATGAGCGAACAAGCAACTGCAGCTGGTAAGACCTTTGTCATCAAGCATCCTTTGATCCAGCACAAGCTGACGATCATGCGAAAAAAGGACACGAGCACGGGCAAATTTCGCCGACTAGCCGGCGAAATCGCTATGCTCCTCGCTTATGAAGTGACCAGGGACATGCCGATGACTCTAGCGGAGATCGAAACACCGCTAGCGAAAATGCAAGCTCCCGTCCTCAAAGGCAAGGAGCTCGTCCTAGTCTCAATCTTACGTGCAGGCAATGGCATTCTCGACGGCATGCTACGCCTCATTCCATCGGCGCACATCGGCCACATCGGCCTTTACCGCGAACCAAAAACGCAGGTGGCAGTCGAGTACTACTTTAAGATGCCTCCCAACATGCCGGAACGCGACACCATCATCGTCGATCCGATGCTGGCAACAGGGCACTCCGCTGTCGCCGCAATCAGTCGAGTCAAAGAACAAAATCCACGCTCAATCAAATATGTTTGTTTGTTGGCCGCACCAGAGGGTGTCCAGTTCGTCCACGAACACCATCCGGATGTGCCAATCTATACTGCGGCGATTGATCAGGGCTTGAACGAGAAAGCGTACATCATTCCTGGCCTTGGCGATGCGGGCGACAGGATGTTTGGGACTTTGTAATTATCACCGATGTGCCAAGCTACGAACTACCTCGACTAATTCTCACGCTCTCTCACGAGAGCGTTACGCCCCCTTGCCTACTGGGGAACTAGCAGACAACCATAGCTCGCACCCCCCATGGCCGTCAGTGACCGACTCCGTCAGTTGGCCTGCGGATTGCATGAAGTCTCCCTGCGTAGCAAATAAAATCGAGATTTATGAGGGGGGGACACGCCATGAAAGTTCAAGAAATCATGAGTAAAAAAGTTAACTTCATTAACGTCAATACATCTGTTGCTGAGGCAGCAGCGAAAATGAAAGAATTCGATATCGGCGCATTGCCAGTAGCAGAGGGCGAGAAATTCAAAGGTATCCTCACTGATCGAGATATCACATTAAGATGTATCGCAGCAGGAAAAGACCCCAAAGCTACTCGCGCCTGCGACGTGATGACGCCAAAGATCAGCTATGTTTATACCGATGATGATTTAGAGACCGCGGCGAAGGTCATGAGTAGCAAGCAAATCCGCCGATTATTGGTACTCAACCATGACAAGAAAATGGCTGGATTCGTATCAATGGGTGATCTTTGTCGCGGCAGTAAGAACGAGCATCTGGCTGCCGAAGTTGCCAAATGTTGCTCCGAATCATCTTCGGAACACGCTAAGCATTAGGCTCAAGCAAGAGTTACATGGAGGAGTTCCTTGGTGGCAAGGTTTGTTCGCACCACGCTCCTTCACATTTAATGATTTTGCAGGGAATCCTTAGTCATACGGTCGGTATGACTGAAGGATTTGATTTTATGAGGAATAAACAACACCGTTCCTCTAAATATAGTCATTTATTACTATATAAGATTCCTGCTTCAGCGCCGGGCTACGTCTGCCTGGTTGCCCAGGTGCGACGGAACTCCCAGCTCCGCAGGCGTTAATT
>CAIWTN010000202.1 GCA_903915625.1 uncultured Pseudomonadota bacterium | reverse complement strand
TGGTCAATGCTGTGGCTAAATCTTGAGAGCCATTGGCCTCTCGTTTGAATCGCTAAAATTGCAGATGAATTAAGGCGCTCGATCAAGCCTGCGGTTGTAGCTGTTAATAGTTCTAAGCGTTGTTCTAGGCTTCTGGCCATAGTGGCTGCTAAGCGGTCGATTTGCTCTCTCGTGCTAGTAAACCAAGCGATAATAAAGTCTGCTGCTGCGGTAGGAGTTTTTTCCCTGCGGTAAGAAATCTCTTCTGCCACACAAACATCGTCATGGTGACCAATCGCGCAGACAACTGGTATAGGCGAACTAGCAATCGCGTAAGCAATTTCCGGAGCGTCAAACCATCGCAAATCAGCTGCGGATCCACCGCCTCGGGTCATGACAATAACATCGCAGTTTGCTTTGATAAGAGCTAGTAAACTCTTAACTACTGCAGCGGGGACGGCTTCCCCTTGCATAGGTGTCGGCATAAATGTGACCGAACCAGGGAAATTGAGTGAGTTTAACTGATCGAGAAAGTCAGAGTGAGCTCTTGATTTATCAGCGCTGATTAGACCCAAGTGCAAGGGAAAAGGTGTTAGTTTAAGTTTTTTATTCGCATCCGCTAAGCCCTTGGCGCGTAAATCTTTCAGCAATTGCTCGCGAGCTAAAGCCAGAGCACCTTTAGTATAAGACGGGTCGATATCGAGGATAATCAGACTGACTTGGCCGCGCTCTTTATAGAACTGGACCTGACAGCGGACACGCACTTTCATGCCGTCTTGTAAGACTTCTGCGATTTTTTCCTTACCGTGTCTTTGCTCCATGAGTTGGAGGCTATCGCGCCAAATTATCGCTTTAATCGTGACAGTTGCATTCGCGTGCCCTTTAGCGTCGCCTTCGGCGAGATCGAGGAAAAAGCCAGATTTCTTACCCGATGTATTTTGAATCTCACCTGAAATCCAGATCCGGTCAGCAAACGTCGATGCCAAGGTCCTATGGATTTGGTCCATAAGCTGGCCGATTGAAAGTGTATCTGGATGTTCTGGTAATCCAAGACTTGTCGTTGGTAACACTGTTGCCACTGGTGTTCTGGGCCCTGGAAGTGCAGTTGGAGCGGGTTCACCTGAAACTTCAAGTCTGCCACCCCCGTGCTGGCCACAGATGTTATTTGCCCAGTCTAAAATTTCAGGAGAAAGAGGTAGCCGCCAGTTTTTTTCCGCACCATTGAACTTGCCACCAAATGCTTTAATCTGATCTCTAAGTGGATATGTATTTCCAAATATGATGACCGAAGTCTCTGTTTGGCGAAAATGTACGGTCACGGGATCTCCTGAAGCTTGGTCCAACCTAATAGTTGAAGTGGTGGGATGTCAATAGCTTAGGGGGCGAAGGAAGGATGTCTTGTAAGAGGGGTTGTTGAATAATTAAGCCAGTGGATATGTTGGATGCGTTGGCGATCAGGTCGACGTTTAAGCTGTGGCGTGTACGACATCGTAGGGGGAGGGCGGCATCGTGGACTGGCGCGCCCAGCGGTGACGAGGGCGTTAGCGTGCTAACTTGGTGAGCGCAGCCATTCTCAGACTGAAACTTTTTATATTATTGTTAGTTCACTTAGAAAACCTAATCTATCAAACCCACACAACTAAACATGTATTTTTGAATTTTCTCAAATATAATTTACAGAAACTGAACTGGATCCTTGGGTTTGACTCAAATATTGTATCCATGGCGCAGAATTCTAGAAATCATCAGCTTCAAAGTAATTGCACAACTTCGCGTCGAATGAGTCAGAATTCGTCGGAAGACCGTCTAGCTCTAAAGCTCCCATTAAAGATTGCCGATCCACGTTGGATGACATGTCAACATCGACAATAACCGACATTCATTTTACCGTCGTTGCATAAAAAGGTTCATTCCATGCTTTCTATCCGCGCTGGTAAACTTCTCCTATTAGCTTTATTTGTTGTGGCCCTGGCGGGGTGCGTCATGGATCCATCTGGAGGCCGACGCGGTGGACGTGAAGCAAACGATACGCCGCCGACAGTTAAAGATTGCCCGACATCGTCACCTTCACAAGCTGTCGAGGCGTTACTGACGCGTAGCTGTAAGGGTTGTCACTCGACGCAACAACCGGTATTAGCGACCAGTGTGCAGATAAAAGCCGCCGTTCACAAAATCGTTGATGCTGTGAATGCCGATCGCATGCCTCCGGGCAAGCCACTGAGCGCTGAAGAGAAGAAAATCCTTGCCGACTGGAGGGCAACTGAGACCGCATCGAAAATCCAGCTAATGCTAGCGCAACCGACATATTGGAATGACATAAAGCCTATCATTGATACGAAATGTACATGGTGTCACAGCGCGGCGGCAAAGCCAGAAGACAAGCGCGCCCCTTTTCTCACTACCTATGCTGGCCTGATCGCGCAGGCAGATGACGTTCAGGACGAAGTAGCAGACGATAAGATGCCACCACGTGATCGCACACCACGATTGTCCAATGAGGAGTCAAAGCTGCTTGACCAATGGTTTGCTACTGGTATGCCAGAAGGCTTGCCACCAGCACCGATTGATCCAACTAAGCCCATCTTCTACAAAGACACGATTCAGTCCCTGCTCACGCGTAGCTGCATTGGTTGCCACGGTAGCGGCGGTAAAACACCATTACTCGAGGGCTACCCTGCTGCGCGGTTGGCATCAACTTCAGCACTAGCGGCGGTGAAAGCGGGACGAATGCCGCCTTCGGGTGTGTTGAGCGAGGACGCTCTAGTCGCGTTCGAAGCTTGGGTTACAGCAGGTACACCTTACGATTCAGCAGGAACGACCCCACCAGTTGAAGAACCAAAAAATCCGCCTAGAGGCCCCGCTCCGGCCGATTGTTTGGAATAAAAATTAGTGTAAAGTAAAAAATTATCGTCGTTGCACGCCTTAACGTAAGTGCCATCCATAAAGTTCCATTCGTTGTCCGTATCACGATTGCCTTTGCAACTTTCAAATAACGTTGTCCAGACTCCTCTTCGACGTAAAGAACGGCTGTTTTCTGGACTGTACCACTCGTGGTATTAAGACTCGAGAGTGAACTACTGAAGCAAAGGCGTGCGCTCATGGAGACTCAGGAGTTCAAGGCCGAGATGCATCGGAGAAATGGAATCGAGGGAACGCTCTCGGGAATGGTTCGAGGTCAAGGAATGCGGCGAAGCCGTCATCGAGGCAAAAATAAAATGCAGCTTCAATTAAAATTTACAGGGGCTGCCGCGAATATTATACGACTACATCGAAAAAGGCAGGACGAGAAATCATCCGCGGCTTAGCGGCCTTTGAGCGGTGTCCTGCGTTCTGACATAATCGGTCTAAAAATAAAATCAGCTACATTTGCACAAACCTGCTGAAAATCAGATTTTTTTCAAAAATACTGCGATTTTAATTCGGATGTGATTAGAGAACAGATCCTTCCTCGCTATGCTCGTCAGGACACGATTCTGCTGGAAAAGGCTTTAGCCTTTTTCAGCAGAATCTAGTTAAGATATTTTTTAAATTCCAGATGGAGGCATCGGCATACCGCCTCCAGTGCTGTTTCCCCCAGATGTCGAACCAGTAGATCCGCCTGATCCCGAATCAGTAGATCCACCGGATGCCGAACCTGTCGATCCACCGGATGCCGAGTCTTCAAAGCCTTGCCAACTACCGTCCGGACAGAGAGCTTCGTCGATACAATTCATCAAATCTCCTGCCGGTACTAAGCGAACGAACGTTGTTGTGTTGTTTGTCCATTTCACATTGAAACCACCATCAGCATAGGCTGCGAGGATTTTTGCAAGAGCATTTCGGTTTGCAACAGTGGTCGGAAATTTCACAACGCTTGCATGTACTGCATCGATCGACTCTCCTTGGCCAAATGGTCTTGGAGTGGCGCCACTTAGAACACGTAACGACTCGTAGCAATTTGTTTCAGCGATACCATTATTGTCCAAGTCAAAGAGCTGGGCTGAGCTACAATACATCTTTTCGAGTCCGATCAGACCGTTTTTATCGAAGTCAAAATTTAGCTGGACAGTTCTAAATGGAACTGTGCGATCTAGAGAAATTTTTGAGCCGAACACAGCATACCCAGCTGCAGGTCTTTGCCCATTTGGTAGCAGAGCTGATGTATAAGAAGCGTAATTCCATAGCCCTAATGCTTGGCGACGAAGAAGAGGAATTCGAGCGGGTTTCGACTTTACGTTATTGTTTGGAAGTACGGATTTATAGAAATCCATTTTGAACGCTTCGGGTGCCGTTGCCATCGGAGTCATGACTGAGTTGGCCCAAAGAGAAGAGGGAGTATCGGCCGTATATGAATCAAAATTTTCGACCATAGTAGTTGTGCTAATCTTGCAGGTGGCCTTCCCGAAACAGTCGGTAGTTAATTTCGCTGAAGTTAGATCTGCCGTGGCTGATGTGTGGCACGTAAAGCATGTGTTTTGCAGTTGTGTGTTTCCTAAAGCAACTTCAGATAGTGTGATAGTCTGAGCATGCGAAGACGGGGTCGGTAAGGAGATGACGTATCGAGCTTGGTGGTACATCGATGCATCTGTCATATAATTTTTAATGATTGTACGAGGTAATTCACGTTTGATTATCGCATCTGCACCGGCCGGAGTGGTCTGATACCACGCTTGCGAAAGAGCCGCATCCTCGATGCCTGGGAGGATGATCGATACCGATGTCGCAGAAAGCAAATAAGGCAGCGCAGACCTTCTTGGGTCCATGTAGGGATTACCCGTATATGTAATATAGTTTAACGCAAAGTTTCCTGGTGTTTGTACACCCACACTCATCGAAGTGATATTTGGAGAAAATAATACGCTCCTTTGGGCCCTGAAAGGAGCTAGTACACTCCACGGCTGCACTAGATTTTGTCGCTCTTGAAGAATTCTCAGTGCCGTGGTTTTCTCGGTCGCAATTGCAACTTTTTCATCGCTGGTCCCGTCTATTACAGAGCCGTCACGCCAGGCGCGGGCAGTTGCGATCCAATTTGCGAAAGCTGAAACCCATCCAGAATCAACTGCCGATTTAACGTTAGCTTTATGAGCATTAGTGCGGATGTCATTCTCGTCATACCCGTACTGATGAGCATACTGATCTTTTAGTTTCATGTACTGCGCTGCAACGTACCCAGCTGCTTTTGTCTCTGCTGAAATTGACCATACGGGATCCGATGGATTGGCGACGTAACTTTTGAACTCGTCCCAAGTGGTAACAACATCGCGCTTGGCAAGTGCATCTGCATACGAGTTATCGCCACGCAAATCGACGAAAAGAGTTGTGTTGGTACCACTGGTCTTCGACGAAGATGCGTTGTGACAAGCGACACAAGCAGTCGTCATTCGCATTTCGGTGGCCCCGCTTGGAGTCGGAGAATTGATAAACGTAGCACCCATGAGACCGTAGAGAGCATCCCTAATGTGATTTTCGTCGTTAGGATTACTTGCAATTCCTAACTTTTGTTTCATTTCGAATACGACTGCTCCCGATTTCGCAATCGCATCGTCGATGCATGCTTTAATAGAAGTGTAGTTC
>CAIWTN010000201.1 GCA_903915625.1 uncultured Pseudomonadota bacterium | reverse complement strand
TCGTGACGTTGCCGGCCACTGTTTGGGCAGCTGAGTTGACGGTGCCAGTGGTGTCGATCGTTGTTGAACCGCCGATAGTTGATGCGCCGTTGATCGCAGCTGCTGACAAAGTTTTGTTGGTCAGAGTTTCCGTTGCATCACGAGTGACGACTACGCCCGAGGTCGGGAAGGTGGCTGTTGAGTTAACACCGGTACCGCCGTTAGCCGCTGCAAGAGTGCCGGAAGTTATGATGGCTGCACTCAGCGGCGGGATATCTGACGCTGTTAGCGATGTGCCCAAAGTCACTCGGCCTTTCACATCATAGGTGACTTTGGTTGAAGTACCAGCGATGGCGACCGCAGCAAGAGTAGCCGCTGCAGACCCGGAGCCGGTGGCCGTGACGTCACCAGTTAGGCCAGTCAAATAATTACCAGCAACTTGTTTACCATTAAACGTCGTCCAGTCGGCCGAGCTCAGGTAGCCGTTTGTCGTGCTGTTAGCTTGCGACATGGAAATAACTGGCGTTGAGGTACCAGTGGCGACCGATATTGGGGCAGTCCCTGTGACGTTTGTTACGCTCCCGACAGCAGCAGATACCCAGCTTAAAGTCCCTGATCCATTGGTCGATAGTATTTGCCCAGGTGAGCCGTTGGTGCTCGGTAATTCCAAAGTAAGTGACGAAGCCAGAGTATCAGGTGCTTTCAGTGCGACTGAGTTAATCGAGCCATTGTCGTTGAGAACCAGTTTATTTGCTGTGGTGCTATTACCAAGAATAGTGATGTTGCCGGCCACCGTCGCGGCACCTGATTTCATAGTGCCAGCAGTGTTGATCGTAGTTGAGCCGCCTATATTTGATGCTCCATCAATCGTGGCTCCGCTCAAACTCTTATTGGTCAGAGTTTCCGTAGCGTCACGAGTCACAACTACGCCCGAGGTCGGGAAAGTGGCGGTGGAGTTTACGCCGGTACCGCCGTTAGCCGCTGCCAAAGTGCCGGAAGTGATGATGGCTGCACTTAGTGGCGGGATATCCGCAGCTGTCAGCGTTGTACCAGAGCTCACACGCCCGTAAGCATCAGTGGTGACTTTGGAGTAGTTACCGGCGGTGCCGATTGTTCCCAAACTTACCGTAGCCGTTCCGCTTGTTGCTGAAACCGAAACTCCAGCACCCGCAGCGACACTGCTAAGTTTGCTACTAAAGCTCGCATAATCGCTGTTAGAGATTACCCCCGCCGTAACACCAGTTGCGGAAGCTAATGGTACATTAAGAGTGTGTACCGTGCCTGATGAGCTAATCGCTGGACTTGTGCCAGCTGTTCCAGAGGCAAAAGTTTGTGTGTTACCCGCGAGACCATTAAGATTCGTAAGTCCTGCGCCCGAAACTCCCAAGGCCAGCGCGGAGGATCCGTTCCAGTATTTAATCTGATTGGTCGAGCTATTAAACCAAGTTTTACCTGCATCAGCAGCCGTGAGGCTGCTAGGGTCACTGGTATTATTGCTGAGCAGGAAAGTCTTAGCAGCGGCCATGCTGATATTGCCCGCGTTAGAGAGATCGCTGCTGCCCATGTTGAGTCCGCCGGACATCGAATCACCGGCTTTATTCAGCGGAGCGAAACCGAGAGCGTTTTGTTTACCATTGAAGGTCGTCCAGTCGGGTGCACTCAGATAACCACTCGCGGTACCACTGGCCTGTGCCAGTGAGAGTTGACCACTCATGATGCCGTAACTTAGTGGCGCGTTTGCCGAGATTACTCCCCGTGCCCGGGCGTCAGTGTAATAAAGATTCGTACCGCCTTCGGCAACGACAGCGGTGGTCAAGCTTTGGCCCAGCGCACCGGTGATATCCGCAGCAGCAAGTGAGATCCCCTGCGTCACTCGCCCTTGAGCATCGGTGACGACTTTGACGTAGGTCCCCGCCGTCCCAACATTAGGTAGACTCATCGTGCCACTAGTGCCCGCGGTCACTGCGGGAGTGCCCCAAATCAACTCGCCACTGCCATTTTTTGTAAGAAACTGATTGGCCGCTGGCAGGCCACTCAGGGAGAGTCCAAGATTGCCGTTGCTATCAAATGCTAGGGTCTTACCGTCGACAGGAATACGCAGTGCTAGGGGCACGAAACTATACTGCTGACGCGGATAAGTTTTACCCGCTGCGGTGATCTCGATGTAAACTGGACTACTAACTTCACCGTAGATTTGCTGTACCTGGTCTGAGCTTAGCTCTAGGGATAGGCTAAAAACCCCTTGGGTGAGACTAATGGCGGTAAGTTCGATCGGAGCGGTTAAAGAATTTCCGGCCGTAGCAGAGTTCCAAAACTTCACTGAGATATCGACTGGTCCGTCCACTGGGGCACCGGAGGCTTGTGTCAGACGCCCGCTGTAATTCATTGGGAATGTTGAGGCCCATGCCCGTGAAGATGCCGAAGTGGCAGCGGCCAAAACCAAAGAGACTACAGAACAAAAACGTGCCACCGTGAACGCCTTCGGCGCACAGCATCTCCCTGTTCTTGTGAGTCTATTGGTCATAGACAAGCCTTCTGAAAATTCGAAAGGTGTCCCTTTCATATTCTTCAAACGGTTCGTCTAACCTATAAAAATGCTTTAGTTCTTTTTTTTAAGTCTTGAGGTTTTAGGGGGTTATGCTGTGCCTAATGCGCACCAGATAGGGCGTGCTGGGTGCAGAAATTGAAAAGTCTAGCCGCAACGGCCCGTTGAACGATAGCCGGCTGCGGCGACGCTAAGTTATCCATTCTAAACCACCGGCTCAGTGAATCTCGGCAAAAGCCTGCAGATACTCAGCCGGTAGTCGCTGGCGCAATTCTGGCTCCGCTGCCACCGTCGTTTGGACGTCGCTGCGCATTTTTTCCATGATCTCTGGCAAGGCTTGATAAAAGGTACCAATGAGAGCCGGGCTGAAATCTTTAACCAACGGCGTCCGAAAGTACCAGGCTAACGTGTCGTAGACGGTTTTAGGCTCAAAGCGACCGATTTTGACGGTATCAACCAAGCTGATCGATTCGTCGTCTGGGAACGGCACCAATTGGGTCGCAGTAAAGATACCAGAATTGACGTCGCCGGAGTCATAGGCGCTAAATATTTCATCCAGTGATAATTCAACAGCCTCAGTCACCATCGCAACGGCCGGTGTATCTAGATTATTTTTGAAGAATAGTTGGGCATCACAACGGGCGAACCACTCATCGCCGCGCGCGTTGCGTACGGGTAGGCCATGCTCCCCTGATTGGCGCATCTCACCATCGCGGTCATGCAGGACTTTGTTAAGCGCTGCCGCTGTTCTAATCGGTAGGCCGCGAGATTCGGCCCATTCCATAGTTTGCTGCCGTGGATTGCGGATGTGGCCGGAGGCAAAGCTGTCAGTCAGGAAATGATCCGCAAATGCATTTTGGAATATTGCTTGCCTAAACGTCTCTTGCGCCACCTGCGGTTGTTCAGCTTTGAGCGAGCGCGCTTTCGCCGCGAGGCTTAATGCTTTGGTGTGCTCGGTCACATATTGCCGAATATTATTAAATCCGAAGTGTTTGGCATTGTGTTCCGCGAGACTCAGGTAGTTCGTGTAATTCATCGCGAAGAAGTGGGAGAAATCCGGATATTCACCGGTGCTGTGGCCGTCCATCATGCTGAGGGCAGCTTCGACTTCTTGTTGGAAGAGTTTCTTATTGCCGCCTACGTTATTTTGTAAGGGCTTGTACCAAGGCTGCTTTTGTTCTTTGAAAAGTTCTTCCGCTGATTCATAGAAATCACCGCTGAAGGCAACGAGCTCGCCGTAGGAAAAATCTTCAGCACCGTCGGCGCGGAAGAATTTAGCGAGGCAATCATTACGTTTGTCGCAAGCTTTACCGTAGCCCATGTCACCAATGATTGTGTGCTCGCCGGCGCTGAACTTTGATTTGGAAGTCGGCTCAGCCGGTCCACATGAGTACGCTAGGATCGAGGCGGCGACTGCGGAGATTCTGATCATAATGAAGGACCTCAGTGGCAACGTCTGACTACTTTCGTATCATGCGTTGCACTAAAGCCTTTGTCTAGAGTCCAAAGCGCCGTAAGTTGATGATGTCGTTAAGACAATATTAAATTGCGGTTAAGGACATCGTTGCGCTTGGGAATCGATGTCAGCGTTTCTAATTTCTTTGCCGCGAGCTGCCCGCAAGCCGCTGAAACTTCGAGTCCTTTGCTATAGCGCACAGGTGCAGGAATCGATCTCTCCGCAAGATAGCTTTGGAAGGTCCGGATGTCCTCGTCGCTAGGGCGGTCGTAGGGCATACCGGGATGACTATTAAACGGGATTAGATTTACTTTGGCGCGAAGGCCGTGCAGAAAACGCACAAGGTCCTTAGCTTCACGTACGCTGCAGTTTTTGTCGCGGATCAAAATGTATTCGATGGTGATTTTGTCGCCGGTAACTTGCTGATAATGCATCAGCGCCGATTTTAACTCTGCGAGCGGATAGCGCTTGTTTATCGGCATCAATTCTGTGCGCAAATCATCGCGCGCTGCGTGTAAAGAGACCGCAAGTGCAGCTCTTACATCCGTTGCCAACGAGCGAATTTGCGGTGCCAGTCCAGAGGTGGACAGCGTCACGTTACGGACGCTCAGGCCGAATGCATCTTTGCCGGTCAGACGATTTACTGCACCGACAGCATTGTCGTAATTATCTAGTGGCTCGCCCATGCCCATGAATACCACGTGCGAAATGCGGCGACCTTCGGTCTGAACGATCTGCTCGGCAATGGCATATTGAGCTAAAATCTCGGCGGTGCTCAGATGGCGGACAAAGCCAAGACGCCCGGTCTGGCAGAAGCTGCAGGCAAGTCGGCAGCCGACTTGGCTGGACACGCACAAACTGGTGCGGCCTTCGTACCGCAGAATGACGGATTCAATCAGGCCGCGCTCGCTACTAAGGAGCAATTTGCTGGCACCGTCGGCACTATCCAGTCGGCTGATAATTTGCGGTAAGTCCCAGGATAACTCGCGGCTCAGGCGCAGCCTAAGCGCCGCGGGGAGGTTACTCATAGCGTCGACGCTAAAGACTCGTTTAGAATAAATCCATTCTACCATCTGGCGTGCGCGAAATCCCGGCTCTCCCCAATCATTGAGCAGGGTTAGCAAGCCCGAAGGTGTTAGACTTAGGGCGTGGGTGCGGGTGTCGGTCGCAGGGGTTTGCATAAAATATTAGCCTTAGAATCAAGATAAGATATTTTATATAATTAATAATAGTGTTGATGTCAATTTGGGTTGTGTCGATGTGAGCCCCGGTCGGCCGGGGTTAGCCGAGGTCAGTCATGTCCGATCGTCCAGTGTCGCCAAGTGACGTAGAGCAAGAGAGTCAGGCTTCGCTTTTTGGCATCGCCGCGCGCGACTTGATGCGGCTTCGGGCAGTAATTAGCGTCATCACCCGCCACGGATTTGGTGAGTTATTTCAGCGTTCTCCACTCAGCAAGTTCGTTGTTGGTAAGATCAACTTGGCCGACAGCCAGGGCTCGGCCACGGCGGCACCAGCGGCGGTTCGATTCCGGCGCCTGCTCGAAAATCTCGGTCCTACCTATATTAAGTTCGGCCAAATCATGTCGATGCGACCAGACGTCTTGCCGCCGGAGTATATCGCGGCGCTGGAGAATCTCCAGGATCAGGCTCCTGTGGTGCCGGTCAGTGACATTAAAGACATTATCCGCCGCGGTCTTGGTCGACCGGTAGAGGAGGTCTTCGCCTCGTTTGATGACATCCCGCTGGCGACAGCGTCTATCGGGCAGACGCACCGCGCGGTCACTTTGAGCGGCGATCAGGTCGTGGTCAAGGTCCAGCGTCCCGGCATCGAACAGATCATGCGCAGCGATCTCGATCTTTTGTTTATGTTGGCAAAACTGCTCGAAGTTGGCATCGAGGAACTCCAGTTGATTCGGCCATCGGAGGTTGTCTCGGAGTTTGAGAAAGCTTTAGTTCGCGAACTAGACTTTAGTTTAGAGTTGGCGAATCTGATGACTGCGCGCAGTTTTATCCAGCCCGATCGTGCCATCACAGTGCCTAAGCCCTATCCCGAGTATTCCTCTCGCACTGTGCTCACAATGGAATATTTTCCCGGCAAACCATTGCGCAAAGTAGAGCCCAAGTCAGAGCAGGCCAAGCATGCGGTGACTGAGATTGTACACGCTGCGCTTAAGCAGGCGTTCGTCGACGGGTTCTTTCACGGTGATCCTCACATGGGCAACATCCTGATCAATGAAGATAATCAGGTGTGCCTCATCGATTACGGTTTAGTGGGGCGCCTCACTAAAGAGCAGCAATCAGACATCATTGGGCTTCTTGTCGCAATCCTAGGGCGAGATTCCACGATGATTGCGCATACGTTGCTGCGTATGGGGACGCCCATGGAACGGGTAAATATCGCAGCTCTCAAGGCTGAGATCACCCGGATCATGGATACCTACCTAGTAGTGGGAGAGCTGGAAGACCTAAATAGCCAAGAGCTTGCGAATGCTATTTTGGCGGCAGCGCAGCGTTTCAAAATCAAAATGGCGCCAGAATATACCATCCTGGTTAAGGCATTAACGACGATTGAAGGCGTGATCAGAACGCTCTATCCAGACATAGATCTAGTCAGCATCGCGACGCCCTACATCCAAAAGTTTATGGCAAAGCGCTTCTCGCCGAAGAATTTGATGGCCGACTCCATCAGTGGATTTGCCGGACTGAGTGCGATGATGCGGCAATTGCCCGGTCAGTTCGAACAGATCATGCACGATGCTGAGACCGGTAATATCCAAGTTCGTGCGATCACTCCTGACCTCGACACGATTGCACCTATGTTGCATCAGTTGGCGGGACGCTTAGCACTCACAGGATTTGCCTCCACTATGACTTTAGCGGCAGTGATGTTGGTGACTCTAGCGACTCCTGGGCGGGTATCGTGGTTGCTGGAACTTGCGGTAGTTAGCGCTGCTACATTGAGCTGGGCGTTTCTGTGGATGTGGCATTTAGTCGGCCGTGGTAAACCCATTAGACTACGCTCAATATTGCAATTTTTTCGCCGTTAAGACGGCGGGATTGAAATAAATCTATCAGGAATGATTCATGAAAATTATTGCCATAGTTCTAATGTTAACTCCGCTAATGTCGCCCCTAGCAGTCGCTCAGAATGCTACTCAAGTAGGCGCTGATTTAATGGCATCTGATGGCAAGTTGCCGGCCCTACTGGGGCACTTTTCAGCCGAGTCCACAATCAGTGATAGAGGGCGTCTTTACATTTGGGGCTATAACGCCTCGTTGGCAGTACACGAGACGCCTTACTTCGGTAAGGTTCCTTCTCTTATTGTTGCGGTGCAGGATCCTGGATTGACCGCAAGCCACCATCTTAATTTCCTGACCGAGGAGGTGGTCGTTGTGTTAAGTCCGGCGCCTGCCGGTGATGACGACGCAACTAAACATATTCGGCCTATTGATCCAGACTACAGTGAGGCTCTGGCGACTATGAAAGATATTCTCCAGACGATGATTAGTCTGGACGGCCGCAATGCCCCTCTGACTGAGGCAGTGAATTATTTGGCGCAGAAAATCGCAGAACATCAGTCCGCATATCCCTAACTAAAGAACTAAAGGTCAATAGGCCCAATATATACCTTTTCCGATGGTCGACTTTTTACCCTCAAATCCGATGGCTACACTGCGCCCAAAAAAGAACGGAAGTCCCCAGTCGAATACATTTGCCAATCCTTCCGTTCCTCGCGCTGCCAGAGTCGCAAACACTAAATTTTCTGAGTTTAAAAGGGAAGCGGCATTAGCGACCTTGAAGTCGACATTGCCACTGGGATTGCCTCCTGACGCAATCATTTTGGCACTGAAATCTTGAACACCTTGCGGACAGACGAACGTGTGCTCGGAATCACATAATGGCAGTGTGTCGAGACTAGGGACGACAAGATGGTTCGATCCACTGTCGATAAAACTGGATACTGGTCTAGTGCTGTATGGCGTAAATTGTGTGGTAAAAATTCCGGGATAGCCAACGGGATAGGCTGTCATCCCTGTGGGCTGATTGTTCTCTTGTGTGCCAATGCCAAGCAGCATAGTGCCTGTTGCCGATGTTGCGCCGCCGGGACCAACTAAAGGTAGCTTTATGATGACCCCGTTATTGTCGGTGGGTAAGGCTGCTACTGGATTTAGCACGGCAGATTCAGAGATGATTTGCGTGCAGTTGTTTTCGGTGCATGCATAGTAGGGACTGTCCGTCACGACGCTTACCGGTGGATAATCACGCGGAAATAGTCCGACGCCAAGGATGCCATTAAATCCCGTTTGCTGGGGGGATATGTCAGGCACGCTTTGACTACTGCTGCACGGGCCGGGTGCTTTGGCATAATTTGCGTCGATTAATTGAATCGGTATAGTCACCGCAGGTTCTTCAGCTAATTTAACGTCAGCCCGAACTACAGGTCCCCACTCACTCGATTGATCGGCAAAGCCAATGCATTCTGCTAAATTGCCGCCTCCTGCTGTCACTGGTGGCAACTTCAAAGTGACCAATGAGGCAAATAATCTGAGCCCGACACTGCCAGTGTCGAGAAGCAAATTATTTATTGTTTGGCATTTGTCGCTGCTTGGCTCGCAGATGGTAGCGGCCACGCAAGCCTGGTTTGGAGCTTGCCTAGGGCCACAAAGATCACCGTTTACCGTGACCCGCATCACGTTTTTTCCAGCTGCAGCTTCCCCGACGACTGCTGGCGCGGTGGGGTAGACGTCGTCGCTGCCTCTTATCCGGCGGGACGTATTTTTGCCGATGCGGCGATTGAATCCACCAGTAGTTTTGCAGGCGGCGATGGATGCTAGGAGAAGTAATAAGCAAATTTTGCGAGACTCTTTGCGGCGCATGAACATGCTTATGTCTCCAGCCCAATCGTGCAATTGAGGATAGGTAGCTACGTTCAGAACTAAAAGATTATGTTACCAAAAGCCTATGTTATCAGATTCTGTCAGGCTTTATGTTTTGGGCCTACAAATTGTCTAAGGCCAACTGGACTAGCGCAGGTAGGCTGTTACTCGCAGCCATTCTGACGATTTCAAAATGGGCTTTAGCCGCTGCGTGCGTGCTTGGTCCAATGGTTGCTGCGGTCAGTACTTTATGGAGACGATTGAGCTCAGGCTGAAAGACCTTAGCAAAGCCGCGCACAGCCGATGGGCTGGCAAATGCGACGACACCGCTTAAGTTGCTGCATAATTCAGAAACTGCTTGGGCGCTGAGCGCTTTTCCTTCGGTAGTTGTGGCTTCGGCTACCGTCTCGTAACAGACCCAATTGCTAGCTTTGAAGCCCTTCCTGCTGAGTTCGTCAGCCATGGGCCAAGCCGGTTCCGCGGCGCAAGGTAGGCCGATGGCAGCCTGCGGAGGCAACTTAGTTTCCAGCCACTCAGATAACTCAGCCGCTGTGCGCACCGGTGCAACTATAGGTTTGAGTCCTCTCGCCTTAAGCGCGGCAGCGGTAGCCTCACCGTGGGTGAAAATTCCCCGCGCGCCCCGCACGGCCTCATCAATGTCACGTACCGCCAGTCCAAAGCGCACCGCGTTGGCACTAGTGAATACGACATAATCACAGGAAAAATTTTCTAGTTTTGGCGTACTTGCGGCAAGGGCTAAACAAGGAATGTGATTAACCAGGTGCGATGGCGCCGGTTTCAAAATATTCGCAGCATCGTCTTGCCAGTCAGCTATTGAGCGAGTCCAGATTAGTGATTGAGTCGACGTCACGTTTTTGAACTTGTCTTAAGTCCAGTCGGTACTTGTAGGCCGAGCTGAGTGAGGGCCTTCGCTACGCCACCCTCGATTAACTTATTCATCAAGGTGTCCGTGAAGGTCTTACTGTCGAAACTCGCTAAGTCTGGATAAGGTTGTGAATGTTTCGCCTCCGCCATTTCGCTCCGGCTCGAAAAGACTGCTGCGTGTGCTTTCAGCTGGGGAATCGCGCCGCGATCACCGCGGACATAACAGCCAAATGGCAGCGTACAATCGCCGCCAAGGCGCGCTAAGATCTCGCGCTCAATGTTCACGGCAAGTGTAGTATCCGGACAGGCTAGTGACTTTAGCCAATCTGCTAGTGGATCATCCGCACGTGTCTCTAAGGCCAGTGCCCCTTGTCCCGGCGCCGGCACAAACCAGTCTGATCCCAAGCGAGAGCTTGGTTGATCGCGAAGACCGAGTCGATCCAGCGAAGCCTCCGCCAGCACGATTGCATCCCATTCACCGGCCTCAAGGCGCCGCAGGCGTGTATCGACGTTGCCGCGTATGCCAACGCAGCTCAAGGCTGGCGCAATGCGTTCGATGAGGTTTTGGCGCCTGAGACTACCAGTGCCAATGGTTAGTGAGCCAAATGCCCAAAGATCTGCCGCTACGAGTAAGGCTTTGGGCTTCAGGCGGGCGGCTATTTCTTTGCGAAATATGATGACATCTGTCGCGGCATGGCGCGGTAAAATAGCTGCTAACTTAAAGTTTGGTGGCAACTTAACCGGCATGTCCTTGAGACTATGTACAGCTAAGTCCGCCTTGCCTTCGGCCAATGCCTCTTCCAGTTCTTTTACGAACAGACCCTTGCCGCCAATTTCATGGAGGAAGCGATCTTGGACACGGTCGGCTGTAGTCTTGACGATGAGCTGATTACTGGTGATGCCGCCCTTTTTGAGCAATTCGGCAACGTAATTGGCTTGCCACAAGGCTAGCATACTGCCGCGTGTGGCTATGGTGACGTGACTTCGCGGCGGGGACATGACTGTGACTGTCATGCGGGATCCTTTCTTAGTTCGACTTCATCAGAAAAAAGTGCGGTAAGGGACTCGGCGAGTTGCTCTGCATCAAATCCCGCTGATGGATTAGTAACGTGGCGCGCTGCATCAGCAGCAATTTTGCTAACGATCGCAGTTACCAGCGCATCGAGACTTTCGCGCTGTTTCGGCGCTAAGTCACGAAAATGTTCTTTCGATAATGTTTTACTCAGCTCACGGCCGGCGAGCTCGTCTAGATAATTGCGAAAGGCGGCAAGAGCCGGCTTCACGGTCCAGGTTCGCTGCCAGCTTTTGAACTGATCAACGCCGCGTTGAATGAGTTGCTCGGCTTCTTCGGCGGCTTTTCTTCGTTCTTCATAGTTAGCTGCCGCAACTTGCTGCAAATCGTCGATATCGAAAAGATAGACGTCGTCCAACTTGCCGCAGGCAGGATCGATATCTCTGGGCATGGCAATATCAAGCAAAATTTGTGGTCGTCCGCGTCGAGCTGATTGCGCCCTTTTGACTGTGGTGGCATCCAGGATTAAGCCGGGTGCCGCGGTCGAGCTGATGACGATATCAGCAGAGGTTAGAAGTCCTGGGAGCTCTTCTAGGCCAAAGGCTTCTCCAATGTTTAGTTCGTTAACTAAGCTGCGAGCGCGGTCGATTGTTCGATTGGCAATAAAAATGTTCTTGGGCTTGTAGTTGGTAATGTATTTAGCTGCGACTCGTGACATTTCGCCTGCACCGATGAGCAAAAACGAATGATCACTTAGGTCGCCAAAGATCTTGCTGGCCAGCTCCAGGGCAGCGTGGCTAATGCTTACAGTTTTTTTGCCGATGGCTGTTTGCGTCCGCACTTTTTTTGCTGTTGCTAACGCGTCCTGCCCAAGTCGTCTTAGAGTGGGGCCAATGGTGCCGATGCGGGTGGCTAATGCGATCGCGTCCTTAAATTGACCGGTGATTTGAGTTTCCCCAAGGACTAGGGAATCCAGACTCGAGGCTACCCGGTAGAGATGACGCACGGCATCTGCCTCGGTATGCAGGTAGAGAGACTTTTGCACGTCCTCGTCAGAAACCTTGCTGCGCATGTCTCCATGGTGATGGTGGAGTTCAAAAAAGGCCGCGTAAAGTAGTGCATTCAGATTTTGTGTCGGCGGTGCGATTCCCAAAAGTTCGAATCGGTTGCAGGTCGACAGCGCCACTAGCTCGTGAAAGTTATAGCGCTCTTTGATCTGGGGCAACAAAGCTGCCAGAGGCTCTTCACTGATATAAAGCAACTCGCGTAGAGCCATGGGCGCAGAGGTATGATTTGCACCTAGTAGAAAAAACACTGATTCGCTTCGACTCACCGTTACGGACCTCCGGTGAGGAAGAAGCCCATGCCAAAATAGCTGAGTGCCATCAGCAGAAAGCCAGCTAGGCACATTTGGGCAATCCTCTTAGAGGGCCTATTGAAGATGTTTTGTGCCAGCAAAGTGGCTAGGTACCAAAGCCACACGACGGTCGCCCAAACGACTTTAGCACTCAGCATCCAAGAGGACGGTGGCGCATAAAGCTGCGTGTAAATGGCGCCGCTGAGTAGACCTAAAGTGATGAACACATAGCCGGTCCACAGGCACAGGCGGAGCAACTTGTCGATGCGGTCGATGGCTGGGAGGTTTTGCGGTAGCTGGCTAAGCAGCTTTTTCTTGAGCAGATTTTGTTGCCACAGATAAAATACTGACACTGCACACGCTAAAATGGCAAAAGCCTGACCGAGAATAGCCATGGTGACATGCAGCGTCAGTAGCAGCGAGGAGCCAGTGCCGTCAGTGGCAATGGGGTGGCCTGGGGTGACAAAAAACTGCATGAGCACAATTAGAGTCGCAAGTGGAGCTACGAAGGCCCCTATAAGTTTCAGCTTAAATTTGACATGTCCCAAAATAGCCAGCCAACTTATCGCCACTGCTAAGAGAAGGCCGCTTAGCATCGTCGGTTGCTCGCTCTGCAACTGTGAGATCACTGTGTAGCTGGCGGCTAGAGTTGCCGCGGTAAAGACGGCGAGAGCGACGTTGCCAGTGCCGATGGTCCGCCGTGTTTTGCCGACACCCACAAGATATAGCAGGGCCGCAAATGCGTATCCCAGTAGTGCCACATTGCTGGAAATATGTTCTGGAGTCACTGCGCGACTTGCTCCTGCTCCGGGGTATGGCGCCGGTACTATCAGCCGATTGCAATTTTTCGTGGCCTTGCGGGCCTCGGTAATGCGATGATCTAACTGGTCAAGTTTAAGGGTACGCTGTTTTAACTGAAGCAGGAAGACTAAATGGGTGGTAGCGACGGTACATCCTCGGCTCACAAAGCGACCAATTGGACACCCGACTCATGGCGGTCCAAGCCCATTCAGCAGCAGCCTAAGTATGAAAATCCGAACGAGCTTGGGCAAGCCCTGGGCACTATTCGTAGCTATCCGCCTCTAGTCTTTGTTGGCGAGGTGGAAAATCTACGGCGGCAACTTGCTGAGGCTGCCAGCGGTCGTCGGTTCGTGCTGCAGGGGGGGGACTGTGCTGAGCGTTTTCAGGACTGTACGCCCGAAGCCATCACCAGCAAGCTGAAGATTCTACTGCAAATGTCCGTAGTGCTGAGCTACGGAGCGCGTCAGCCGGTGATTCGCATCGGCCGCATCGCGGGCCAGTACGCGAAGCCGCGCTCGGCGGACACCGAGACGGTCAACGGCGTCTCTATGCCGGTTTTTCGTGGTGACAATATCAATGCATTTGACCCAGACCCGCAGGGTCGACGCCCCGATCCGAAAAGACTCTTACAGAGTTATTATGCAGCTTCCATGACCTTGAACTATGTTCGGGCGATGATTACCGGTGGCTTTGCTGACTTGCACCATCCGGAACATTGGAATCTAAGCTTTGTCGGTAAGAGCTCGCACCGTGAGCGGTACGAACAAGTAGTCGCCAACATTCGCGATGCCGTAGCGTTTATGGAGTCCTTTGGCGGTGTCCGCGAGGAAACTCTGGGGACGGTCGATTTTTTCACCTCTCACGAAGGGCTTTTGCTCGGCTTTGAAGAGGCGATGACCCGCCATGTGTCACACTTTGGCCGCCACTATAATTTGGGCGCTCATATGCTTTGGATTGGTGATCGTACGCGGGCGCTGGACGGCGCTCACGTGGAATACTGCCGGGGCATAGCTAACCCTATAGGCATTAAGTGGGGTCCCTCGGCCGATCCGCAAGAGATGGTAGAGATCATCAAGGCGTTGGATCCAGGCAACGAGCCGGGCAGGATTACCATTATTACCAGATTTGGTGCTGGCCGCGTCGAAGCTAGTTTACCACCCGCTATCGAGGCGGTGCGTCGGGCTGGCCTTAACGTGCTTTGGAGTTCCGATCCGATGCACGGCAACGTGATCAAGACGAAACAAGATATTAAAACGCGCGATTTCGACGCGATTTTGTCGGAGCTTCGGGCCTGTTTTCAGTGGCATCGTCAGCTGGGTAGTCGGTTAGGTGGTGTTCATTTCGAACTCACCGGCGAGGATGTCACGGAGTGTACTGGTGGCTCGGAGGGTATCGGCGAGTCCGACCTGAGTCGCAATTATGAAACCTTTTGTGACCCCAGGCTTAATTACAGTCAGAGTTTAGAGATGGCCTTCGTGATTGCCAATATCATGCAGGGTGGGTCAGGCGTTGACTGACGAGAGTTCGTGGCAGCTCAACGCCTTAGCAAGCCTTTAATCGGCGCTGACTGAAGTAACCTTCACCTCAGCACTGGTGCTCGAGCGGCTGACGCAGAATCCTTGTTGATTGGCACTGCCACCGGCTGGAATGACGGCATTCCATTCGGCAACTGGCTTATAAGTGACGGTGTCGCCGCTGTTGCCAGTGGAACTTAGATTCCACGTCTGTGTCATATTCGCGCCATTTTTGTTCAGCGCCAGGGTCCAAGACTTAGTCGGCGAGTTGCCTGTGTTTTGGAGTTTGATGTTGGCGCAGTAACCGCTATCCCAGGTGGAGGTCACCTCTATCGATACTGACAGGTTTGAAGATCCGGATACCTGTGAGGGTGCGGGGGATGCCGGTGCCGGTGTTGGAGCGGGTTGCTGCGTTACCACGCGGACGAAGCAAGAACCGTCGTTTGGTCCACCAAGCTCAGGTTGCCAGCCAAATCCTCCACCTGTGTTGCTGCCGTTTGTACAGTAAGGGTAATACTTACCGTCTGAAGCGATGGTACCGTCGGCATCTTCCGCGGTCTTTCTCGTGGCTGGGCCTTGGACGGTACCATTGCCAGCAGCCACCGGACCTAACGGCGTGGAGTCGTCGACTCTTTGGTAGTAAACGCTGATGTTATCGTTTACCGCGTGCATGCGCTCCCATGCGGCTTGGGATAGGTCAAACGCGGGCCCACCTTGGCAGGCACCGCCGACATTGGATCTATGCTGTTTTGGGCAGGCATCTGTGATCTGAAGAACGATTTCTGGAGCGCCAGGTCGACAGTTACTGCCGCCGCATTTCACTTTTACCTTACGG
>CAIWTN010000200.1 GCA_903915625.1 uncultured Pseudomonadota bacterium | reverse complement strand
GCTATGAGATACGCAAAAAATGACAGATATGCAACCGAACTCCCCGAATAGCGATTACCGTAATCCCAAAATTCACAGCGACCTGATCAGTCTTTATACCCAGTATTTTGGCGTCCATAAAAATATGTCCAAGTATTTGCGCATCGCCATTTTGGAGAGCGAAATTCTCGGCTCCATTTCGAGCATGATGCGCCTCACGATTCAAATTAATGTCATGAAGAGCTCAGCACAGGTCGTGTCTGGTCGTGACGTCATGGCTAAGATCCACGAACTTCGCAGTCACGTCGAAAGTATTAAGTCCTTTTCGATCTTGCTTTGGCAAACAAGGGGAATCACCGAGGGGTTCTTCCTAGGGGCCATGGCGAATATCGAGGAAATCGGCAAACAGGTCGCTGGCTGGGAGAAATACTTAGTTAAGTTTTTACCAAAAAATTAAATTTTTCGAGGTCCTCGCAACGCGAGGACCGAAAACAAAACAAAATTAAAGTTTCAAGATTCAAGTTTCAAAGTGTCGCCACGAACTACGGGACAATACACCTGACGGCATAAGTGTTGCTGTAGTAGAGGTTGTTGGTCGTCGTACCCACCCAGATCCAATAATTAAGGGAATAGGAGGTATAGGCGGACGCCGTCCAACTATACGCTGCACCGGCTGCCATAGGCACCCCCGTCAACATGGTGGACCAGCTCGGAGTCGGGTTGTTAGTGGCATCGACAGGTAGGTATGTTGCCGCTGGTTGCGCCGCGGTTGTTTCATAAAGGGTGGGTAGGCGCATTCCCTTATTGGCACAGGTTTGGATATTACCTGAGTACCAAAAACCAGCAGTAGATGCCCGACTGCCGATTCTAAATGATCCGGCAGTAGTCTGATCTGTTACCCCATCTCCGTTGGGGGCATCAAGTCTTTGGGCTAGGTTACCCTGATCGTAATAGACGCACCGTCCCGAGGCTACTTTGTTGGTGTCATCAATGTAAACACTCGCAGGGCAAGTACGACCACCGATAGTGGCTGTGTTTTTGTTCAGTGGGTTGGCACTGTAGCTCTTCCCGTCAGAATTCAAAGCTAAGTGCCAATTGTCTGAACCGTCGACTTTCAGCACGTTCGTACCGTTGGCCTGGACCCAAATACTGTTAGTTAGCAACAGGGTCTTACCTGTAGCTGTATAGGCTAAACCAGCACTGATAGCAGAGCTATTTGAATAACAATTCGCACCACAGGCCACGGGAGTGCCCCGGTACGTCGAGCCGAATGAGTACCCCTGGTACCAGGCTGTGCCGTCAGTTACGATCTGCAAGATCGCCTGATTGGTCAACGCCACAGATTGAGTAGACCCGTCGATTTGGTCCGTCCCGCTAGGTGTGACGATAGCCCACCCACCGACACCCTTAACCGTGATGCTAAATCCTGAACTTACGGACGAAGCTGCCGGCAAAGTTAGTGTGGTCATCGCACCGCTTACTAAAAAGTACTTGCCGGCATCAGCTGCCGTAATGGTGTAGTCAGCGCTTTTGGTAGCGATGGATAATGATGAAGAGCCTCCTCCTGATGGTGTCTGCGGGCTCCAGGTGCTACCGCTCCAGGTCAAAACTTGGCCCGACGACGGAGCTGTGCTGGCTACGGCCTGCCCCTGAAGCTTAGTGACAGTGGTAGTTCCTTGGCTGCCGCTTACATCACCGGCCAGAGAGCCTGTGAACGATGTAGCTGATGTTGCCGTTGAGGCGGTGCCGCTGAGATTTCCAGTGACGTTTCCGGTAACGTTACCCGTCAGGTTAGCTGTAATCGTGCCCGCACTGAAATTCCCAGAGGCATCGCGCTTTACCAGAGTAGAGGCCGTGTTGGTACTCACGGCACTGTTCGCCAAGGTGGCCCCGCTAGCCACACTCGTTGCAGTCACACCACCAACAGTCGCAACCGACGTTGCACCTTGTGTCCCTGTGACGTCGCCGGAAAGGGGTCCGGTAAATGACACGGCCGAGGCGGCGTTCGAGGCTGTGCCAGTTAAGTTTGCTGTGATGGTGCCGGCACTAAAGTTGCCCGAGCCGTCACGAGCTACTAACTTAGACGCTGCATTAACATTCGTTGCCGCATTGGCTAAATTGGCGCCGGCCGCAACGGAGGCTGCACTGACGCCACTTATCGTCGCAACCACGGTGGCCCCTTGTGTGCCGGTGACATCACCTGAGAGCGAGCCAGTAAAGCTGCCTGGGCTAGACCAAGATAAATTACCAGAGGCGTCTGTGCTTAGGTAAGCACCGGCTGATACTGTGCCTGGTAGAGTATAAGTCAAATTTGCAGCCATCGTGGGACTAGCACGAAGGGACACATAATTATCGGTGCCGTCACTGTCTTTTAACTTTAGATATCCAGCTGAGCTCATAGCCGAAAGCACTGCACCGGTGCTGTCCTGCCACTCCTGAAGATTAGCCGTCTGACTAGCCGATCCTTTAACGACCAAACCCTGAGCCGTAGCGTTTGGTGTTGTCGCACTGATTTGGCCGCTGCTAAAGCCGCCGTTGCTGTCACGCTTTACTAGAGCGAGTGAGCTATTAGATGAGCTTGCAGCATTGGCAGCGAGTTCTGCAGCATGAATGTTTGCCGCTGACGAGGTGCCTACTGTTGATACCACCGTCGTACCCTGCGTCCCCGTCACATCGCCCGAAAGAGGTCCGGTAAATGACACGGCCGAGGTGGCGTTCCAGGCTGTGCCCGATAAATTCGCCGTTATGGTGCCGGCACTAAAGTTGCCGGAGCCGTCGCGCTTGATAATGGTTGATGGCGTGTTGATGCTCACTGCGCTATTCGCCAAAGTTGCCCCGCTAGCCACATTGACTGCGGTCACTCCACCCACACTCGCAACCGATGTGGCACCTTGAGTCCCAGTCACGTCTCCCGAAAGAGGCCCTGTAAAGCTTGTTGCTGAGGTGGCTGTTGAGGCGTTGCCTGTTAGATTACCAGTGATGTTACCCGTTACACTTCCAGTTAGGTTGGCGGTGATATTACCTGCACTAAAGTTGCCAGAGGCATCACGCTTAACCAAGGTCGATGCCGTATTGCCGGCAGTAGCAGCATTAGCTGCAAGCTCAGCACTATGGATGGCCGCCGCTGATGAGCTCCCAACCGTCGCTACGGTAGGACTTGGGAAACTACCGGATAGGTCACCGCCAGCTGATCCAACAGGAGAGGCACCTGACGCCCAGCTCAGTGTCCCGGAACCATTAGTGGTGAGCAACTGCCCACTGATGCCATCGCTACCGGGCAGCGTCCACACCACCGATCCAGGAAAGCTGTCTGGCGCTTTAAACGCAAGGCTGTTGGTGTTGTCCTTGTTACTTAAGATGAGTTTACTAGCGGCAGTGCCATTGCCCAGAATCGTGGCGTTACCCTGTGAGATCACAGTCGCAGCCGTCAGTGCTCCCGTCGCAGCTGTGCCAGTTGTATTAATCGTAGTGGAGCCGCCAATGCTCGATGCGCCGCTAATTACGGCGGCAGATAAAGTCTTGTTAGTCAGAGTTTCCGCCTCGTCACGAGTGACCACCACGCCTGAGGTCGGAAAGGTCGCAGTCGAGCTGACCCCGGTACCACCGCTAGCTGCCGAAAGAGTGCCGGAAGTGATCAGATCTGCACTTAGCGGCGGGATATCCGCAGCTGTTAAAGATGTGCCAGACCTGACACGGCCTTTCACATCGTAAGTAACTTTGGTCGAGGTTCCTTGGATGGCAACGGAAGCAAGCGTGCCTGCCGCAGATCCGGGCCCCGTCGCCGTGATATCGCCCGTGAGCTCTGTGATGTAGTTACCAGCAGCTTGTTTGTTACTGAAGGTCGTCCAATCCGCCGAGCTAAGGTAGCCGTTGGTCGCGCCGTTTGCTTGGGGCATCGAAATGACTGGCGTTGATGTACCGGTTGTCACTGAGATTGGAGCCGTGCCATTGACGTTTGTTACGCTACCGGCAGCTGCAGATACCCAGCTCAGTGTCCCTGAGCCATTTGTTGAGAGTACCTGCCCAGCTGAGCCGTTGGTGCTCGGTAGTTCCCAGACAATTGACGATGTCAGATTATCAGGAGCTTTCAAGGAGACTGAATTAGCCGAGCCTTTGTCGTTAAGCACCAGTTTATTTGCCGTCGTATTGTTGCCCTGAATCGTGACGTTGCCCGATACAGTTTGGGCACCTGAATTTATCGTGCTGGTCGTATTAATTGTGGTTGAGCCACTGATACTTGATGCGCCGTTGATCGTGGCACCGCTAAGAATCTTATTGGTGAGCGTCTCAATTGCCGTTTCTGTCACCACAACGCCTGATAGCGGGAAGGTCGCAGTTGAGCTGACTCCCGTACCGCCGTTGGCGGCTGCGAGGGTTCCCGAAGTAATCAGAGCTGCACTTAGCGGCGGGAGATCCGCAGCTATTAAAGACGAGCCAGAAGTTACGCGGCCCTGGGCGTCCGTGACGACTTTGGCGTAAGTACCTGCAGTGCCGACATTAGCGAGACCAATGGTGCCACTATTTGTGATTGTTCCCCCAGTTAATCCCGCTCCCGCAGTCAGGCTGGTAACGGTGCCGCCGCCTGCTCCAGTAATGCTCACACTCTTCGGCAGCCACTGTCCGCCGTCGAAGGTCAGCACCTGGCCTGAGCTGGGTTTCGACGCACTCACACTTTGCGGTGTCAGCGAGCCAAAGCTGGGGCTCTGCCACGACACACCGCCACTACCGTCGGACGTTAAGTAACTCCCGGCTGAGGCTTGCGGCACTCCCTTAAGGCCGAGGTTGCCGTTTTGATCAAACACAACCGACGAGCCGTCGACCGGCACCCTTAAAGCATAAGGTACGTAGTTGTACTGCTGGCGGGGATAGGTTTTACCAGCGGCGGTTACTTCAATGTAAACTGGCTCCGATCCGTCGCGAAAGATAGCTGCTACCTGCGCACTGTTTAGCTCCAGTGGTAGGGAAAACACCCCTTGGTTAAGAGGCACTGCAGTGTAGTCAATCTGCGAGCCAAGCGTGTTGCCGCTGCTGATGTCGGTCCAAAATTTAACTGTCATATCGACAGGCCCAGAGACAGGAGCACCGTCTGACTGCGTGAGGCGGCCGGAGTAACTGAGTCTGTAGTCGGCAGCGAAGCTAGCTGCAGCGTTTAAAAGAAGGGCAAACGATCCGGCCACAATGCACAAAAAAAGCTTAGTGCGTCGTGACGTGATTGATATTTTGTTCGCCTTTTCTCCCACCTGGGTCTCCCCGGAGCTGGCCGCGAGCTAGTCTGCTACTGACTGAGTCCTGCTGATGCGGCTATCTCTTTGTTACCAAGAATGGTGATCGGTATAATCCTTCGCAACTTTAGCGAAAATAAATGACAGCTATTTAGGTTAAAGATTCGAAAGCTTAAACCTTACTGTCAGATTTTTTGACATATGCCTTCAGGGATGGGAATTGCTGAAATCAGCTTTTAGCGTCACCAAGACCGACCAAGCTAACCACTCTTTCGGTGGAAAGAACTTTCGCCGCTTCCTTCTCCGCTTCGCTGCGCCTTCGGCCATCCCTTCAGGATGGCCTCATTTGCTTAAGGGTTTTCTACACACCCTATGCACCTAAAGTGCGGGGGGCGCTTCGCTTTAACCCATAATTGACTGTATTTGTTCTTTTTTTACGTATACGCGCGTATACGAATTAAACGGTTTTTTTATCTAACAAGCTGAAATCTCGCCCTTATTCAGCCTGTGCGCGGTATACCGCGCGAATCTGCACGGAACCGTGCGCGCCGACCGACTGCCCGACTGTTGGATTAACTTTGCGCGCTTTAGTGTAACGTCGGCCTCGTGAAGTCTGTGTTTCGTGGTGCGCAAAATTACAAAATCAAATGACCGCCGATCTGTGTAGGTGTGAGCAAAAAACCGTGGCATGACCATGAGAGCGTACAAGTCTGTGTTTGAGTTTTCTTGGCAGTCCCTGTCTTTTACTACAAGTTATGGTCAGCCGTCCACTGAGTGGAGTTCACAAAGACTCCGTCTTTGTGGTGGCAGTCGTAGGCGGAAAATGAGTCGCACGCCTAGGCCCAGAGTTGGTAGTGTGTCGGTTGCTTAAAAGCGGTCTTCTCTGACGCTGTTCTGCCGCGCTGCTTTCAGCGTGACGGGAGTCCTCTCGCCTTGTCTAGCCACTGCTGACTAGTCAGGAAACATTTGCGGATTTAAACCGGGCACGAGTTTTTGCACGTTTTGTGGCGCGCTTTTAAGCTGTCTTTTTGGTCAGTTTTTTTACCGCGCAGGTTCACAGCGACCTACTCAAAGTCGAGGCTAGCGTCTAGACTGATACTGAAACACATGCGGAGTTTAAAATATGAGACTTTCTGATCATCCCTGGTCGACAGGAGATCCGGCGATGTGCTGCTCACTCGTATTCCCGCTCTGAGAGAGGCCGGAAAGTGGCTCTTTCTTGCCGCGTCAAGCAAGGGGTACTAGGGGCAAAGCCACTAGCTGGTCGAGCGTAGCGATGACCAGAGAGCAGACGCCTTTGGCGTCTTGTCTGGGGGGCGCGGCATGCCGCGCCCATGCTTGCCCTCGCCTTCGAGAGTAGGTTGGAAGCATAGTATGCGCCGCTTTAAATCTACGAGTCCCCGCCACAGGTGATCCTGGCAGCTCTCGCCTAGTCTCCCCGCCAGATAGGGGCAGCTTTCTAGAAAACCCGCCCCGGAACTACTATGAGCTGGGCGCAGCCAAACTGTGGCGGCAGCGTGGAACCTCTACATGAAACCGGCCCGACGGGAACTGTGACAAGTGTCGCGCCTATCATGTGATGCCAAGGCCTGCGTCACATACACCGGGCGGCAGCATGCTTGTGGCACACTGCCGCGAAAACTATATAACCGGACGCCCCGCAACTATGTCAGAGCTTTCCTCGCTGCTTGCACACTACACGGCAAGAAAGTGTGACCGCTGCCCTTTCTAAAAGTGGCGGCCGTCAGGCTGCTTTATTGGACAAGCCGCGGCAAAAAAAGTGATCGGATGTCACATAAACTAAAAGTTTCGGGAGGCTCCCGTATTGCTTCCTTGTGAGCGTCACTATGTGATTAAGGGTGAACGAAATATTGGTGAGAGACTAGACGGTAATGTGTACGTGTTTGGCGCTTTAACTGAGCACAGTTTTTTGTAGAGGCTGTATTTTTGATTTAAAGCGGGTCTTGGATGATTGTGTTTGGGTAGGATAGCAAGCATGGGGCCAAGTCACTTGCCCCCTGACATCGCCGCGCTGTGCTTGCTCGTTCCTGCCACTCGCTAGCGCTGGCAGCTAGGGGCCTACTTGGACCCCTAGTACCCCCAGTAGTAGCCTCCGGCGGGCACCGGCGACTGCTCTCCCGCCCACCCTGCGTTACGCCCTGATACGCTAAACAATACGCTGGAAGCTGTAAGCGGTTGGGTTAAAGCTTCCATACTTTGACGAATCCACCACGAGCATAAGCGATGATTGACTTATCACCAGTGACAAGGTGGGCGTCAAGGGAGCGGGCAGTGGCGATAATAAGTCGGTCAGCAGGGTCATTATGAAAATCGCCCGGCAGTACGGTGCTGTCGACGACCGTCTCGGCCCTCATTGGTGCATCTGAGATTCGCGAGCGACGCTTACTCTGCTGAATCCATTCAAGCGTTGGAGTGGAGAGGGCGAGCTTGCCTTTTGCAACTTTCATTGCAAGCTCCCACATTGAGATCGGCGAAAGAAAGAGACGACCGCTGAGTCCAGCAGCTTCGACATCATGAAGGCATGCCGCAGAGGTAAAACGCTCGTGTCCAGTTGTGAGCCAGATCCAGGCGCAGGTATCGAGCAGAACCACAGGACCTTCCGTCGCAGCTTCAGTCATGACTAGCTTCCCATTGAACATCGATCGGAGTGGTTATGTCGTCTTCGATATATGTAACTGTCCCGGTCATCGACCCGACAATAGGTACGCCATCTAAATCATCGGCAATTGGAACTAACCTAGCAACCGGGCGCCCATGTTTGGTGATTACCAGTTCTCCTCCCTTAGCTGCTAGTTCGTCCATCAGTGCGAGACATTGATTCTTAAACTGGCCGGCAGGGACAATACGCAAAGAATTTGTAGTCATATATGTAACCCCTTCAAGCTAAAGCCATGGCTTTAGCTATGGACATAATAGCGTATCGGCAAATTGCATGTCGACCTTTAATTATTAATTCGAACTCAGATTGGATGGACGCTGGGGAGTTTGCGACCATAATTCTTATTTTTGACGTCCCCCCCCGGGTGTGAACACCGAGGATTCCCTAGACCCCGGAAACACAGCTTAGGGGAAAAGATTGTGTCACAGGTGTTGAGACAATCTTTTTCATGAGATAAAAAGACCTGAATCTATAGATGTTTGGCCTAGAAAAACTTCTACCAAAACGATCACTTAGATCGGCACTAAGTCGATCAATGATCTGCTTCCCATAGAGTTAGCTTTGAGTTTGTCCGGCTAGTTCGAGTTCAATTTTCATCTAATCTAATTTTCTGTCCACACCCCGCCTTGTGGCTTTGCATCATGTTAGCCTTTGCCGAAACAAATTAGCGCGGGATCATTGATCTGAGGTTTTTTACCGTACGAGAAAGTCCACGCTTTTCAAGGATATCGAGCAATTCGTCATTGCTGTACGGAGGATTACGAAACCGGGCACGCTGTAGTTCTAAGCAAGCGAGGACTTGGTCTGGGTTAGTCAGTGTAAAATCAGATACAAAATCATCTGGATGAATCGCAGTAATGTTGAATAATTTAAGTGTCTCTATGGGAAAATCGCGCAGATTAAAGGTTACAATTGCTGCCGCCTTCGCTGCAATGGCTGCCAAGATAACATGCTTATCGTTAGGATCTCTGAGCTGTGGCAATACAACTGCTTCCGGTAGCAACACGTTTATCAACGCTTGAGGTACTGCTTCGTCCATAAGTTGTCGAACCCGCAGAAGATTTTCTCGCGTAATGTTTGGTCGATTTTTTATAACACTACGAATCCACTCATCATGAATCGCATGCGTCCAACGTGGTTCGTACAGCTTCGCAGTAGCCAGAGTTATAAAAAAATCACGTAGCACAACTGGATAAAGCACGCATGCGTCAAGGACTGCTATGCGGAACATCGTCACCTCGGCACACCTTACAGTTCATTCATCGAGACCCAATTGCTGCGACAAATCGGCTAACTTTTGGAGAGCCCGTTCGGCTCGATATGAATGTTCTTCTTGATAAGCAATGAGATCGACCATTCTAAGTCGTCGGTAGCGTCCTCGTCGTACAAATGAAATCTTGCCCGCCTCAAGCTCTTTGACGATGAAGGGCCGAGATACCTGGAGAAAATCGGCGGCCTCTTGTGTTGTCAACTCAGTGGCTGTTGCAACCACCGAAACAGCGTGCCCTTGGGCAGTTTCTTCAATGAACGCGGTAAGTAGTGCCAAGGCATTTGCGGGGAGCACTATTTTATCTTCACCACTTACAAGTCGCGGCGTGTTTTCGGCGCTTTCGTCCTTAAGACGAGCTACTAACCGCTGTAATTGTGGCAAAGTTTCCTTTGCAAGTTCGCGGTCTTCGTCAGTGGGAATGTAGGGCACATTAGCGTTCATGTTAACCATCCTCGCTGTGGATACAGCGTGCGAAACAAGTATAATATTTTATCGAAACAGCCGCAACACTCGAAAAACTCGAAACTACTCTTCTTATCGGATTAACATAAAAAAAACTTTAATAATATTTAATATCAGACACTTATGGAGTTTTAACCGTTAATCCAGTACCACTTATCACAGCCATCGCTGGGTCACCATCGACTCCAGTCGACACCAAGACCGCCCCTAGAAGGGCCTTAACCGGCATTCAATCGCCTTAATTGCGCCAGGTAAGGGCAAGGGTCATCCCGCTACAAACTTCCGCAGAATTGGCTAAAAACGCTGTCATTTTTGATTTACGGACATAACCCCTGGGCTCCAAGGTTTTCACCAAATAGATCGCTCGTGATTATCGAGGATATCGGATCCTTGGTGGCAAACTTCTGATTCTCCGTCTCCAGTTTCGTCTTTTTGTTGATGACGACGGGAATTTAACCACCCTTGCTCTTTCTCACGTCGCATTTGCCTTTGCCTGTAATATCCATCGTGCTCGTAGACGCCAGTCGTTTTCAAACACCCCATGAAGAAATTAAGAGGCGAAGTCTGGAATCCGCCAGGTGGTTGCCATTTTTTACTCAACGCCCATGCAAAATTGTAAATACATTCCTGCAAGGCTTCCGGACTCATTCCGTACGATCGAGCCTGACGAAGTTGTTTCGGCCCAAATGGACAATCGACATCGTTAAGCGGCAAGTAATCTACCTCCCGCCACTCCGGTGGCAGAGCGTCCATCTCGTTCCGCGCAGTAGTAGTAGTATTAAAACTTAAATCTTTAATTAAACTACTACTACTAAGGGGCGCTGATACAGGAGTTGATACAGGTCGATACAGGAGTCGATACATAAGTACCGCGCATCAGCATAAGTGCTCGCCAAACATCCTCACGTAATCTGTAGACCGTTCCGCCGTAGTCCCCACTGACTCGGGCAGCCGGTCTTTAATAAATGCTCGCCGAGATTTTTTATTGCGGAGAGTAAAATTACGTCTGCTGCAGAATCCTCGACCTGAGCTCCACCCAGCTCCAGGAGATAGCCCTGAATGCCCTTAAACATGCCTTCAGTGGCATTTGCAGTCCCGAGTAATGGGTTGGGTAACATCTCTAAAAAAGTCCGCAGGATTGGCTGAAAACGCCCTTATTTTTGACATCACCACGAAACAATTGGGCCGCAAGGATTTCGCCGAATTAATTCCTCGCGCTCACCTGAGAATCTCGGGGGGACCGTCGGTTGCTGTAGACGGCACACGTCACTCCCAGGCTTCCCGCGTGTCACTGTTCGGCTCGCTGACGGTCGGGCTTTCTTGAATCTGGCGGTCTCTCTCGTCGAACAAATTGCGAAAATACGCATGTCGCTTTTCGAATTCTTCCGGTGCCGGCCAGCAGCCATTTTGACGCATCCGCTTCATCAGCAGCGCCAGAGGTTCGTGAATCGTCTTGCCGCTCTGCGTGTGACGCAGCTCGAAATCAAAGTGCACCAGCGAACGCTGAACGATGTCGAATGGGATGCCGAGGCTTCGCAATTGGAGAACCTGCGATTTGCCAAAACCGATGTCGGTCAGCATCGAGTAGTCCAAGTCCTGGGGTGACCATTCATCTTCTGCGCACGCGCGCGTTTCGACATCGGCAGTAGTAGTAGTTAATAAATTAGTATTTTTATAACTACTACTACTAGGGGCGGTTTGCTCACCGTTCAGCTGCCCCTTTGCTACCCCTTTGCTACCCCTTTGCCATGCAAAAATTTCGGCTTTAACAGCCGCTGTCACCCCGTATCTAACCCATCCACCGTTCCCAGTTTTGGCATCTCCTAGAACAAGGACTCCCTTATTTTTCAAACGCCTTAGAGCATCTTTTATTGTTGCCCGACTTGTGGAAACTCGCTCTGCGAGTGCTGTTGAGGACATTGGCTCTGCCCAGTCCTCTCCTCTTGATTGCATCGACTCGTACACCAAGAGGACGAGCTCGCGCTGAAGACCAACGAGCTGTCCGAAGGTAGCTTTTTCTTGCTCACCCTTTGCTACCCCTTTGCTACCCCTTTCGCGATTTTCTTGCTCACCGTTCAGCTGCCCCTTTGCTGCCCCTTTGCTACCCCTTTGCTCACCGTTGAGCAGTGAGGTTTCGTTTTCCAGCTGCCCCTTTGCTACCCCTTTGCTACCCCTTTGCTCACCGTTCAGCTGCCCCTTTGCTACCCCTTTGCTACCCCTTTGCTCACCGTTTTTGTCCGAGTTAGCTTCCGGTGGGGACCCAAATGGAGAGGTCGTGGAGTTGTCCTGCTCCGGATACCAAAAGCGCCGCTTACCAACAGAGTCACCGGAACGACGAGAGCTGTCCGTAGAAATCGGCGTTTTCTCGGCGCTCGAGTTGTCACTTATGCCGGCCTTGGCTTTGATTGCGTTTAGGTCCACAACTACTCCGTCCTCTCGTCACGCTCACACCCCAGAGCTGACAACAGAAGGTCCATGTAATCCGCACCGATGGTCGTAGCATTCTTGTAGTCGGTAAAGACCGACGAGCGGCGCGCAATCGAGCGTGCTATCTCGCTAGAGTGACGAATAGCAACGGGTGCAAGGAAATCATTGAGCACCGGATTTCTGGTAATAGCCGAGAGGGTACGAACGCTGTTTTTCGTTCTTTGGTCAAATCCGTTGACGAAGCAAAGTGCTTTTACCGAGGTGTTAAAAAAGGCATTAACTACCTCATTAGCCTCGCTTATTGCGATTTGTGCGCCTTTGACGCCGAAGTCGTCCAAACGGATTGGCACAAGAAGAGTACCTACCTCGTCCTGGTTCATGGCGGCCGTAGCAACTATGAAGGACTGCCCGATAGAGCTTAGCTGAGGCGGTGTATCTACTAGTATCTTGGTACCCGCTCCAAAATGATCGATCAATTCACGAACAAGCTTGGTTGCTGCCGTTTTTATTAGTTGCGGTCGTCCCATGGCGCGATCGAGAAAAGCGTTGTTGAGATTGGAGCGTATCAACCATACGTTTTCTCCGACTTGCGTTAGCAAATCCGCGACCGACTTCACTTTTCCCTCGATCCAAGAAAGAAGGATTGGTTCATCGTCACCAGCTGCGGTACCGCTTGCCTGGAGCGAAAGCGATGCCTGGCTATCAGCATCGATCAAGACGATAGCTGATTGCCGGGACGTCATACGCCGCGCAGCAGCGGCCAAGTTGATGCAAGAGCTAGTCTTGCCGCAGCCCCCCGTTTGGGTAGAGAGCACGATTAGCGAATTTTTGGCTAAGTTGGACTGGCCGCGTGCGAGAAGAAACTCTTGAACTGTTTCGGGTAAGATCCCGACAATCTTGCCACCTGCCAGCTCGAGTTTTTCCGGAGCATTGGCGACACCCTTTAGAGCCATCGACACTGCAGGCTTGCCAATGCCACTGATTCTAGCCAACTCAGTAACGCGTAACGCTATAGGTCGACAGTCCATTTTTCGATACCCACCTTATGTTTTGACTGAACTAGAAGTATTCTTACACAGCGTAATCTGTTCAGCAACTAACCTGACCAAGACAAGTCTTTGATATACTAGTATATTTACATATACTAGTATATTGTAGTAAAGTTCTTCTGCGGGAGGCCGATAAGATGGTGGTAATTCGCTGTTGGCAGGACGTGAGGGGACGTAAGCCCGTAAAGGAGTGGCTCGCGGATCTCCGACAGCACGACCGAGGTGGTGCACTGGCCGTCGATCGACTTCTCACGAAACTGGCAAAAGCAGGACGCTTGCTTGTGCTCCCGGACGTGCGTTTTCTTGGCGACGATCTTTGGGAGCTTCGGGACCGAACGACGGGTCCGGGGTACCGAGTCTATTACACATGGGTGGATGAATCGCTCGTGGTTTTACTTGTTGCAGGTGAGAAGAGCACTCAGGACAGGGATATCAAAAAGGCTCGCCGTCGCCTTGAGAATTCCGGTAGCGGCGACGGCAAGCAATAAGGTCAGGAGAAAAACATCATGCCAAAGATTACCCGAGAACAAGTCGAAAAGTTTGAATCCTATGAAGATATTCGCCGCGAACTATTCACGGCGGAGGAGATCACTGAGAATGATCGTCGTGTTGATCGCGATCTAACTGCTCTCAAGGTTCTCCAAGATGACGTTTCTAGTGCCGTTGCTAAATACATGGCGTCGGAAAGAATAGGGTTCAATGAATTTACGCGCCGCTTGGATACAACAGCTCGTCAGACGAGTCTCATTATGAATGGACAGGCAAATTTAAAGCTCGCCACAATTGCTGAGCTTGCTTCCGTTATGGGAAAGAAGGCTCGAATAGTCTTCGAGGTCAGTGATAAGCCGAAGAAGCGTGCACCGGGGAAGAAACACAAGACCAAGAAGACAGCTTAATCCCCCGGTAGCGTGAGTTCAAAAAACCCCCTCAAAAACACCCACACCAGGACGCGGCTTTCAGGGCGCGTTTTTGGCGTTCAGAAATGGGATATTTATTGAACAGGGGGATCGGCACCAAGCCAGACTGGAAGTTTTTTGATACACCGTGTGTCATAGCACTCGAACAGCCAACGACCAACACTCAGGCTAATGCCGTGGCCATAGACATCACCGATGAATTCGATCTGCTGTATGCATACCAGCAAACCTCTAGCAGCGCCCAACGCAAGGCTGAGATCTATCAGCTCTATGACTTGCTAAATCAGCTGATGCTCGATTTGGCCCTGGGACTCTATCAGCCCGGCCGATACCGGTGCTTCGCAGTCAAAGAACCTAAGATCAGAGAAATCTTCGCACCCAGTTTCCGTGATCGACTTGTGCACCATTTGCTCGTCGACCGGCTTATGCCGCTAATTGACCGACGTCTCATATTTGATTCTTTTGCCAACAGGCCAACCAAGGGCGCGCATCACGCGGTTAGAAGACTGCAAAAGTTCATGCGGCAGCTACCGCCGACGGCCTACTATATGCAATGTGATATCGAATCTTATTTCACTAGCATCAATCGCACCCGGCTTAGGGAGGTCGTATACTGGCATATTGAGCAGCTACCTGAGATCGGACTTGATGAACGTCACTTCATGTTCGAGATTATAGCTAAGGTCCTAGGTCAAAACCCAGCACATAAGCCAATTTACACGGGCAATCGGCATCTTCTTAGACAGATACCCAGGCATAAGAGTTTATTTCATACCCAGCCAGATGTGGGAATGCCGATCGGTTCATTGACGTCGCAATTCTTTTCTAATGTCTATCTGAACGAGCTAGACCGGTTTGTCAAACACCACCTCAAAGCCAAGCACTACCTGCGCTACGTCGACGATTTTGTGCTGCTGCACGAATGTCCCGAACAGCTTAACCGCTGGAAGGCAGAGATCTCGACTTTCCTGGGGCAAGATCTAGCGCTAAAGCTTCATCCCAAGAAGACCTTAATCCAACCCACTCACCGTGGCTGCGACTACTTGGGTTATATAGTCCGGCCCCACAGCATTCAGGTTCGTAGGCGTGCAGTGAAAGCGCTTCGCCGGCGGCTTTACTTCTTTAATCACCTACTTGATCCCGTAGCTTTCCCACACTTTAATCCACCGCCCAACAATCGCTACGGCCGCGACATCCGCGCCGGCATGATCAAGCTGCCCCTATTGCCCACCGTGGGGCTGTTGCAGAATATGATGCAGGTGATTAATTCGTATTACGGTACCATGGGCCATGCCAACTCATACCACCTTCGCCGCAGTATCTACCTGCACCAGTTTCACAGGCTGCAAAAGTATTTTGTCCCTGGCGCTAGCTTCACCAAAATGATCCTACGTCCAGTCGCACTGTTAAAGAGAGAGGGGATCATTGCTATCTGATCCTTTCGATGTCTCGCCACGAACTACGGGACAATACACCTGACGGCATAATTGTTGTTGTAGTTGTTGTTGTTGGTCGTCGTACCCACCCAGATCCAATAATTATTGGAATTGTTGGTATAGGCGGACGCCGTCATACGGCCTCATTTAACTCCCGTTTGCAGACGCATCCGCATTGGAATACATAACTTGGCTCTAGAAACCAAGTAGAGGACGTCACACAATGAAAGAGATTGACTAAGGGCAGAATGCGAGCATTCCACACCTTCCCTGCAACTCCCCTCTCAAGCTATGAGATACGCAAAAAATGACAGATATGCAACCGAACTCCCCGAATAGCGATTACCGTAATCCCAAAATTCACAGCGACCTGATCAGTCTTTATACCCAGTATTTTGGCGTCCATAAAAATATGTCCAAGTATTTGCG
>CAIWTN010000199.1 GCA_903915625.1 uncultured Pseudomonadota bacterium | reverse complement strand
CGTCATGAACCACTTGGGGGCTTTGGTAGGCGCCAAGTCTGGATTTTGCGTTGCAGTTCGTTTTGCTCATCGGTTGATTTGGGTTGTGCGCTGTATAGATCATGGCTGATCGCTTTATCTACCGCTTCTAGCATGTTATCGTCGCCTAATACCGACACTAAGCGACTATGATAGTGCTCAAAACTTTCGCCGATTAGCCGATCGTAGCCAAAATTCTGCATTCGTTTTAAAAAAATCTGATAGTAGCGCGGTAGTTTTTGCTCTTTCGTTGGCTTTATCCAGCGTCTTATTAGCCAAAGCGTTACTAACGCCGCGACTAATAAGGCTGCTGCTGATTCGCCAAATTTAATGAGTGATTTATGATCGAGGGTGTTTTCTGGGCCATGCCTTCCGATTGCTTGCAGCTGCTTAATTAAATCTCTTTGTGCAGATTGATCGTAATTAATGACATATCGGTGCATCCAAAAATTAATACCATTAGTAATTAGGCGAAGTGTCGACATAGCATTTGAAATTAAATCGTCTGATACTGGGGTGGGGTCAAATGCATGCCAGCCATGCCGGGGAATATAGGTCTCTACCCAAGCGTGGGCATCTTCGTCGCGAACTTCCAGAGTGTCGACGAATTCATTAAATATACCTCCATGATAACCTACGACTAAACGTGTAGGTAGGCCAAGTGCGCGGAGAGTTAAAGCCGCGGCGGTCGCAAAATACTCACAGTGCCCGTGCCGCTCGTTGGAGAGAAAGCTGGCCAGTGCATCGGTACCTGAGAAGCTGTTGGTTAACGTAGTTTTAAACTTGGTGGAGAATAGCAGACTTAGTTTTTTTTCTACGTCTGCCAAAGTTGCTATGGCCGGATCGATTGCTAATTCATTTAGCCAGGATTTGAAGTATTCGGCCTCGCCTACCGATGGGGGTATAGACAAATAGGTATCCAGATCAATGGTCGCAAGTTCATAGGGTAGTGGGCGAGTGACCGGGTCTAAGGCTTGCTTTAGATTGCTCAAAGTCAACAATTCGAGCTGATCGACCGTGAGAGGTTGTGAAATCTTGATCTCGTAGGTGTAGCGTCCAGTGCTGAATGGATCACGAATCAAGCTACCTGCTTGATTGATCAGGAAATGCGTAGCTATGTTTTGGGGGCTGCTTATACCCATGAGTACACCTGGGTAAAAAACAGTAGCATTGATGCTCGGTTCAAGATGAATCAAAGCGGTGGTCATCTCGGAGTCATGCTCCTTAGCTATCCTAGTGTCTCGCGCCGCGTCACTGGGACGAAAATCAAAAATGTGATTTCTCCAGTGAATTCCGTCAAATGTTGTGAGCGTATCACCGCGGAATAGCAGTTTGTTGGCGCCGGTTCGCAACCATCTTTTGTCCTCTGACTCCACCATGAATGCTAGATCATGAGAAACCTCAAGCTTGCCTTCTGCTGTCAAATTAACCAATCCTGAGTAGCCGGTTGAATGGCCACTACGTCCGTCGTTTAAGTGTAAACTGAAGCTTTGCACGCGTGGGAAGAAGAGAAAAATGACTAAAGCTGAGAAAAATCCGACGGGTATCACATAGAGGAATTGACGAAAATAGCTTTTCGGTAAGGTTTCTCCACTTTGACTTTGTAGGGTGTCAGAAAAGTATAGGTTGGCAGCATTGAGATTTAGCATCAGTAGGATAATTAAAATCATGAAGCCAATGTATACGAGACCTGTCGATCCCAAAGTCATGCTGCCAACGCCAATCACGACAATATTCAGGATTGCCAGCCAATAGGAGCGTGGGCGGTCGTAACTAAGAAGCAGCCACGGCAAGGATCCACAGATCAACTCAATCATGATCGTCACGAAATCTTCGGTGTGATTAGCTTTTAGGCCTTGCTGTATGACCAGGACCAACAGTGATGCCCCAATGGCTAGTCCTATGCGTCGCTTATGATTCTGCCAGCGCTGTGCCATGCTTGATACGATCATCACTGCGAGTGTAAAACAGACTAGGATCACAGGCGGGCGAGCGACTCTCGATGCTATAGCTACGGCGCAGTCTACTAAAAGCAGAAGTTGCCAGCTTAGTCGGTAGTATTCTCCAATTTTCAGGGTTGATGATCGTTTCATATCGAGCCTGCTGAGAAATTCGAGGATGCCGGAGCTTTTTGCCAGTTTATTTCGCTCTCATTTAGGTGGAGCGTCATATTGGTGGGAACCTTTTTTGGCTTATATCCATACGGTAGTCGCGGCCCTCGGTCACGCTCAGCAAAGGTAGGAATCAATGCCAATGTGGCACGACAAGAGTCACTACCAGTGACCTCGATGTTACGACCGAAATCCAGGAGATAGGATTTTTGATGATCGTCTAAAACCTGCATTGTAGTTCGAATCCGGACCAAGAAGTCTTCGTACTCTTGTTCCGTACCTAGTTCGCGGAGATAGCTCCAGGGGATATCTAGGCGCACTGCGGAGTTCGTATTCGGTGAGCGAAATTGCCGAATCACCCATTGAGATGTGGGCTTGTTGGCGCTTTTTTTCCAATCAATATGGCGTCGGCCATCGCTGCCGGCAAAGGGTCTGTGGCTATAAAAATCCAGCTCATTGGCCGATTGCAGTAGCCTTTGTTTTAAAACACCATGCAGCTTGCTCAACAAGCTCTCATCAACGCTAGGCGCTACGAGTATCGAGCTTGAGACCATGCCGAGTTTGAATTTCGCCAAAATCCCAAAAGGAAACGTAGTGATCTGGACTGTTTTTAGGCTCCCGTATTCACCGCGTGGCAAGCCTTGAATGGTCACCTTACTTTGCTGGGATACTTTAGGTGCTATCGAGATGACTCGGGCCTGTCCAAGTGACTCAGGTGGGCGTGCGATCAGGCTGAATCTAGGGGTGTCATGCATAAAGAAATTCTGCATCTGAAATACAGAAAACCATGAGCTATGATTTTTTATCGTAAAGCTAAGTTCAAAGGCGGTGTGTGCATCAGCGAGGGCGGCGCTGGCTGTCTCAATAGTGCAACTCTTCATGGCTAGTTCTGACAGTAGCCCGGAAACAATAAAGCCTCCAAGACCTGAGCTCAAAAACACATATAGTGCGTTGATTCCGCTGCTAACCGCAATCAGTCCTATGAGTAGGATAAGGCAAAACGAGTACATCCCAGGTTTTGTAAACGAGATGCCACGATTGACCTTGGGATAATACATGACCTAGATAATATCCACTTGGGTTAGTAAACTGCGGATGACCTCGGTTGAGGTAGCGTCAGCTTGTGCCAGGACCCGGTGCGCTAAGCACGGCATAGCAAGGGTCTGTAGGTCGTCCGGTGTAACAAAGTCGCGGTCTCTCAAAATCGCTAAGGCCCTTGCCATGCGTAACCAAAGAACACCACCACGGGTCGAAATGCCGAGGCGTAACTTAGCTGCGGTTCTAGAGCGATCGATGAACCTCTTTACATAGCGTGCGACCTGGTCCGAGATGTGTATAGTGTCGACCATGGAACTTAACTGATGAATGCTCTCTCCCTCTATAACGCTCGAGGGAACATCAATCAGCGGGTCCCTGCGAGCAGCCTGAAAAATCTCTAGTTCTCGTCTTTCGCTGGGGTAACCCATGTGCAGCTTAGCGGCAAATCGATCGAGTTGGGATTCAGGCAATTCATAGGTTCCTATACTCTCCACCGGATTTTGTGCGGCAAAAACAATGAAGGGCTGCGGTAGTACGTGTGTTTGATGATCTATGGTGACACGTCCCTCACTCATGGCCTCCAGCAATGCTGACTGTGTGCGCGGCGAGGCTCGGTTGAGCTCATCTGCCAGCAGAATTTGCGTGAAGATGGGGCCCTGGTGAAACACAAATTGATGACTAGACTGGTCGTAGACTTCGACGCCAATAATGTCAGACGGTAGGAGGTCGCTGGTAAATTGCACGCGTGCAATAGAGAGCCCAAGCAGTTTGCCTAAGGCTTTAATAAAGGTTGTTTTGCCGACTCCCGGCACATCCTCTAGTAGTATGTGCCCGCCTGCCAAAAGCGCGCAAAGGGTCACGGTTGTAACCTCGCCCTTGTCATCGACTAGGCGCTGAAGTTCCGTGCCAAGGCGCTTTAGCGAGGCTTTGGCATCGCTGTTGGACTTGTGATTTTTATCTGGATTTAGTTCCATGCCCGTAAAGATCGGATATTAGAATTAAATCTTTAATTTAGGTAGCAGCGTAGGCAATTTGGAATAGTCTTTAATCTTTCCAGATTGCCCCCATCTAAGCAGTGGTCTAAGCCTTGGCTGCAGGTCTACACTCTGCGAGAAATAGCTCCAGAGCCTTACGATCCGCGATCAACAATGCTTTAACCGGCGATCCCTTAGGGGTCGTCAGTTTGCCTAGGACCTCTGCCGACGCCGCTATCATGACACCCCAGGTGCGGTTGCTGTGCGCTTGCAGCACAGATTCCACGTTGTGGTAAAAGCGGTCGCTGCCATCGTTGGCTAGCAGTAATAGACGAGATAGGCGGTGCACCTCTGCTTGCCCAGTTTTCTCCTGCAACAGACGCAGCCCTTTGGCCTCTTTAGCGAGGAACTGATCGATTTGCTCAAGTCCCTGCACAAAATGCTGACTAGCTGCCGCTCGCTTAAGTGCTTGCGTCAGTGCTGCGTCAAGGCCCCAATAAGTCACGGCCACCGAGCCATGCATCCTAAGTGGTCCCTCGGTCGCGGTGAAGTAGGCTTCGATCTCGGCGCAGCGTGGATGCTTAAGGGTGTTTTTCGGTAACTTTAGCAAAATGACCCCGCTTGCGGTTTATTAGTTTTCGGCGATTTTAATTGCTCGATCAAAATCTTGTCGCGTTCTCCGACGAAGTTAATCACGAGGCCTTGACGGCCAGCTCTAGCGGTGCGACCAGCGCGATGCAGATAGTTGTCCATCTGGTATGGCAGATGGTAGTTGATTACACGTCCAACGTGATCCACATCTAGGCCCCGAGAGGCTAGGTCTGTTGAAATCAGCAAGTCGATTTGACCCGTGCGGAATGCCTTTAGATTGGCGCGGCGCTCAACTTTATCCATGGAGCCACGATAAACAACGCATTCGCGTTGCACTTTAGCTAGCTCCTCTGCGAGGACATCACACTGGTCACGAGTGTTGGTGAAAATCATGGTGCCCCCGCTCACCGTTTCGCGGAGGACCGACTGTAGTAAATTAAAGCGTTCACTGTCAGATACGGGTTTGTTGCGGGTGGTGAGTGTCGCTACTACCTGATTGCTCCCCTTGCTGCGAATGACTTCGGCATCGGTAAATAGTGTCTTCATTAGCTGCTGCACTTCACCAGATACTGTTGCCGAAAACATGACTAGCTGTTTCTCGGCAGGACAAGCGGCTGCAATTAATTTGGAGTCGGGCAAAAAGCCTTGATCCATCATCTGATCCACTTCATCAAATACTAAGACGCGGACATCACCTAAGTTCAAAAAGCCGCGATCTAGCAGCTTGACTAGGCGGCCGGGCGTGGCAACCAGGACTTCGAATGGGCCCTTGATATTCTTCTTAGCGACTTCCACCGTGGTGCCGCCAAGGAGGCTGCGGACTCTGAGGCGAGTGGTGTGGGTGAAGGGCTTAAAGTTTCGCGCTACTTGCTCACCTAGTTCACGGGTTGGCACGACGACCACAGCGCGAGGGCGGCTGTCCTTAGTGATTTTCTCTCCGTCGTTTTCGAGCGTTTTTAGATGCTGCAATACTGGCAGAATGTAGGCCAGAGTCTTGCCGCTGCCAGTCTCGGAAACTCCAACGACTGATTTGCCAGCGAGCAGGATGGGTAACACTCGGCTTTGGATTTCTGTCGCTGTCACTAGCCCTTGCTCCGCTAATGAGGCCTGTAGGGTGGGGAGCAGATTAAGGTCTGAAAATTTTGTCATTGGTTATCCATTCTTTAAGAATTAGCACCCTAAGACTTGGTGACCAAGTGCACTGGGTTCAAATTTAGGCTGAGTCATCGTCTGAGTTATCAGTAGGGAAGGGGTGTGTCGCGCCCACCGGAAAAGCAATGCGCGACATATATCACAGATTTGACAAATTGAGCAGTTCGGTTTTAATTAAGAATATCATATACTTGAGATTTAACGCTGAAAATGGCACTGACTAAACACCTTACCGCTACCACAGGGGCAGGGAGCGTTTTTGGCTATCGGCTTCGGCTTCTCGCCTTCGTTTTCAAATTCACCGGAGTGATAAAACCAGCGGCCGTCGATCAGATCAAAATAGCTAGTTTCATGTAGGGTCTCGAGCTTATTGTCGAAGATTAGGCACGCCCGAAATTCAACCTCGCCCTCGTCCCCCTCGACATCAGAGTCGATAATTTCGAGGCTGACCCAGTTGGATGGTTCATCAGCACCGAGGTCGTCAGGACAGGTTTCCGGATGCCAAGTCTGCTTTAGATAGGCGACATCGCCCAGACAAAATGCTGAGTAGCGGCTGCGCATAAGTGTCGTTGGATCCGCCGCCACTTTACCTTCTCTCAGGTAGGGTTCGCAGCATAGGCCAAAGTTTTGCTTACTGCCGCAGGGACAAGGACTAGAGTTGCTGGGCGTTATCATGTCGACACTCCGTAATTGATGCTAGGAATCACTCTTTATAAAGGTAGAAGCCCTTAACGCCGGTGACCTCGTTCAGCGTAAATTTGGGATTTTGATCCCCAATGTGCTCAGCCTTGGCTTCGTAGGTCGCTGACGGCACCAAAAAATCAAGCGGATCGCCACCAGCTGCGAAGAGGGCGATCAGTCCGTCTATAGCCTCTACCTTGGCATCACCATGAAAATTCCAAATCCCGTTATAATAATGACCTTCAATGAGCTCACGCGAGTGTTTCGTCAGAAAGTCATGTCTAGGGGAAGAAAACCCTTCGATCCTGACATGTAGCCAAGGTTTGAGGTTATTGCGCCCCGTCGGATTACCGTCAAGCTGCAGAGCATTCGGGTGCTTTCTTCGCCAAGAACGAAGAATACCGACCGCATCCCGAAGGGGTACCGCCCCCTTCTTGGTGACTTTAATACAGGCGTCCGGGTGACCTACTTCGGGCTTAGCTTTGCCTGGGGTCTTCGCTTTTTGGTCTGTCATGAGGTCTTTCTTTTGAGCTGAGTCGGTGCTGCCTGTGCCGTATATCCTAAATAACACCGATACATCAAGAGAACGGGACGCAAAAAAGCCTCCCACGGTGGAGAGGCTCGCTATTTGTGTCGGCGGCTAAAAAACCGCGTCTATATATTCGTAGTGAATGTCGCAACTCGTCGTTGCGCAAATAGTTGGCGATGTTAGTGGGCTCTCTGCGGGCTAACCGCGATGCCTCACCTCAGCATCGTCAAGGCGGGCAGCCAGTTGCCAATCGGGTGTGCGAGCATCGATTCTGCATACGTACCTCCTGGATTTTGCTCACTTAAAAAGTAAACCGTACACTTAAGGTTTAAGTTAACGTCGTTTCCGTCTATCGAGAGTCCAGACCAACAGCCCCTGCGAAGACCTTTGACCCGCCCCTCTGCTCGATACCTACTTGGGTATCCTCTGCCGACAACCCGCGCCTATGGATTTCACCCACCGGCCTCCGAAGGATGCCGCTCTCCATCCATCAACCACCTCCGACTAAATAATTAGTAGTTTAATATCTCAAGTCTGCGTCAGCGTACCTACGGCGGACATCCTGCATTAACTATTTCATCGTGCTTGTTTTTGTTTGCCATCGAGCACGCTCCTTTCTCAGCCGTCCTTCGGACAAGCTTCATTTTGCTTACATAAACCTTGTCGGGAGAATTTGGGAAAAGCTTTAGCAGTATTTTTGATTTCAATAAAATCAGATGCTTGCGTTGGGGGTGGCGCGGTAAAATCTAGCGGGTTTCCCGGTAGGGACGGCACACCCGCGTAAATTGTGACTGATTTACTTGAGATAATTGGCAATCTGCTCGTGCGTTGCAAACCAGTCGGCGTCGCAATCACAGCTAGGTATTCTATGCCGATTCATCTTTCCATTTTTTATCAACAGAATTTCTGTGATGAAAAAAAATAGTCCTACAGCAAATTGGAATGCATTAGGCCAAGTGTTAGCTGTGCGGTGCGTGCCGTCGTGCAGATCGTGCAGATCGTGCACTTCTTGCTGAGAGACTCATTTTTATAACGAGCGATATGCTCTTTTTTTCTCAATGAACAAAATAAAAAATTTCATGACGAGAATTAATCTCCTAGCCTAAATGAACAAAATAAAATCATTGGAATGATTCTTGCTCTTACAAGATCGTGAGAAATTTGAGCAGCGGTGCAGCGTATGGCCGCGCTGTTAAGTCATTCTTCATATCGCAATCACTAGGAGATCACTGCATTATGAATCATCTGATGCTTTTAACAGGATCCCAGAATGTATTTGCCTCAGGTGTTAAATTGCTTGAGGCACCGCCGGTCAGCAAGCTGCGTCTGAATGGATCTGCAACTGACTTCATCAAGCTAGAGAGTCATCGTCGCTTACAGTACTGGGAGTCTGAGGCAACGGGACCCAGGGACTTCTGGCGTGCTAGCGCCACGGGACAGTCGTGTCTGGAGGATCTAGCCAAAGATAAGTTGCAAGCTTGCTTAAATCATCCATTCAAAGCGATCAAGGAGATCAGGCAGGAGCAGTTTGAACGAGTTAAAGAACTTGTGACCATGGCGTACAACGACATCCCTGTGTATTCAGAAAAATACAGGGCTATAGGCTTTCGCCCAGAACTGTTGAAATCCTGGGCTGATTTCGAACAGCTCCCCATTATGTCTAAGGACGAATTGATAGCGGCATATCCCGATTCTTGCGTGAGCAAGCGCTGGCCATTAGGCAATCTTTTCTCCACCAGATCACTTAGTACATCTGGTAAAACCTTGCCGATCAAAGTCAACCAGGACGCTATTTTGACAAACACGCTGCTGGGTGTGCGGCAGTTTTGGCTACAAAGTGGTTTGAAATTTACTGCTAAGCACATGACTTCAATGATCTACACAGTGCCCGGGTGGTTTGAAACTGTGGGCGATGACTTCGTCTCTGTATTCATCTCCGGAATCATCCACCCAGAAAAAGTGACTCAGATTCTCAACGAGGTCAAACCTCACGTGATCTCATGCTATCCAACCACTCTTAAGGGCTTAATCCCTTACTGGCAGAATTGGGATCATAGCAATCTCTATCTCGTGGTAGTCCACTCAGAGGGATCCTCATTTGTAGAGCGTGCGGATTGGTCCAACCAGCTAAATGTTCCGGTCTTAGATGAGTATAGTTCGGAGGAGTTCACGCGCATTGCTCTTGAGTGCCCGTGTGGGCATTATCACGTTTGTGAAGATGCTGTATACCTTGAGGCGCTCGATCCAAAGTCTCAGCGTCCAAAAGCTGATGGTGAGTTAGGGATGGCTGTTGTCACCAACCTGCTTAACGAAGCGATGCCATTCATTCGGTATCATCAGGGCGACTTTGTGACGCGCCCCCGTGAGGCGGCACCGTGTCTTCTCGGTTGGTCGCAATTGGCCAGTATAGATGGTCGCTGATTGCTGATGTGACTCATGCTGCGCAACTAGATGGTTTGATTGAGTCGCATAAGAATGAGGGGGGTGTCGACTCTATGTGCCGGGACTTTGTGGGAATCTCAGCGGATCGTCTAATAAAAGTGGGAGTTGATACATCTGCTGGCATTAGAAAAGCAACATGGTTAGCTATGTTGTGACGAGACGACTTATTTTTAGGCATGTTTATTGCAAAAGTTCGTGATCTATGCGCGACCAGTGTGGATGTCTGTACTGGCCGTTTCACGCAGTTAAAAAGGAGATCGTTATGTTTACCAAAACATTAGTCGCCGGTGCCTTTGCTTGTTTTTTGACCTTACCTGCAATTGCTGCTGCGGATGCAGGCAATAGCAATGCCGTGCCTCATGGGTCGGAAGAATGTCATCATCCAGGGGGGTTCTACAATCCCAACGCTGGCTGGAACAATGGTGGTTACTACAACGGTGGTTACTACAACGGTGGTTACTACAATGGTGGTTGTAATTACAATGACGCCTATTTTAATAATGGCTGGGGCTGGAACCCTTATACCGGTACATCCTGTCCTCCGTTGCAAGGAGTGGGAGGGTGTGATTATTCCAACGCCGACTTTAACAACGGCTGGGGCTGGGACGCTGCAACCGGCACTTCGTGTCCTCCATGATAAGTAGCATTTGATTACATTGCTGAGCTTAAGCCCACAGCGAAGTGGGGTGCTGGCAGTGTATGAAATTATCCCAAGCTCTATTGATGGAGCTTGGGATTTTTTTTCTGACTACGTCAGAGCTTGATTAATTTATTACCAGTCTGAAAACTAGGTATGCCAAGGCCTAGGTGTGTGCTGAATGTGTAAAACATATCCGCGACATCATAGCTGCTGAAGTCAAAGCTCTGGCCTGGAGTGATAAAGTTGCGGCCCCCAGCCACGAGGGTCGGAGGGCTTTTTGCTAACTCTATACGATGCATGCCGTCCTTGATCCCGAAACCACTATGAATGATGGTGTTGTCGAGAATCGCGCTGCCGCTGGCGTCTTTAGCATTCTTAAGTTTGTTGATGAGATCGGCAACGACAGAGAGATAAAACCGGTCGCGGGTGATGCAGCGCGGGATTCCGTCTGGGGTTGAGTGGGCGAAGTCACCGGAATCAAAATGGCCGAAGTGAGAAACGAGATGATTGTTCCACCCGGCGATATCTGCGCCTTTATATACCAACTCTGATGGTGCCGCGGGTAGGGAGCGGGAGCCAGTCTCGACATCTAGCATGACGCTGACCGAGCGCGTAATGTCGCAGGCGAAAGCGATCGTAATCAGGTCATTGAACGTGCGCATGCGGTCTAGATATAGGCTGCTGTTAGCAGCGGCGGCACTTGAATCGACTGTGCTGTTATTTCGCGGTTGGACGCATGCTGGGCTCGTTGTGGGCCCCGACGGTAGGGAGGGCCCGGACGGGGGTGTAGCGCCCAGTTTGAGTTCAAGGGCGCGAATTCCAGCTTGGTAGTCATCTAAGCGCTGCTGGTCGCTCTTGCCCAATTTCGCACGTAGTCCGTTGAGGTCTTCTAAAGCACTGTCTAAGATGCTGCCTTGAATCGCGGGGGAAGGCGCAGGCTTGGGTTGTGGAGCCGGGGAAGGTGAAGGTGACGGAGAGACCACCTGTCCAAGCAGCTGCCGATATAAGTCGCCTGGGTTGGAGAGACCACGGACGACCCGACCGTTCAAAAATGAAATGCCATTATCAGCCTGGCTGTCGCCCTGGTCGCCAGTGTTGCCTTGCAGTACCAGCGCCGGTTTGCCTACTTTGGCAGCAAGCATGTGCTCGAATGATATTTGTGGGTTCATATTCGGAGAGCAGGTCATAAAAGCCACGGCCGCGGCTGGATGTTGGCCTACAGCATTAGAGAGTCGGTCCGTAGCTTGTGTTGCGATATTCTTATAGATGGAATAGTCGCCAGCCAGACTGGCGAAGGGCGTGAGCACTGGTGGCAAAGTAGCCGCGTTAAGCGTCCCAGTTGGTGGGTACCATGTGGCTTGATCTCCCCGGTTATAGGTGCCATTTGGAAAATAAAAGCAGATATATCGCCGGGGATCATTCGCTGCATTCTGTGCCGAGGCAGTCAATGGCCAGAGGCTCTCCAGCAACGGCAAGGTAAACATGCTGCCGACACTGCTAATAAATGTTCTTCGATTATGACGATAATTAGTCATGGAGTGGCTCCGGTTTGCATGCCGAACTGACGACTAAGGACGATCATTTTCACGAGATCTGAAAATTTCGAGGTGTCACTTAGCGCGGCTTGCCCAATCTCTTGACTGACACACTGATCGGCTGTGCTTCGGGCGCGCCTAGATAAGGCTAATTCTAACATTTTCCTCGTCATACAGGTCTTTACTGTCGAACTAGTCGCAAGGTAGGAGAGCATCTCTTCCGTATCTTTGAACTTAAATCCGTCAGAAAATTCTCCAGAGGAGTCGATCGGTGCCTGGGCCAGAGCGTCATAGGTGGTGCGCCACTTGCCGAAGGAATCAAAAGACTCAAATCCAAGTCCCAGGGGGTCGAGAATTTTGTGGCATCCGGCGCAGGCGGGATTTTTTGTGTGAACCTCTAAGGTTTGACGTGGCGTCGCATTAGCTGGCAATTTAGTCGAGTCTAAAGGAGGCACTCCGGGCGGTGGTGGGGGCACATCGGAACAGGTCCAATTATTCGCGAGTGCTTGACCGCGCTTGACTGGCCTGGTCTCAGTGGTTGATCCGGCTGTGGCTAAGAGAAAGGAAGCCTGCGACAGGACGCCATGTCTCGGTGTCTGCGATAGGTCGACTGCAGCATACTGTGCCGGGTCTGCCCCACCGAACGGTAGACCGTAGTGATCAGCAAGCGCCTTATTCATGTAGCTGTACTTAGCGGCAGTTAAATTAATTAAGCTTTTGTCGCCCTGAACAATGTCCTGGATGAGTAACTCGGTTTCCCGAATCATCGCTGCTTTAAGAGTGCTATTTAGCGAGGGAGTGACCATGTCGACGAGCGTATCAGCACCGACCCAATCATTGAGTATTGCCTTGCTTATGTGATTGGCGCGCGGGCTGCGGAGGAGGCGCTCCACCTGCGCCGCTAGGGTCGCTTCATTTGCGAGGGCACCGTTTCCGGCTAATTCCAGAAGCTCAGCGTCCGGCATGGTGCCCCATAGGTAGTAAGAAAGGCGGCTAGCGAGTTGATACTGACTGAGGGGGAAGATAGCACCAGCTATTGCCGATTGCTCCGAGGTAATCCCTAAGAAGAGAAAGTTCGGACTGATGAGCAAGGCTTTTACCAATGCCCTAAGTCCTTCGTCAAAGCTACCTGCCGCATTTACGATCGCCTGCAATCTAGCGACTTCGCTAGTAGCGCCGTTGTCGGTCAGAGGACGCCGCCAGGCTCTGAGTCCGAGGGATCTAATCACTGCAGCAGAGCAGCTAGGCGTGACTGAAGCCTGATCAACGGCGCATGGTGCAACGGCGGCATACGCGCTATTTACCTTCCCTTTACTTTTAATAAGCTCATCAGCCAGGGCAGTAGCTGCGTCCCAGTATTTACTGACAGTCAGAGCGGTCAGCGGAAAATTTCCGGTGTCCGAGGCGAAGCCGGTCTGGCCTTTGGGAGCAGATTCAAAAATTGCTAATTTACTCGCCTTTGTCGAAGTGAATAAAAGATCTGAAGCAGTGTTGTCATATTCTTCTGTCGACAGCAGATGCAAGCTAGACCGCCCCGGCGAATAAGATTTGCCGCAACTTGGTGCCGAATTGAAGATGTCGTTGCTGCCGTCCGAGGTCGCGCTAGTCGAGGTCGCACGGCTCGCATCTTGCCCGAGCAATGGTTTTAGCGTACTACGCCGATAATCTACCTGTTTTGTGGAACTCGAGCCGCAGCCATTGAATGGGCTGGTCGTGACTAGCACCGCTGTTATCCGAAGAATTGCTCTTGTGCGGGCAGCAAAGTATTTTCCATACTTCGGTATCAATCGGTTGTGCATGGTGATCCTCTAGGTAGTCACTAGTCGTGACGTCCTTAGAGGTATCGGAGCTTTTCAGGTAAACTTAAACTTTTTAAATTCTGTTTTTATATCTGCGGGTTGCGGCGATAACTTGGTAGAAATTTTTAGGTCAGTCGGTCTCGTATCGCAGTACATAACCAGAGGTTAGAGTGGAGCTGCCAGTCGTGACCTTTGGTAGCGTAGTTTTCAGAAACCATCCTTGATAACCATTGTTCTTCTGTAGTCCGCTGTCGAATGTAGAAGATTTTACTCCGCTGACATAAAAGCGCGGACCAGTGATTTGAGAACGATTCACAGCGACTTCCGTGGCTTGGTCAATCAGCTTGGCCGTCAGAACAGCTTGGAATGTGCCGAAGTATTTCGACTGAATTTGGACTTTATTGTTTACAATCTCGATATTACTGCGCGAGAAGATTCCAGCAAACGTACCGCCGGCGCCAACTTTTTTGACACCGTAATAAACCACTAAGTTCGCATATGGATCATCCGCGAGATTTAGAGACGATATTGTTGGTAATTGTAGATTGATGATGAATGGTAAGTTTCCATCTTGCTGTACAGAAGAAGTCACGACTACTGGCTGCGAAGCTGCTGTTGCAGTGCTCGATACGCCGACACTTTTTTCAAAGGCAGAGTTAGTTAATGGTGACCCAGGAGCTAGGGTCACAGTAGTTTCGATGGCAAGGGAGCCTGGTGGGAAAAGCACCGAAGAGCCAGCAATTAGGCTCGAATCAGATGCCTGCAATAACTGCGCATTAACGCTATTAGCTGTTACTAGCCCAGTTACAGCGCCGTTGGCTCCAGCAGTAGCGCTCACTTGCTGAGTGTTGCCAGTTGCCCGAATCCGTTTGTCTTTAACGATTGTAGGAAGTGGGTTAATACCAGAACGTTTAAAACATGCAGGCGTGGTGCCTAACATGAATATGATTAGAACGTGGCGAGGCCGCCAGATAGATGAAAATTTCGCGTTTGTTTTTGGCATGATTTTACGATCCAAGATATCAGTTCGTGTTGCCAGAACGTGCGACCTCAACCCAAGCCGAAGTACTTCTGATATTTGTGCATAACAAGGTGAAGGTCGATCCTGGAAGATATTTCTCCGGATTGAACCCAACAGGGGATTCAAAAATTAATCCCGGATTAGTATCACCGGATCGAAGGATCATCTGATCAGGAAGAAAGTTTTGTGATGAAATTGCGGTATCTATGAACGTTAATTTTCCGTTGCCACTGCCACTTCCCAAACTAGCGATCACAAATATGACGGTTTGTCCCTGTGCTACTAATCCAGAGTTACAGCCGGTGATGGTCCCGATGGTGCTGTCTGTGTTGTCGTCTACTGTTATGACAAATACTCCGGAGCCATCGGCTGCTATAGAAGTACTTCCAGAGGGGATTTTCAGTGTTTGAACGCTATTTTTAATGGCCTTCGCCGCGATGGTGCCGTTGACTTGCAGCTTAGCACTTGGAGTGCCATCACCAATGCCGATCCCAACATTACCGTTAGGTGACACGATCAGGGCAGTGCTCAGGGTATTTGCTGTATTGCCTGAAGTGCTGCCAGGCGCAGTTTGAATCTTGACACTGCCGGAGCCGCCTAGACCCGTGCCATTACCTGCTGCGATTATTAGAGGCGCGCCCACAATATTGGCGCCGATAGCGTTGGCACCGCGAATAGTACCGAGTGACGGAGTAGCCGTGCTGTCATTACTACCGACTACGCTCGTTCCGCTGTAGAGAGTAGTGGGGGCCCACGCCGGGTTCACGGTGAGTTGCCCGGAGGTATTGAAAGTCAAACTTGAACTATCAACGGGCACTCTCATCGCATAAGGCACAGAGGTGAGTCTTTGCCGCGGATAGGTCACGTTATTGCTCGCGTCTTTCACCTCAATCCAAGTCTCGTTGAGGCCATCGAAAAAGGTACCAACTGCAGTGGCAGCGCTGTTGCTCAGGACTAAGTCAAATACGCCGTCTTCCAATGGAGTGGCCGGAAATTGAAACGCGTTTGCGTTAAGCGCTGTGCCGCCAGTTTGCGTTCGGTAAAAGCGCACCTCAAGATTGACTGGCCCACTGACCGCGATGCCTTGACTGTTGGCGAGGCGGCCACCGTAATTCATGTCTAAAGGGCTAGCCATGGCGCTGCTCTGGCTGACTAGTGCCAGTGTCCAAAGTAGGCTACGGCTGCAAATGCTCGCAAATTGTTTTTTCATCCCCAAATATGCCTCCCCGACCGGGCTCGTGTGCCATCTCTTTCGCTCGTGTCGGTAATGGTTCGGATTGGATCTGGTAAAACTTGAGATTTAAATAATTTATAAAATAAATTTAGATTGTTAGGGCGGAGAATGAGTGCGTGTCAGGGCTGCTGACGGTGGGTAAGTGTGGGCGGCGTAATTTTTACCGCCCCGAAATTGTGGACTATCTCTTCTTAGGTACCGTTAGAGTTAAATTGTGCGGTAGACGTGTGAACAGTACGGCTTAGCCAATATTCAGTGGAAGTGGCGCGTAGCAGATTCTTTTCCACCCGGATTTCAACTCGGTCACCCCAGCCATAACTCGAAAAAGACAACTTAGCTTGCTCACCGCTGCTTAGCTTCGCTTGGCAGGTGACTAATACACCCGGTTCTGGAAAGCCCATGCCATCGCCATAACCAGTGTCTAACTGCACCGAATCCAGGCCTCCTGGAGCCAAAGAATGAATCGAGATCAAAGTCCAGGATGTCGTCGTGCAGTTGAGATCTACAGTTTGGCGACTGTAGTTTTTTGCTGTCCAGCAGCTGTTATCGTCCGAGTCAACACAGGGACGTGCAGTTGCGTTGGACATGAAGAAGAAAAAACCTACTAAAAAAACTACCGCGTTTCTGAACATACATAATCTCCCTTACGATTTACTTTTTGTGTTCCCGACGTTCCATGGCTTCGTCGCGGGCATCGTCTATCTCACTCATGATCTCTCTGACATTTACTGCCTTAGTGCTCTGCTGGAATTTGCCCGTGAGTGGAGTGTCGGGACGCAGTTTACCGTTTTGGTACAGCTTCCACATTTCCCTCGCATACTCGGTGGTCATGACTTCAGGGGCAAAGCGACCGCAAAAAGCAGTGACCTGCTTCAGGTCGCGCTCAAGAATAGAAAACGCGTTGTTGGCGGTCGCCTGCACTACTTGCGGGAAGTCGATGATCACCAGGCCCGTGTGCGACTGCAGCACATTAAATTCAGATAAATCGCCGTGAATGAGTCCGGCGCATAACATCTTCACGACCTGTCTAACCAAGGTATGATGATAGTCAAGCGCCTGCTCACGCGTAATCACAACATCATTTAGTCGCGGAGCAGGGCTCCCGTCTTCGGTGACGACCATCTCAAGCAGAAGCACACCTTCATAATAGGCGTGAGTCTTTGGTACCAAAACGCCGGCGGCAGAGAGCAATCCAAGTGCCTCCACCTCTTTATTCTGCCACTCACTCTCGCGTTCCTGGCGGCCATAGCGGCTATTTTTTTCCATCGCGCGCGCTTGGCGACTGCCCCTGACTTTGCGGCCTTCGGTGTATTGTGTCTTTTGCTTAAAGGTGCGGTTGTTGGCTTCTTTATAGACTTTGGCGCAGCGGTATTCGCCCTCAGAAAGGACGACAAAAACTTCGGCTTCTTTACCGCTCTGTAATTGCCCAACCACCTCGTCAATGAGGTTAGCATGAAGCAATGGAAGTAATTGATTGGGTGTTCTCATGGGTCTCGCTTACTTGCTGGCAAATACGCCGTCGCCCTCTAGGCGCGTGGTGAAGCCAGCTCGTCTTAAACGCTGCGACACTTCATTGGGTACGTCGCGGCCACTGGTGAGTTTATTTGGCGAGCCTGTGTAGTGGAACAGTACGCCCTTCGGTTTTAGCACTCTTGCTAAGTGATCATAAAAAACTTGTGAGTAAAGTTCACCGGCGATGCCAAAACGCGGCGGATCGTGCAAAGCCGCATCAAAGGACGCCGATGCCATCTTAACGATATCCAGCGAAATGTCACCTTGCCTAAGATCGAGGCGCCCACCGGCTTTGGGCGACCACGGGTTTACCTCGCGTAGCCACAGCACATCGGGATTTTTTTCCGTCGAAACGATCTTTTTAGCGTCGCCTTTAAGACACCAAGCCGCAAAGTAGCCGAGGCCACCGCAGGTATCCAAAATGACTTTGCCACGGGGAGCGATCAGCCCAACTTTGCGCTCAGCGTCGGCATAGGGACAAGTGTGGGCAGTCGGCAGCATCTTGATGCCATCGATCTGAAAAGTCGGCGGTCCCCAGGAAGTCGGTACTAACTTAATTAGAGACTTGGTAAAACGCGCTACCGGGGCAAACTCGCCATCGTCCCACTGGTAGACCGTGTTGTCCTTACAGACCTCAAGATAGGGATAGTCAATGTCGCCGACCGACCAACAGTCTGTCTTAGCGGTCACTGTGGTCTTGGACTGATCTAGGTCTAGGGACAGATCAATGGTGCCGCCGCCAGCTTTTTGCTTAGCTAGGAGCTCTGTGTGTTCTTTGAGGGTCACAAGTAAGGGCATGAATAGGACTCGACATGAATGGGGCTCAACCTGAAGGCCGGGTTGTTAGTCCGTGGTCATCGCCCAGCCTTGTACCATGGGGCCACTGTGTGTGTCATGGGTGACCCCCAATAGACCTGTCAAAATCTGGGTTCGTACGGGAAAGTTTTGCCGTTCCAGTACGGTGCATGCGTGTACGTACCAGCTACATTGGGGCTCACTAGTCCCTGGCCGTTGCCCATAACTCCATTTGTCGTAGAGTTTGAGTAGGGAAAAGAACGGTATCCACTACCTACGTCGGGGTAGATCAGGCCGGTGTTGTTTGCGTATATGCCGGGGCCTATGTTCGGTGCCATCATTCCGTTGTTATTATACGGATAAGGCAGCGTGGATAGAGTTCCCGGATACTGGGGCGGAGGGGGCGGAGTCTGGTTCCAGTAATCAGCCGCGCTCGCACTGCCACCGCAGGCATAGCTGCAGACTGGGTGCATCCAGGATTCCGAGCACTTTCCCCAGCTGGCTTGCTGCTCACAGGAGTATCCGGCAACGGAGGGGGAGGGGCTGGATGGGATCCAGTACCACACTTGACTTGGTTCCCTACTTGATTCCGTGCTTGGTGCCGCATTTGCTGCGCTGCCGCAGGCATCGCTGCAGATCGGATGCATCCAGGACTCGGAGCACTTTCCCCAGCTGGCTTGTTGCTGGCAGGAGTATCCGCCGAGGGAATCTTGTTGGCTAGATTCTGCTCCCGACATCGCCCCGCTGGCGTGGGATGTTGGGGTCTCGCCGTTGCCGCATCCCAGTAGGGTGATGGCAATTCCCAATGCAGCCAAAGTCGTAGCGAGGAATTTGTTCATCGAGATGACCTTTGATATATTGATATTATTGACTTTTTAATTAAAAGTTCATAATAAAAATTATGCATTTATTTATACAATTATATTAATGGCGTGTAAACCATTAAAGTTTATGTCGTGGATTCGGATTAAATTCCGAATTTATCGGATAAATCCGGGGAGCGATCCGAGATGTTCCAGAGATTATGTAAACAGCTACGCCGCCTTTTCCACTGACTCAGCTCGCTGAATAAGCAAAAGGATTTTGTCCTCATCAGAGGGCAAGCTGCGAATGGCTCCCATGCCGCCCAGAGATACCTGGGTAAGAAGGTCGTACATACGGTGATCTTTTGACAAGGCTCGCTTAGGAATAATACCGTCTGTGGCTAGCATCACGGCATACGGTGTAAACTCAGGGAGATGTAGCGTGATCGGCTTAATTTGGGGATCGCTGTAAATTCCTAGCAGGTGTCCTTCGCCGGTAAAAGCCTTGGTTGACTCACCGATGCGAGCATCGCCGACCATGAAAAGTGGCATGGGGCCGGCAGAATAATAGACTATCTTTGCAGCCTCGACGACCATTAGACCAAGGGTAAGAGTATGAGGAGTTTGACGTCCCAGGGTCCGCAGCGTTCTATTGACCGATTGCAGCCACTGTAAAGGATCCCAGTTGGTATTACTCAATCCCGCTGTCCATAGAGCCTGCACGGTATGGACCACCATCGCTGCTGGCACGCCTTTGCCGGTGCCGTCACCCACTGCAATGGCATAGCGACCATCGGGAAGCTCGCGTGCTGCGACCCAGTCCCCTCCCAGCTTCGTAGCGTGAGCTTGATAGATTGTGATCAACTTGTCGCCAAGCCTAATCGACTCTGCCGGTTGTGCTAGATTGCGCTGCAGCTCTCTCGCCACCGTCAGCTCACTTTCTATGGCCTGAATTTTAAGGCGTTCGTTCTGCAGGCGCAGATCAGCGGATTTCAGTTGCAGCAAGGCGTGACGCTCGCTTCGTCGGTTGAAAAAGTGGTTGAAGATGAGAACATAGGCATCGACGAGTACGTAGGCGAGGATCAGAGCCACGATGTTTGGACCTCGATCTACATAGTAAATCGCGATCGGCGAGATCATTAACAGCACCTTCATCGTGATGATGTGTTTCCCAAAGAGCCGTCCTAATGTGCCGACGTACCAAAGAACAAAAACCCAGATTAGACCTGTAATAACTAGAAAACTTCTGTTGAATTGTGGTTGTGTCAGCATGGAATGAAGGAGAATACAGAGGCCTACGACTGCCAATGCGTTACTAATGACTAAGTGGCTTTTAAGAACAAAAAAACGCTCAGGTCCGTTTCGTTGAAGCAATATTAGAGTGACAACGCTGCCGATGCCTATGAGCGCAGATATGATCAGGCAGGGCACCAATAGTTTGGCCGCCGCAAGTGTAAACGCGCCAAAAACCGCTAAAACGGACGTGAGACATGATACCAAGCTAAAGCTGCGAAGCGTTCTGAGGCCCTCGTTGCGACGCCAGGTTTCAATAAATTCAAGTTGATCTGGGTTTAGCGAGGACAGCGCAGGATCATGTAGTCCCATCTTCTCGGCGATAAATTTTATGTCAAGACTCGGCATCTATAGACCTTTAGGCTGCATTGCTTTCACTGATGGCAACTAAAATTTTATCGTCGTCTACTGGATGCTCTCGCAGAGCCTCGATGCCACGCTGATCGATACTATCAATAAGGTTATTTAGTCGGGATTGGTGCTTTCGAGTTTCCCAGTCAAGGATGCCGTCGCTACCTAGTAGCAATGTGTAGCTATCAGCTTTTGGCAGCTGGATGGTAACCGGACTTATTTCTATTTGGTCGACGATGCCTAGCGGCATGCCGATCCCAAAAACGGGTTTGAATTTTGCTTGCGGACCATTGCCGCTACGAAGATAGACTGGCAGGTGTCCGGCGCAATAGTAGTCCGCATGATTGGCGTGGATAATCAGCAATCCAAGAGTTAGGGTGTGAGTGCCGGGTTTACTGCCGATGGTTAACAGAGTCTTGTTTACCATATTTAACCATTCAATCGGTGAGAAATCTTGGATGTGCAGTTGATCGGCCCAGAGCGACTGCACTACTTGGACAACCATGGCTGCAGGGACACCCTTGCCGGTGACATCCCCAACAGCAATCACCTGACTACCATCGCTGAGATCCCGCGCTAGTAAGAGGTCACCACCTAAGATACCGTACTGAACATGGAAAAAACGCACTCGGTGCTGGGCATCATCGACTTCGGCTGGAGGCGGTGCCAAGTTGGCCTGCAGCTGCGCGGCAAGTTGCATTTCTGTCTCGATAGCTTGCAGTTTCAAAATCTGATTCTGTCTTTCTAGCTCCATGGTTTGACGCTTTAGCAATGCGTGTTCACGGATACCGCTAAACTGGGCGATAAAGAATCCCGCCAGCGTAACTACTAGGAGCATAACGACGTACGCCACAGCATCAAAATCTTCAGCACCGATATAGTATGTTACGGCCAAAGTTGAACCATACAGACCGAATAGAAAATAGATGTTGGAATAACCCACGATCGGCGTAAATATAGCGAAATTCCAACCGAGACCTCCCCACAACATCCCAGCAATGATGAGATGTGCAGCGGTGTAATTATCGCGCGTCAACGCACCGTACATGAATATACTCATGCCGAGGAAGGCCAATGCGTTGGCTAGAAATGCATGAATTCGTAGCGCCATCAGCTCATTTTTCCTGCCGAGACTAGGCTCTAGAATCAGCCACCCAACGCTCTCTAGTCCTATGACCATGAGCACTAGGGTGAGTGCCGTGTCAAAAGGTGGTGGCACAATAAAGGAAGTGCAGGCAGCTGCGAGTAAGTAGGAAACAGTGCTGGCACGAGCTTGGTTGTGGACAATGCGCCGACCATAATCGGTTAACCACTGACTGACAAAAGAAGCATCATCCGGCTGAAGCGACGATGTGTCATAGCCGGTGAAAAATTTGAGTGCTTTATGTAGTATGTTTTTTGGCACATGAACCCCAAAGTTCCATATAAGGCATCGGCAATCTTTGGGGTAAATTTAGTGCAAAGAAAAAGGGGGCTTTGCAGCCCCCTCGATTTGCGGATCTAAGATGTCGAAACTGCTAACCGATTACTGGTTGCAGCTCACTGTGATGTAAGCTGGGTTGCGATTTGAAATGTTAACGAAAGTAAGCTATGGAAGCGGCATCGACAGAGTCAAAAGCATCGGATTTTTTAGATATACATAAATACATTTGTGTTTGCAAACAAAGATGTATTAACTATTATTAAATTCCATTAACAGTATAAAGATATTATCTTACTCTATTCACGGTTCTTTTGGACCTTGGGCAGCGATTTTAGCCCGCTCTAACGGCAAGTCCTGTGCCAAAGTTCGCCCACGTCAAGCAAGTCAAAATTTCCTATAAATATCTGATAATTAAAAATATCACTCAACTTCAGTGAAGTCAGACCGATGTACTTGATGGGCCAATAGAGCGGAACCATGGGCCGAACGCTGCCCTTGGGAGACATTAGGGCTCACTCATGCGGGTACGGTTTGACAGTGCTAAACAAAAACTAAGCCTACGGATAGCCGTAGGCTGTCTGTGTTTTGCCCTTTGTTCCGAAGGTGCGCTCGCCGCAAGTTATTCGTTGAACTACTCCGGCCGCCTGACTCGCTCTGATGGTTCACCTCTGGAAGGTACAGTACCAATCCAAGCCAAATTCTGGAATGCAGCGTCTGACGGCATTCAGCTTGGCCAGGCCTTCGAAGTGCCAGCGGTCAACCTAAGCGCTGGAGTCTTTACGCTGGAACTAGCGTTCACCGCTGATCAAGTGGCGGCAATTTTTGGTGACGGTAGTGCTCCAGTTTATATCGAGATTTCATCAGATAATAAAATCTATCCGCGGCAGCAGTATTCTTATGTGCCATTTGCCTTGCGCGTCCCAGTAGACCCAAAAACACTGTCGTTTGATGCAGACGGAAAACTTTCGCTGTCGCTAACGACTAAACCAGCTACCAATCAGTTTTTAACCAAAGACAGCGACGGCAAATTAACTTGGGGCACCCCTGCTGCTGCGACGATTCAAAATCAGGCGATTGCTACCGGGACTCCTAGCTCAGGTCAGGTTCTGACTTATAATGGCAGCCAGTGGACCGCATTGACTCCTGTAGTAGGTGGCGGTAGCGGCTCTGGTAGCGCCGTGAATCTAGCCAGTGCAGTCACTGGTACGCTCGCAGCCTTAAATGGTGGTACCGGAGTTAACTCGGCCGCGACCTTTCCTCTGTCGGGCGTAGTGGTGACGCGCGATGCCACAGAGACGCTGAATAATAAGACGATCACTGCGGCTACGATTAACGGCTCGTCTACGATAGGTGGCTCCACAGTCATTAGTACGACAGGAACTGTTGCATCAGGCGCGGCCACCGTGAATGGAAATGTCACATTACGAGGAAACGGGACGAGTGCTAACAAACTTATCCTTAACGATAAGGGCAGCACCAATTTTCTATCCCTTAAGGCTCCCGACGCGCTGGCGGCTTCAGTGACTTGGGAGTTACCAGCGACGGACGGATCGAGTGGTCAGGTTTTAGCGACAAATGGCTCAGGTGCCCTCAGCTGGACATCAAGTCTCGCGCCAATAGGTAATGCGGGTGGCGACCTGACCGGATCGTTCCCCAACCCGACTCTGGTCAATGTGGGGATTGCTGGTGCGTATTCTAAAGTCATAGTCGATAGTAAAGGCCGCGTAACGAGTGGCGGTAGTTTGGCGTCTGGAGATATCCCAAACTTATCTGCCAGTCAGATCACCAACGGTACTTTAAACTCAGCACAACTACCGACTGCGGGTACTGTTGGTACTTACGCTAAAGTTACTACTGATGCTTACGGAAGAGTCACTGCTGGTAGCACTCTTAGCTCAGCTGACATTCCGCCGATTTCAGCTACTTTGATCACTAGCGGCACTTTAAACACAGCGCAACTTCCAACCGCAGGTACTGCCGGTGCTTATGCAAAAGTAACGACGGATGCTTACGGCCGCGTTACCGCCGGTACCACCCTAGCTAGCAGTGATGTCACCTCATCTCTTGGATTCACGCCACTTAACAAAACTGGCGACACCATGAGTGGTACGTTGATACTACCAACTAATGGGCTCACTGTCGGCACCAATCAATTTGTCCTCGCAAATGCTAATGTCGGAATCGGGACGACAGCACCAGCCGGTAAACTGGATGTCGCTGGCTCAATCTGTCTCAGCGGTGCAAACTGCATCAGCTCATGGCCCACTGGCAGCGTCACTTCGGTTACTGCAGGCACCGGTTTGACAGGTGGGCCGATCACCTCAGCCGGATCTATCTCTCTGGCAAATACAGCGGTTACTCCGGGGGGCTACTCGCGAGCTAATATCACTGTTGACGCTCAGGGGCGTCTTACAGCCGCTGCAAATGGTGGTAACGTATCGTTGACCACAGAAGTCGGCGGGGTTCTTCCCATTGCGAACGGCGGCACAGGATCGGCTAATGCGGCGAATGCTTTCAATGCTTTGTCTCCGTTGACCACTCTCGGTGACCTTCTATACGGGGGCGCGTCAGGGGCTGGCACACGCTTAGCCGGTAATACAACAACATCTAAACAATTCCTCACTAGCGTTGGTTCTGGTAGCGACGCCACTGCTCCAGTTTGGGGACTATTGGCCGCAAGCGACATTCCTGCGCACAGTGCTGCGCTGATTACATCAGGTACTTTGAGTGTTGCCAATGGTGGCACCGGTGCTTCGATCTTAGCCGCCAATCATGTTTTGCTCGGTAACGGCACCAGTGCACCGCTCACAGTGGCTCCAGGAGCGAGCGGCAACGTGCTGACTTCGGATGGTACGACGTGGACTAGCTCGGCGGTATCGGCACCCAACTGGACTACTTCGGGAGCTAATGTTTACCGCAGTAGTGGCAACGTTGGAATTGGGACGACATCGCCGGCCAACACTCTTGCGGTCGCGGGTACGGCCAACTTCACGGGCAACGTCGGAGTTGGTTCAACGGCACCCAATAGCCCGCTGACTGTCATCGGTAATTCCTCTGGGACCTCGGGAATTTACAACGGATTCAGCTTAGCTGCGACAGCCGACCCGCCGTCCTCCAGTGCGGCATTTGTTATGGCGGCCAGTTTTTCGAGTACATCTTTGGGCGCCTACAACACCGCGCGTATCTATGGCTTATGGTCTAAGAGCTCGCATCTGGGTAGCGGTGTTGTAGCAGCCGCTTACGGAGCGCAGCTCACCGCCTCCAATGACTCAAGCGGAACTGTCACCGACGCCGTATCGCTGCGCACCACAACTAAAAATTCTGGCACCGGCACCATCACGAACGGTTACGGCGTCAGGGTGGATGCACCGACTAATGATGGCGGTGGTTCTTTTAGCAACTACTACGGCTTGCATATTACGGCACCGACGGTCGCAACCACCAACTATTCCATCTACTCAACCGGCGGCACCAACTATTTTGGCGGAAACGTCGGGATAGGCACATCATCACCTGCCGGCAAACTTGATGTCGCTGGTTCCATTTGTCTAAATGGTGCTAATTGCATCACATCATGGCCAAGCGCCGGAGGATACTGGGCCACGTCCGGTGGCAACTCTTACGTCGCATCCGGGAATTTGGGCGTTGGTACAGCATCGCCAGCGGCTGACCTGAGCTTTGGCGGCACTCTTGCGCGCACGATTCAAGTAGATCGTAACACCGGTGCGGGAACGAGCGGTGGTGGTCTCACCTTGCAGGCTGGGGGTGCTATTAGCGGTGGTAGCAACTACAACGGCGGTACCTTAACTCTGGCGTCAGGCGTGGCTACCGGCACGGGGACATCTGCGATCGAGTTTAAAACTGCGAGTGCCCGTACGAGTGGTGCGGTTGATTCGTCTCCCACGACGAAGATGACGATTTTAGGAAATGGGAATGTCGGGATTGGGACGACATCTCCGACCTCGCAGCTGATGATTGGCGGTACCACGGCCACGGCGATTAGCTCGACTCTTACAACGGTCAGCGCCAACACTCTCGGTACAAGCGCGGGAAGCAGCGTGACGCTTGCTTCGTTCGGAGCAATGGCGACTGGACCAAACTGGGTCAATTTAGGTCTGAAGTTGAACCGCGTCTCGGCAGGAATCGGTTGGACCAATACTGCTGTAGGTCTCACCATGGATGTTGACAACACTCCGAACGCTGGTGGAACCGGTTTATGGCTCACAGGGGGCGGCAACGTCGGGATTGGGACAATAAATCCGCAAGATAAACTCACCATTGCTGGAGCGACGAATAATCTCTTTTTCCGAACCAACTCGGATTCTGTCATCACTAATGGTATGGGGCTGCGAACCTCAAGTACCGGATTTAACCTGAATATTGATAGCTACAGCAATATCGCATTCCACACTGATACCGATCTTAATGAAGGTGGTGGAGCTGCTACAGAAAAATTGAGGATCACGACTACAGGCAACGTCGGGATCGGGACAACGGCGCCGCTCGCAATGCTCGATGTGATCAAGTCGGGCACCAACGATCCCCTCCTGCGCGTAGGAGGTCCCAACGCCACGGATAACCCGGCGATCATGGTACAAAACGGCGGCGGCTCTATAGGACTGTCGATGTTTGCAGCTGGTTCCACCGCGGCCTTCTTGAGTAATTCCGCCGTCGGCGACGTAGGTTTAAGACGCAGCGGTACAGGCAACATGTTGTTTGGTACAGGTGGGAATGCAGCTGCATTAGCAATCACCTCATCCGGCAACGTCGGGATTGGCACTACAACACCAGCCTCTGCGCTAGACGTCAATGGCAGCGCAAAGGTCGCCAACGATGCCTCAGCATGTTCGGCGCTGAACGCAGGCTCCATCCGCTTTAACGGACACGACCTGCAAGTTTGCGCTGGCACTACGTGGCAAACGATCAACACGGCAAGCTCCACCCCAACAGTCCTCAGTTACACCGGCGCCGACCAAACTTATACGGTCCCTGCGGGAGTGACCACCATCACTGTGAAGTTGTGGGGCGGCGGCGGAGGCGGGGGTTCAGTCGGGGGATGGACCCATGGCTTCGATGGCGGGGCCGGTGGGTTTTCGATGGGCAAGATGACCGTCACACCGGGCCAACAGCTAACGGTCATTGTTGGGGGGGGCGGATTTGCCGGTAGCGGGGCAAACGCCGCTTTAGTGCCCGCCAACTATAACGTGACCACTTATGGCGGCGGTGGCGCTGGATGTACGCTTGCAAACGATTGTAGATACAGTGGCAACGGTGGTGGCAGATCTGAGATTAAAAACGGCAGTACACGGCTAATCGTAGCGGGCGGGGGTGGCGGAGGTGGAGTTTTAACTAACGGTACTAATGGCCAACAGTCGCAGGCGGGGGGAGCAGGCGGTGGCTACTCGGGTCAAAATGGATGGTCAGAGAGCTACAACGGTTATGTCTATTGTAAAGGTATGGCTGGAAATCAAAGTGGTGGTGGTCAAGGGGGATTTAGTACTGCATATTCAGCGGCCGCACCCTCAGGCACCGCTGGAGCGGGTGCTAACAACTATGGTTATGGCGCAGGTGGCGGCGGTGGCTGGTATGGCGGCGGTGCCGGTGCCTATTGTTCTGTCGCCCCTGCGACCATGGGTGGCGGCGGCGGCGGCTCGGGATATGTCGGCGGTACGGGTGTTTCGTCGGCAATTACGATCACGGGCAACGGCCCTACTCCGCCCAACATGACCGATCTCAACTATGTGTCGGGCATTGCCCTCGGTGGCCAAGGCGGGGCTTCACCTACCGCCGGCGGCAGTGGAATGGTTGTCATCTATCCATACTAGTGCTTCGTGGGGTCGGGCACTTCTAGTAACTCATTGAATTTTCTGCGACCGAATCAACTCGCGGACGTCCGGTCAACGACAGGGGCATCGGATCCAAGTTACAGCTCCCCGGCACCAGAATATTCTGAAAACGCAAAAAGTTCCTTGGAAGCTAGCCTCCAAGGAACCAAATTTGAAATGACCTGTGTTGGATTTTGAATCTAGCCTTACAGACTGTAACTCAGCCCAAAGCGCGGATACACATAGGTAGGATAGACTTTTTTATCACCAATCATGATGTCTTTGTTCGCTTGGGCAAGGTTATTGCGCAAGGCGAGATCAAACGACACACCGATCTTCCCATAAGACACCTCGAAGCCCTGGAACACGTCCACGTAGCCAAAACCGCTGGTTTTCTTTTCAGTAGCTCCACGATAAGTCTGATAACCGAGCTCCGCTCCTAGGCGCGACTTAAGTAAAGGTGTTAATTGCAAGCCAGTACCAAAGTAGAGACCATAGTCTGCCTGGGGCCTGACTTTGCGGAAACCTTCGGCATTGGTTTCGAAAACCTGCTGGGCTCCAATATTAAGTCCGACAAAACTGCCACCATCTACCGGCAACTCTACCATCACCCCTTGGCGAAGAAAGGCCTGCTGCTCAAAATTGAGGCCAAACTTGACACCACTACCATTGGTGGTCTCTGCAGCAATTGCAGAACCAGAACTCAAAGAACTAATCATTAACACTTTGAAGATAAAACGTTTCATCGATGTACTCCTATTTACAATCAGACAAATGATGATCCACACAAAGCTGCGTGCATGTAGCGGCAACAATTGCACCGTCAACAGCTGCGATACAGACGCCCAAGCCGATTCCCGCGGTAGCAACTCCGGCCGCAGTGCACGCAGGGGCCGTGACAGTGCCAGCTGCGAGCACAATCGCTCCGGCTCCGACGCCGATGCAATTGGCTTTATTCCATCCATTGCTTTCAGCCTTTCCCGCCACGGCTCCGGCGACAGGGCCCGCTAAGGACTTGACGACTCCATCAAAGATTTCGCTGGGTGATGGAATATGTGGTGGCACGATCCGGATGTGGCAATCAAAAACACATTCATCCTTGATACCAACTGCTGCTACATCCACTGAATCGTCATCGATTTTAGTTAAATCGAATCCAACATTGCGGTCCACGCCCACCTGATAACCCAGATGTATGCCGACAACCTTGCCATGCTGTAGCACCGGACCTCCTGAGAACCCCTGCTCGGTATCACAAGAGTGGAGAAAGACACCCGCTGCATCAACGTAGCCATCAATCGTACAATTACTGTGAGCGTACAGACCTTTGCGATTAAAATCATAACCGACGACTTCAACCGGACCGTTCTCAAGTGATCCATACTCCAGCCCGAGTGGCAGGTAAGAATCGGCAGACAAAACCATATAGTCCTTTTTTGTCTCCAAGCGCTTCACCTTTGACAAATGAACGCTGCGGCCATCCTCAGTGGTAAACGTGGCATCGATTGCACCCGCATCGGCATGTTTACCACGGCAATGAGCCGCGGCCGTCACTTCGTCAGGACCAGTTACGAAGGCCGTACATTCAGCACCGTCGGCAGTCACGAGAAAGCCAATGCTTTGCAGCAGGCGATTATCGGTGACTGACTGCAGATGACTCACTGGACTCAAGACACTTTTAGTCTGAGCACCCCGCTCTTTCTGATCGCAGCCACAAACCGTGGCTAGCAAGGTTGCTAGCGCTAACCATCCTCTAAAATCAGACCTCATTCCTTCCCTCCTCACAACGTGTTTATCTAAATGCAACGCCTGGATTGGCGATGTCGCAGTTTTACTCTGAACGCATGTGCGCATTTGATCTTTGAACGCAATCAAAACGCTTTTATGTATCTGAAGTGCAGTCACTTTGCAGTAACCAGCGCTCCAGTTCGCCAGACAAATCACTGGGCGACGACACAGACTTCGACAGACACTGGTACAAGACTGTGTTCTCGTCAGCTGTCAAATCTGACTTTGGGGGCATCACAGCGTCTTGAATTATGGCTTGCTTTACCAGGTTGCTACCTGTTGGAAACTGATCAGGTAAGACCGATAGGTAATGAATGGCTGCTCGACTTGATCCATCGTGACATCTTGAGCAATCCATAGCTGCGTGCACTCTCTCTACACTTGCGTCATCTTTGAGTTGCTCGACCCCACAATTTTGCTTCAGCACTTGCCAATGTTGAGCGGCATCAACCGTTTTGAATTTTGATCCGACAGATGGACCGAGATCATCACCGTTGAATTCAGCTATTTTTGCTGATGCATAACGAGAGATTACCGAATTTACGTCTGCAAGTTGCTGGGAGCTGACATCCGACAATATTGAATGATCCGCGGGTTTAATCTTAATTAACGTCGATTCGTGGCAGCTGTAACAGGGCTCCGCTGTTTTGACTGATTGCAGGCGGCTCGTTATCGAAATAGGACCCCTATTCCGAATTCTCCACAAATCAACATAATAAGAGCGCGGATTGGCGAGGGCATTACCCGATACCGGATCAAGCTTCTCTACAATAATCTGCGATATGACCTCGGACGGCTTAGAACTATCAGCGTCACTAACTCCGAACTGTATAAAGCGGTCGGAAACATCGCCGGGAACATAAACTAAAAGCCTGCCCATGGCTTGACTATCGTCCGGCGTCGACAGATTGCGCGATTTATAATAAAAAACGCGCCACTTCGGATCATAACTCCGGATTTTATCCTCAATTTTAGCGAAATCGACAGATCTGGTGTTATCAATGTCTGCCAGTAATTCCTGACGCGCTAAATTCGGCGGAAGCGACAGATAACCCCTGGACGACAACAAGTCCAAATATTCAGAATCGGGCATATCAAATCCAAGCAAATGACCTGGACGTTTACTGAGATCTAATCGATTAATGAATCGATTAAGATTTTTGAAGCATCCGCTGCCACCAACAATTTGATTCATCTGCGCAGCACACTGCTTCAAGACACTACTAATATAGACGATGTTTTTCTTGTAATGAGATTGCGCCAGCGTGGTCAGCTCTTTCGTTCTCCAAGCGCGCCACTCGTCCCAAGTCTGTGGACACTGCGCAACACGCAACAACGTCGAGTCAACACCTTCAATGGCAGCATTTACTTGTGCAGGGGCAGCCGATTTATCGAAAGCAACGGCGCTGCGGCAACATAAAACGCTAGAACAAATAACCAGGAAAAATAAATGTCGCACTGACTCTCACACTCCAGATGCGTATATGCACTGCTACTTAAGTTGCAGCCCATTTGAGTTTGCTACGGACCTCTCAGAACCAACCTTCGCAGCACAGTGCAATCCATGTGCCAGGATTATCAATCACCTAAAAAATTCAGTGCGGAGAGATGCAAAACACAGAAAATTACGATGTTTATTTAGTATCAGCAGGCGATCAACACGACATATGATGATGACTTGAAGTCACACCAGCATGCCGAGCATGGACGAATTTTAGTCCACGTGGCCTGTTCAGAGGTGATGGAGCGACATTGTGACGCGGTTAGTCAATGGGTAAACTGCCTGATCACGAGTCGCTGCGGATGACGCAACTCGAACCGTCTCAAGATATTGTGTTTACCTGCGGTGCCGCAATCGGCGGCGCTGCGCAGTAACTAACGTGGCCATAATCAACCGACCTGTTGGCGCCACCACTGGAGTGACGCTTGGTCGGCAGCGGGCTCGATGGCCTCGCCGAGTCTGGGCGTAAGGACCCGCACGCACGGTGCTGTGCCCGAGCCAGGTCACGCGCAGCTAGGCTTGCTTGTGCTGGAATTCGTTTAATGGACGTCATAATAGCCAGATTTTACAATTTAAATTGGATTATTGCACTTTTAGTTAAAGACTGGACTGCATTGTTCCGATGATTGGTGCATTGCTTGAGTGTCGAATGCAGATGGCAAATTTCATAAATGGCGCTGGCTTAAACTCGAGAGGTAACAAGATTGACCACCCTGTTCAAAAACGATGTTCGCGCGTCATTTAAACTTAAGCGATACCTGAAAAGTGTTTTGTTAGTCCAGGTAACTATATTTTCAGCCTGTAACACGTCATCGAATTTTGACGGAGAAGCCACAAAAGCCGGCCGATCAACTAAACCTCAGCCAGCGTCCAGTGACCAAGCTGGGGAGGACGCAAAATCAGAGCCACCCATCAGTAAACCAGAACCGAAGCCGCCAACCACACCCTCAGGCACGGATGGTAGCCAATCCCAGCCACCGGAAAATGCCATCGCGACGATCCGTGCTGCGCTAGACAACCTCCGATGGAACCTTCCCTGCCAGGGACCGATCGATGGTTCAGGTCTCTGCCGTGGTGAGAGAACGGTACGTGATTTGAAGGTCCTCGAGGGTGATGCTGCGGTCACATACAATATTCGTTTACGATTTCGCGGTGTCGTGGAACTCAAACCGTACCTTGGCGGCCAAAATGACGGCGGATTCTTACAAATAGGCGGATCTCCCTCAGGCGACCTATGGAATGTTTACCGGTTAGACATATCCAGCCCACCGCAAACTTATTACCTAAACCGTGGTCTGGCTAATAAGTTTGAAGTTTCTAAAATTGACTTTGAAAAGGAAGTGACAGCGACTGGTGGTGCGACTTTCACTTTGTCTGCTGACACTCGCGATGGCGTCCAAATGTCTAATTCCGCTCAGATCACCATTCCTCAGGTAGAGGCTGGGGTTTACAACGGACAGTTTATCCAAATGAATGTCGTAGATATCAAGTAGCACCAACATATTTAGCAACTGGGGACTGGATGCGGTATTACCGCAAAACATAGGGATCATCAGTTTTGATTTAAAGTCTTGAGCTGGATCCAGTAATTTTTCTCATTAAGCGGCGTTTCATTTGGCAACTCTGGGCTGTCTAGCTCGATCACTCGGCGCTCTTGCACGCGCAACTTTCGCAGCACGGCGGACCAATTTAAAACTGACTCACGCAATTTGTCACGCGTGCCATCAGCGATCCCCCTCAGCAACCCCTGACGTAAACGATCCGCGAGATCTTTGCGTTCTTTATTCACGAAAAAATAGTCAGCTGACTTGTAGTGAATGAGTATGCCGGGTGCGATCGATAGAGGAAGGTTCTGGATCTTCTTAGCATCAATCTCTGCCTTGTATATAGAGCGCGGCAGATAATCAACTCTCCCGTGAGATAGCATGTCGAATAGTTGCTCGTGTGCGCCCGAATAATCTGTCGGCAGCTTATTGAGCTGGAATATAGCTTTAGTTAACTCGTCATCAACCCGCCCTGCTCGCAGTTGCTTGAGACCCGCGACATCCCTAACACCTGAAAACTTGGCTTCATCTGATTTCCGTATCAGTAAAATCCGGTAACCACCTAGACCTTGGTGTAAAGGGATGCGCACGGGTAACATCGCTGTCTCGCGTGAATTTGTTGTGTTGAACCATCCCACATCAATGCGGTTTGCTTGTATTTGCGCCTCAAGTCGAGCGTGGGATAATCCAGATGTGGTTTCAACGCGACAAGTGCCATAGTCATGTTCAGTTTTGGCTAGAGCCATGTCGAGCAGCGCCTTGGGGTAAGGATTGGAGTCTTGCTCGACTCGTATCACGCAGGGCTTGCCCACACTTGGTAAAACTTCAGCGTAAGCTTTTGTCATTACGGAAGCGCTAGTACCAAGCGATACAAATACGCAGAGATTTATGACATGCGGGCGCATGAGTCGACTCCGCTAGAAGCAATGGTATGTCATTAAATTATAGCATGCCGCTTGTTATTCCCGCTGAGATAGGTGAAATGCATGTGGCCCCTTGACATGCCAGGAATCAGGGTTTGAATGCCTACGATCTGATCTATCGAAGGATAGTCACCTCGTCGCCAGACTTGACATGTGTTGATAATACCGCGTATTATCAACACTAGGTATTTTTATTGGTAACTAATGAGAATCATGATGTCTTTTGTAGCGAGATGCCTGAGCAACGAGCTCACAACAACGTCCAAAAGCCTCCTCCTGCTCGGGCCGCGTCAGACTGGCAAGTCAACACTTCTCAATGGGATCTTCCCGTCCGCGATTCAGATCAATCTGGCCGATGAAGGTACCTACTTGGACTTTGCCGCTGATCCCAGACGGCTCGACCAAGTCTTAGCTGCCGCAGTTGGCCAGCAAACGGTCTTTATTGATGAGATCCAACGCTTGCCTAGCCTTCTCAATACCATCCAGAAAATTATCGACGACCGGCGTGGGCTGCGCTTCGTTCTAACCGGATCTAGCGCTCGCAAGCTCAGGCGTGGCCAGGCCAATTTGCTGCCGGGACGAATCCACACCTACACGATGGGTCCTTTGGTCTCAGCTGAACTCGCCTACGCTGCCGACGAGCAAGCCCTCCTAGCCTTCGGGTCGCTGCCGGGTATTTATACGGAGCCAAGCAGCAAGGACAAGATGAAGACCCTATCATCCTATGCTGCCACGTACCTGAAGGAAGAGATCCAAGCAGAGGCCTTGACGAAAAACATCGAGGGTTTCGCCAGATTTTTAAAGTTCGCAGCCGTAACTTCCAGCCAGTTTCTCGACATTCAAAAACTGGCCTCACAGGCACAGATCAATCATCAGACTGCGCGCCGCTATTTTGACATCCTTGAGGACACATTGATTGTGCACCGAGTCGATGCCTTTGCAAAGTCGACGCGAACTCGGTTGGTCCAACACCCGCGATATTTTTTCTTCGATGCGGGAGTATTAAATGGTTTGCTAGGCAATTTCACGGTCAGTGATGATCGCAAAGGTCCACTTTTTGAGACGCTAGTTGTCACCCAGGTGATTCATAGCGTCGCCGCGAAGGATCTTATGGGCGTACGTCTTTCTAGCTATCGGACCGAGCATGGCGCTGAGGTAGACCTGATCATCGAGCGTCAGAACGACACGTTAGCCCTCGAAATAAAGGCAACTAGAAATATCGGTGCTTCGGACCTTACCGGCCTCACCAGTTTTGCCAAGTTTTATGGCAAACCGCATCGTGCGATCATCGCTTACCAAGGCAATGAAAAGCTGCGCATAGATGGTGTTGAAGTGTGGCCATGGCAGCAGGCATTGCAGGAGATTGGCCTTTGACAACTCCCTATTGCCCGCCACAAAGGTTGGCGATACTTGCGGGTGCGTTCACGCTGTATGACTATTAGTCTATGGATAAAAAGTTGAGTGAGCGGCATTTTGACGCGGTTAGTAAATGGAGTATGGTGGCTCAACAAGCGGCGAATGCCCTACCTATCCGCATTATCACTGAGCGACATGCAAAAGATTTTGCAGCGTCGGCTCTGATTCAAGGAACGACGCTCCCGTGTTCCAGTCAAGAAAGATAACCTGAGCATGCGGAAACTTCTTCTTGAACGCGATCGTCGACTGCTGCCTCTTCCGTCGTCCGGATTTCACTTCAATTCCGACAAGCTGACGACCAGTATCAATGACGAAGTCGACCTCATGCTCGCCGTCACGCCAGTAAAAGAGCGGCTCACCTATGCGGAGTAAATGAGCACCGATGGCCGATTCAAAAACCCTGCCGCGCCACTCTGGATCAGAATCGAGCAGCTCAGGAGACGAAAATGCATGAATTAATGCTGGTGCCAGTGGAATGATCTTCGGGCTCGATGCCTTTTGCCTCACCACGTGCGCCGCATACTTCTCCAAGGTAGCAAGAAGGAAGCCTCCACTTAATACCTGTAAATAATGACTAATGGTCGCCGTATTACCGCGGTCCTGTAGCTGCCCAAGAAGTTTTTGATAGGAAATCTCCTGCGCAGGGTAGTGCATAGCGAGGGCAAAAAGCTGACGTAACAGCGCCGGTTTCTGGATGGTCACTGCGGTCTGCAAGTCGCGACTGAGCACTGGTTCGATGATGCTGTCGCGCATGATGCTTTGCCAGCGCGCAATATCACCAATGTAAGGTGCTGCACTGGGATAGCCGCCAAACTTCAGATACTGGATTACATCCCAGCCGAATAGTTTCCGAGTCTCATCTAGGTCCCAATGGGGACAGCGGATGAGCTCATAACGTCCCGCCAAACTTTCTGACAGACCATTCTGAAGCTTTAAACTAGCTGAGCCAGACAAAATAACTCTTAGTTTATTCTTGTGCCGATCACGATCAAAAAGCTTTTTGATCACCTCTGCCCAATTCTCGACCTTTTGAATCTCGTCCAGAGTCAGCAAGCACACACCAGGTTGCTCCAGAGCCCGCTGCCAGTGAAAGGCGATCCACTCACGATTGGGCGGGTTCAATTGGTCGGCCGATTCCGTGATCTTGGAACCCGTCCAAGCAGCCGCGATCTGCTCGATGACCGTGGATTTACCGACCTGCCTCGGACCAATTAGCACCTGGACAAAAGGCAGCTGATCTTCACTCAGTCGCTGCTGCAGAACACTGAAGAAAAATCTTTTATAATCGAACACTTAGTAGATATCTCCCAAATTTGGTAGACTCATCTCCTAAATTTGGGAGACATATCTCACAATAATCCATTCGACTGATAAAGTCAATGAAATCAGCGCCAAACACTCTTAGGATACGGCGGAGTTACCACACGCTGAGTCGAACTTTACGCGGGCATAAACTTCCTGAGTTTACGTTGCAGACTCTGCCGGTGCAGCCCTAGTCGCCGCGCTGCCTGAGAGATATTACCGTCGCAGTCTGTGAGCACAGACTCGATATATTCGCGCTCGTGACGCGCCAGTGAGGGCACTGACTTACTCGGGGAATCTGCTAGGTCTTGATCGAGTCCGAGCAACGCTGCTTCAATACTAGTAACACTAGCAGGCTTGGTGAGGTAATTCACGGCGCCAAGTTTCATCGCCTTGATTGCGGTCGCAATACTACCAAAACCGGTTAGCACCACGATACGACAACGGGGCCTTAGGGCGTGGAGGCGTTTTACCAAGTCCAGTCCGCTATCAGCTCCCAAGCGTAGGTCGATCACGGCACAGTCAAAGCGGTGGGACGCCACGGACTCAAACTGAGCTAGCGATCTGACCCTGATGGTGTTGTAGCCGCGGTCGGTGAATTCAAGTTCGAGAGTTTCACCAAAGTGCAGATCATCTTCGGCAATCAATAATTGGATTTCTAACTTGTCTTCCATGATCACACTCTTTGCTCGGAGGGAAAAGTCATCGTCACCACGGTGCCACCGCGCTCCCTATCACGCACGAGCAGAGCTCCACCGAGAGCCTCCATTAAAGCGTTAGCCGTGTATAGTCCCAGCCCAGTGCCCGTCGCATGGGTAGAGACAAAAGGCTCCCCGAATCGCTCGCGGACAAAGCTGGGCATACCGCACCCACGGTCAGCTACTTCAATCACTGCCCGACCGCCGTCCACGGAAAGCGTCACGTCAATGTCCGGCGTCGCAGTAGTCGCAGACTCCCGGGCATTGTCCAGCAGGTCGATGAGTGAGCGTGCAAGCGCCATACGCGGCACGCAAGACACGAGCGGTGCAGACTGCTCAAATGTTTGAAATTCAAGATTCACATCTACCGGACTGTGCTTAAGCCAAGTATCGCAGAGGCTGCGAACAAACTCACTCAGCTCCACGTGCTCTAAGTGCACAGTGCCAGCCTGCAGCTCGGATCCAAATAATCCTCGCATCACGGACTCACACTGGTTAATGGCAGCCATAGCTGCCGCAAGATCCTTCTCTTGGCTGCCCACCTTTAGCGCCGAACGCTCTAGGCGCTCTAGGCGCATTTTTGCCGTATTTAATGGTGTGGCGAATTCATGAGTAAAACTGGCAGCCATGGCGCCCAGTGCTTTAAGGTGATCGCTGCGCTGACGATACTGGCGTGCCTTTTCCAGATCGAAGCGCAGACGCACCAACGTCGACGACAGCCAAGTGGTGATGCCCCAGATGGCGAGCACAGCAAGAATTTGAGCCACTAAACTTACAGTATGTGGCAGCGGTCGACCGTGCATCCCGTGAAATGCCGGCTGCGACTGCAGACAATATAGCGCCAGGGATAAACAGATTGCCGCCAAGTAAACCAAACTCCGCTTACCAGCTAATAACAAAGGACCTAAGGCCGCATGCATATAAATCAAAGCACTCAGTGGATTGGCGCAACCCTGTGTCAGCGTTAACGTCACACCCAGGGCGACGAGATCTACGATCATCTGCACGAGCAGTGGCAGGAACGCACCGATTTTCGTTTCGCTAACTAAGACATTGAAGCTCGCCAGAATCCCAACAATCCAGAGATACGTGGCTACGTCTTGCCGGGCTATTAGCCCATAATACAAAAACGGAAAGAGGCCGCCCAACTGGGCACAAATAAATGCCCACCTGAGCCTAGCCAGCCAAACTACCTTGGTTTGGCTCTCAGCTACCGCGGCGGATCCCGTAGCTGGATTAAAAAATGAAATAATTTTAGATACTTGCAAGGATTTCACCGGGGCTGCAACAATTTGCTGCATTGTCCTGCTGGCACAGCAAACCATAAACTTAAGAGCATGGTAGCAAGCTACGCTAGCCATTTTAATCAAAACGTCAATTCATTACCTCAATCAGCCTCTGGAAACGCTTCTGGGAGTGTTCTGCAGTGAAATTTAAAAACCTGATTTTATTAAGTTTATTAGGATTTGGAAGCACGCACTGCGGCAGTAAGGCCAGTGCCGACCCAGGCATGAATATCGATGGATCATCGAAGGAGGCAGTTTACGTGGCGAAACTGGATTGGCAAACACCGCTAAAATCAGAAACCTCGCTAACAGCCAAGCTGAGCTTCACAGGCCCAGACGGTAGCGCAGCCCAAACCGTCGAAAACATCGTCTTTACCCCATGGATGCCAACCATGGGCCACGGCACATCTACCGTGAATCAGAAAATTTCTTTGGTTCCAGGTACCACCAATACCTACCTGGTCGAGGGGATTTACTTCATCATGGGTGGGGACTGGGAGATCAGACTGACAGCGACTGTCAATGGCCGCAAAGATAGCGCCAACCTACCAGTATATCTTCCATGACTATCCCAGGCCCCAGACGACATCCAGCCGCCCGAATCATCCTCATCACTTGGCTGGGGATGGCTGGGTTCTTTTGCCTAAACCTACCGTCAGCATATTCCTGCGCTTCTTGCGGGAGCGGCGGTGACGACCCGCTCATACTTTATCCAAACGAATCGGATAAAATACTCGTGGCCGCTGCCCGCACAGCAGGACTTCGCAATATCGACATGAACGGATCCGAAGCTACTGCCGGCGGACCGACTGAGCGCCACGCTTTCACCCTCGCTTACGGGCGCAGTTTCTCTATGCGGTCGTTTGCCACGCTAACTTTACCCATGCTTCGAAACGCACGCGAAGGCACCGCGAAAACTGCTGTGGGTGACCCCTCATTTGCCACCCGATACACCCTGCACATGGCATCGTTGACCAATCCGTGGGTGCCGCAGGTTCAAATACTCGCAGGTTTTAAACCCGGACTCGCCAGGTCTATCCAGGAAACCCAGGATCCCAAAGGCCTCCTAGATGTGTTTGGGACTGGCTTCTCTGAGATGCGCGCCGGTCTCGACTTATGGTTGGCGCAGTTTGATCAGAAGGTGGGCATGGCTCAAACCTTCAGTTTGCCGCTGCCGAGCAAGTTTGATGGGACGACGTATACTCCTGGCATCATCTCACGCTCAACGCTGACTCTTGGCTACCAATGGCTGCACGATGCAAAGACGTTAGTTGGTATGAATCGGGAGCAACGGGGGGAACTCCGTGCCGCTGGAGCGGCTATACCCAACTCCGATCAACTAAACTATTCTGTATTCACCACTCAAGACTGGCTGCCAGATGAAAACTCCATGTTTAGGCTGACACTATCGCAGCAAGCTGCTTTTGGGAAAAACAAAAACACAGCCCGCAGCAGCACTATCACAGTTGTTTACCAACGATCGATCATAAGGAGCTGAGGCATGAGTGACAAAGTGGCAACAATCAAACCATCAGCATCTCTGGCAGCAGCTGCTATGGCTGGCCTACTGGGCATGGGTGCATCTGCTTGCGGCAAGCTGCCGTTGTCGAAAGACAAGAAGGATGACCAGGCGGCCACGACTGCGACCGCGACAACATCCGCAGATCCTAAAGTCACGTCTAAGAAAAATGTGCCAGACATGACGTTTGCGCTGTTTGCAGAACAATGCAAAGGGCGGAGCGGCTTGGTGGAAACCCATGCTGCCTGCGGCGGAGCTGGCAGCTGTAAGGGTATGTCGTTCAATAAATATAGCAAAGATCTGATCGAACACACTTGCAAGGGTGGTAACACCTGCGCCGGCATGAGCTGCATAGATACGCCCGCCGATACCAATCTTACTGCTGAAGCCCTGTACCAAAAGGCATGTAGTGGATGTCACGCAGGAATGACTGGCGAACAGGCTGATAGCACCAAGTTTAAAGTCTTCTACCCCAAGGGCGGTGACGCCACAAAGGCTGTAGCCGACTTCAGTAATCGCTCTGAACTCACCCATGTCTCGATAGTTGCATTTGGTACTCAGGGAACAAATCCAAGCGGCTACGAATACTCTAATATGCCAGCTTACTATTCTAAATATTCTCGCGCCGAGATTGAGCGTGTTGTCACCTACGTACGCACGCTAACTCCAACTGCTGAAGAATACCAAATCTTAAGCGAGCCATGATGTTACCGCGCAATGCTCTCGGACTAGGACTGCGGATCCCCTATTACGACTATGTCTTTGAGCATTGGCCGGACGTCGACTATTTCGAAATCATCAGCGAAAACTTCCTCGGGCCAGCTGCGCCACCTAGGCAGAAGCTGGCCCGTATTCGCGCGCGCTACCCCGTGGTCTTGCATGGGGTCGGCCTAAATCTACTCAGCCATGAAGCAATAGATGAGCGTTATCTTGACGACCTTTGTCGCTTGGCAGATGCAATGGACGCGCCATTTTTCAGCGATCATTTATGTTGGTCGGGCGCCCATGGAATGAATCACCACGATCTGTTGCCGACACCGTTTAGGCCTGAACTAGTGGAATATGCAGCGGAACGCATCGACTATGTCCAGCGCCGTGTTGGCCGTCCATTTGCCATCGAAAATTTATCGAGTTATGTGACGTTTCAGACATCGACGATGAGCGAGTGGGAATTTTACAGCGCTGTTGTGCGAGAATCAGCCAGTTGGTACATGCTTGATATAAACAATATCTATGTATCCAGTCAAAACCATGGCTTTGATCCATTAGAGTATCTAAGCGCAATTGATTTCTCCAGGGTGCAGCAGGTTCACATCGCTGGCCACGAGCGTCAGGCGGACGGATTAATTATTGACACTCATGATCATCCGGTCGCCGATGCCGTTTGGCAGCTCTATCGCCACGCATGGGCAATGAGTGGCGGCTTCCCAACGCTTTTAGAGTGGGACGACCGCATACCACCGATGTCTGTGGTTTTGGCCGAGCTGGACAAAGCACGCAAGGTGCGCGATGGGCAGACGCATGAGTAGCGACGAAACTAGACATTGGCTTAGTCATTTTCAAAAAGAATTTACTCAGGTGCTGCGCACACCGCTTGACCTAAGCAGTGGCACAATGCGCGCCGATATCAAAAAATATCCTCGCATACTTAGTCAGCAGATAATGACAGAAATCCACGGTGCCGCGAACCGCGGCCTTAGCGTCTATAATCGGCAATATTGGTTTCGACTTTTTGGATCCATGCAGAGTGAATTTCCACTGGTGTCGCGCCTGCTGGGATATTGGCGATTTAATGGCCTTGCCATGCGCTTTCTTGGTGAGCATCCGCCACAGGAAGTTGAGTTACATAGGATCGGGCGAGGATTTTGTGCATGGCTCGCACAAGAATTGCCTGCTAAGTCAGCCATGCCCAAAATGGCGCTAACCCAGGCGGCACACATAGATGAAGAATGGTCGCGCATTTTTCTTGCGCCCGAACAGCCGAGATGGCATCCAAATCCGGATGACGCCGCGCAACTACTGCAGCTCAATCTCGCACCGACTGCCGCACTCGCCATCATCGAACAACAGTGGCCACTGTTGGCGCTACGGTCGCAGCTCGCCACCTATCCTGGCGAGGGTGCCATTCCCCTACCCTCTAGCCTATCGCAGCTCGAGCACTGGGCATTGCTGCGTACAGACGAAGGCATTGGGGAGCTTCTACTTGCCCCGCGGCAAGCCCGTCTCTATCACCTGATGAGCATTCATACTCTTGGCGAGGCCCTAGCCACACTAGAGCAGGAATGCTGCGACGTACCGCCTGAGCAACTCCAACAGGAGATTGCAAGCTGGACCCAGCAAAGTGTCGAGTTGGGTTTTTGGGCTAAAGCAAGCATCTAGACACAGCTGATTTTAGCCATTCCCGTCCATGGGCAGATCGGTACATGATAGATCCAGACAGGTGAGCGAGCGCAGGATCCACTAATTTGGCAGAGGAACAGCATGGAACGTCGTCAATTGATCTTGGGCAGCATAGCAACAGTAGCAGCTTCTGCCTCTCTTAATCACCTCGGCAATTTGCTCGGGAGCGACGAGGCATTTGCTAACACAGGTAACGATAAACTACTTGCAACCACGGCAAAATGCATCACGACTGGACTACAGTGCATAACTCTTTGTCGCAAGGAGTTGGCCAAGGGCGACAAGGCTATGGCCGAGTGCCTAAGCACAGTCACCGACATGCTTGCAGCATGCGAAGCTCTGCAAAAACTCGCTGCTAATGAGTCGCCGCATCTTGCCGCCATGGCTAAAGTTTGCCAAAAGGCCTTACAAGACTGCGCTAAATCCTGCGAACCGCACGCTAAGCATATGAGCGAATGCCGCGCCTGTATGGAAGCCTGTAGAGAATGTGAGAAGGCATGCGCCTAAGGGGTCAGGCACCGGCTGTAACCCCATGAAATTACTAATATAAAATAGATTTCAGCATGTTACAACCAGTGCCTGACCCCCTAGTGTACGGTCGCATTCACCTGCGCAATTGCAGCTTCAGTCATGGCAATCACGTCATCCTTGCTCAAAGCACACTGGGGCTGCATCGCAATTGAGGCTGAATCTACTGCGATAGATTCGACCTCCATTTGAAACGTTACGGACCGCATTAAAATCAGCGGAGTGCCATATGTTATCTTATCAAGTAGGCGATCCGGTTTCGCATTCATCTTAAACCGCACCTCAACCCAAGCATCAAATCCTCCGCCATCGTGCCCAATAGAAATCTTTTTAAAAGTATTGGGCGGCGGATCCATTTCGCTGGGATAGTCAACCTTCTCGGTATATCTCTGCTTTGCCAAAGCGTCTAAACCGACTATCAAATCTTGACGTAGGTCCTCACTTGATTGCGCAGCAACTTGACTCGAAATCTCCGAAGTAACCTTCGATTGCGAGCTCTTGCCGCAACCAGAGATGATTGTGCCTGCCGTCGCCAAAACCACTAATAGAGTGCGCATACATTCTCCAATCAAGTAACATCAGCAATCTCTTGCTAGCCCTTGAAGTGCAAAAGAAAGGCCAACTGACGTATGCGCTTTGAAGTGGGTCAAAACTTTCGTATCGCGTTCTGGAACTAACCTAAACAACTGCGTTTTATCGCAGCTGCATGGAAAGGCGCACTGGCCTTACAGAAGGTAGCTGTGGCGACACGGATGTACAGAGAGTGGCCGATCCATAAAGATCCAGGTCGATGGATTTTAATTCGTGAGCTCGCCTTCTAGGCCTTCTTGAAGGTCGCCACCCGAAACACCATAAAAATTGCAGTTGCCGCCAACTGCTTCCAAAGCTTGGATATAGTGGTATCCGATGCCGACGTTACGAACCATTGCCACTGATAATTGCACGGTGGCGCCGGACGTGCCGCCGTTAAAGGCTTGCTTGACGCCAGCGGGCACCGTGGTGCTGTCCAGTCCCAATGCCACAAATGCGACGCTAGAGGGGCAGTACGCATGAGCCATAAAATCAGTACGTACAGTGTCTTCGTCGAGCCCGACTACCATCTGCAGCCGGTTGCTTGTACTGTTGTTCCATGGTCGGTAGGTATTGACGGTATAATTCCAGTTAACCGTAGTTTCATAGCGTTTCATCGCTCGGCGGACACGGTTGCTAGAATTAAACACAAACCTGTTTAAAGCGCTATCCTCAGTAGTTGTCGTAGAGGTGGTGCGGATCGTACCAAGGTAGCGGTAGTTGGTTGCTCCCGATTTTACCCATACGCCGTTTTGTTGCACGATGTTGGTGGCGCGCGCAGTGTTGCTCGACCAGGCAACTAGGCTGGTATTATCGAGAGTCACGGATCCACCGCTGGCGTAAGCAAAGACATCGTAGTTAGTGCCTGATGTCCGGGTACCGAGCGGCAATGACTTTTCCGTAAAGCTGTATACACGCCAATTTGTGCCATCATAAAGCGCGAGACGATCTGACTTATAGGGTGTGAAGTAGATAGTAGTCGCGGCTGTTACGTCGGCGGTAGTCACCGCCGTGCCAGATGTCAGGGTTAGACGACCGCCGTTGATGCTGGGGTCCACCCAACCCGTGTTCTGGGTCGTGCCGTCGGGGTACATGACGCCGCCGCTGGTCGATTGAATCGTACCGGCCACGGTAAGCATTTGGCCGGGGGATGTAGAGCCGACCCCGACGTTGCCACCAGCTTGTACTGTTAATCTCGCACCGGTGCCCCAAAAGGCGAAATTTAGGCTGTTAGTATCCAAACTCACGCCGTTATGCTGGTAATAAATATCAGCAGCATTCTTTGTTGATAAACTTTGACCGATCTTAAAATAGTTCATTCCGGGTGCAGGCATATTCGGCCTTAGGATGGTAAAAAGATTTTCCTGCCCGAGAGAGGATGCACTTTGAAAGTCCAGAGGTGCAGCAGGAGCAGTCGTCCCAATTCCAACATTGCCATTCCCCAAAATAATCATCTTCGTCGTCGGGGACGAATCAGTCGCCCCACTCGACACAGCACCGGCTGTCTTAAACTCGATCGACGATGTACCGGTACCCGTCGCCACACCAGATGCCAAAGTCAAAGTACCGCCGTTGTAGTTACTTCCACCACTGATGGCACCACCAGCTTGCAGAGTCAAACCTCCACCGCTGGTACCTGCACCTGTGTTGCGATCGACTTGGATGGTACGTGCCAATGTGCCACCAAAGCTTAAATCTGCGCCAGGAGACGCCGTGCCGACGCCCAATTTTCCGGACGCGACATAGGAGTCGCTACCAGATGTAACCCAGTTGCCACCGCTGCTTGGCCAGGAAGTGATACAGTTGGCGCCATTTAAGCAGATGGAGCCCGCGACATCGAGTTTACCGGCGGGGGTGGTTGTCCCTATTCCGACGTTGCCGTTTTGCTGAATATTCATTAACCGGGTGTATGGTGATCCTAGTAGTGCGAAAGAAACTGAATCAAAGTAGCCAGGCTCTTCTACCAGGAGTATTGAATTGCTAGCACCAGTACGACTAAATGCTACGCTTGCACCATACATAGATCCACTTGGCGTGCCGCTAGTTTCGAGCGTCAATCGAGGATTATTAAGCGATGACGAATAGAGGTGCAGTGTAGTACCCGGCGCCGTCGTCCCTATCCCGACATTACCTGCGCCGGTAATGACAAGACGATTAACCATGGTATTGGCGGTGGTGCCGCTCATTGTGCTGGCCGCTGCAGTCTGGAACAAAATCTTTCCGGATCCGCCAGTGCCGGTGCCATTGCTAGCTCTGATTGCGAGATCGGCACCTAGAATGTCAGTTCCTGCTGCCGCAGCTCCACGGATAGTGGTTGCCGTTGGAGTGCCATCCTCGCCTGACCCGAAGATGACCGAGGCACCGGCTACATGCAGATTAGCTTGGGCAGCGGTTGTTCCAATACCCACACTTCCACCGTTGGGATTCAATAGAAGTGATCGCACTGTGGCCAGATTGTTGCGATCAGTGGATTGCAGCCAGCCACCTGCGCCATCAATCCCCATGTCCATGGTATAGCCGTAGCTAGCGCTGTCGGTCACACGGATGACCCCAGTTTGGGCGGTTCCGCTCGTCGCAGGCAACGACCGTGTACTGCGGACATCCAGTTTTACTTCAGGTGTGACTGTACCAATTCCTACACTCCCTTGCACCAACAGCCCATTTGCTGAGGCAGTGTAAGAGCCAGCATAGGAAGATCCTATCGCTGCGCCACCAAGAATATCGAGTTTGTTGAGCGGAGTTGTCGTGCCAATCCCAACGTTGCCAGAGGCATACTTAATGGTAAGCGCCGGGGCGGCCATGCTTACATCTTTCACATAAAAGCCGAAATTTGCCGTAGTTGAATCGACGCCTAAATCCCAACTACGGGATGCGGTGCTAACGGAATCGCGGGCCGAGGTCCTGATTAAGCCGTCAGAAGCGACAGCGCGCGTGCCAACCTCAAGCAGTTGACCTGGGCTCGTCGTCGCTATCCCGACATTCCCTGTTGTCGTCAAAGTCGTGAATGCCGCGGTATTTGGAGTCGTCGATCCGATCGTACCAGGCGCAGCCCAATTGGTGGACGATGCTGCACTTGTCCATGTGCTTCCATTTGACGTGAGTACGTTACCAGAGGTGCCTGGTGCAACTACCTGTAGGGCACTTGTACCATTGCCTAGTAACACGTTATTTGTCGCCAAAGTTGCAGCACCCGTACCGCCATTTGCAACTGCTAAGGTTCCGGTTACACCGGTGGTTAACGGTAGTCCGGTCAGGTTTGTCGCCACGCCGCTTGCAGGAGTGCCAAGCGCTGGAGTCACGAGTGTGGGACTGTTTGACAGCACTAAGCTGCCGGTACCAGTCGAGGTTGTTACGCCGGTACCACCGTTGGCGACAGCAAGTGCGCCGGAGACAGCAGCAGATGAAGCGAGGTTGATCGCACCAAAGATAGGCTGGTTGGAGCCATTGACGGTCATGACCTGACCAGTGGTCCCCGATACACCGGAGAGTGCTCCCGTGCCGGCACCGATGACGACACTATTGTTGGTGATCGATGTTGCACCTGTACCACCGTTGGTAACACCCAGTGTTCCAGAGACTATGTTAGATGTAGAGAGCGGTGGAATATCCGCTGCAACTAAACTTGTCCCAGCAGTTGCGCGGCCTTTGGCATCGACGGTTACCTTGGCATAGGTACCAGCAGTAACTCCAGTGGCCGACAGTGTGGCGGCGGCTGAGCCGGCGCCTGAAGCTGTGACATCACCAGTGAGTGCTGTGATGTAATTACCCGAAACTTGTTTACTATTAAAGGTCGTCCAATCAGCTGAGCTCAGGTAACCATTGGTGTTGCCATTTGCTTGCGACATAGAAATCACCGGCGTTGACGTACCAGTAGCAACTGAGATTGGTGCCGTACCCGTGATGTTCGTTACACTGCCAGTCGCAGCAGATACCCAGCTTAAAATACCAGAGCCATTGGTTGCGAGTACTTGGCCATTACTACCGCTGCTCGACGGAAATTCCCAGGTCAGTGACGACGCCAAAGTGTCAGGAGCTTTCAGTGCGAATGAGTTAGTCGAGCCTTTGTCGTTAAGCACCAGCTTATTTGCTGTCGTGCTGTTACCAAGAATCGTGACATTCCCAGCCACCGTCGCGGCGCCTGAATTTAATGTACCAGTCGTGTTTATCGTAGTTGCGCCGCCGATACTCGATGCGCCGTCAATCGTAGCGGCGCTCAAAGTTTTATTGGTCAGAGTTTCCGTCGCTCCCTCGGTGACGATCACACCGGAGCTTGGAAAAGTAGCCGAAGAGTTCACGCCAGTACCACCATAGGACTTGGGCAGGATGCCTGTAACCGCAGCTGACTGATCCAAATTAATCGAACCAAAAATCGGAGTACCACCAGCACTAGCTGTGAGCACTTGATACTGCGCCCCAGTTACCGTCGATACCGGCAGGCTACCACTGCCGACCACAACGCCGTTGTTAGTAAAGCTCGCAGCGCCCGTACCACCGTTTCCCACTGGCAGCGTGCCGCTTACTTCGCTCGTAAGGTTTGTACTTGCTCCGTTGGCCGCGGCCGTCAGTCGGCCCTGAGCATCGACAGCAATATTCGCACGCATATAAGATCCGGGAGTAACTGCTGTATTACTCAAACTTATAGTGCCGCTAGACGTAATCGGTCCACCGGTTAACCCAGTGCCAGTTGACACACTTGTAACCGCGGCACCAGGCTTAGCATTAAATGCAGTCCAATCGGCGG
>CAIWTN010000198.1 GCA_903915625.1 uncultured Pseudomonadota bacterium | reverse complement strand
TCTTGTTTGCATCGTCCGCAACTAAAGTCAGCTTTGGCGATGTAGTAAAAGTATTTGGCGCAAGCGAAGGGACGACTATATTTCGTGCCAGTCTGCCAGCGATTGTGGCTACATTGGAGTCAGCTACGACCGTTAACTTAGTACCGTTAATTAGTTCTACACGGAAATAATTTGTGCCCAATGGGCTGCCCGTAAAGGTGTGGGCGACCCCTGCGTCGCCTAAATATCCGGCGGGAGCTCCTGTGTCCCAGCGAAGCAAGGTGCCGAATGGAGCTTTGAGTACGCCATTGAATTGCTCGGTCGCAACTCCTACATCAACTACGTCTCGGACGCGTCCATTAGCAATCTCAAGATCGTAAACGCCATACGGGTGAGTGATTCTGTAAAGACCATTCGCCATACCTTGGCTGACAAATAAGGTTCTGCCAAAAGTGATGCGTTGCCCTGGCATCGGAGTCCCTAGTGCGAAGGCGGCCTCGACGCCGAAAAGTATTCTAAGGGTTCCACCAGTGGCTATTGTGAGTTGATTCTCAGCAAGCCAGTAAAATCCCTCACCAGGGAAATTTTCTGGAAACAGCAATGGCTTGGCGGGATTGTAGTCAGTCGGTGGAACAACGCACAGTGGATCAGCATCAACACAGAGCTCGACCTTGCTGCCCGTTGCATCGCTGTACCACATGGGGAAGCCATGCATGGGGTGAATCGGTCCGATAGCCTGGAGTGGTGGGCCTACTAAAGCAAATCCGTCTTCAGTACCTTTCGGTAACGCATCAGAGTCATCCGGAACACCTTGATCCGAGCTTTGTTTAGACTCATTTTTTGCGTCCTCTTGATGCGAATTCTTGCCCCCAAATTTGCAGCCAGTCAGCAGACTGAGTGCCATGAGTAAGGCGGTCGCAGGTCTAACCATCGAAATTGCTCCATCTGTAGTTGGGTACTGAGACCATCAAAAAGCCAGCACCGGGTCGAGGTGCCATCGGTCCCTGCACACAGGAACCAATAAGTTCACATATGATGATACGTTATGTTCCGAGTTTTCGGGTATTGGGAGCCCGGATTTTATCCTGCCGTAGTTCTAAAAAAATTCCGTTTATACTCCGGATCTTAGGCGGTTATCGCGATTTTGAAATCACCTACTGGTGGTCATTGAGCGCAAATATCGGCTCTGCCTGGGGGCGATACCCAATGTTTAAACAGTGGTGCTCACCCCGTTGTCACCATTGGCAAAGTTGCTGAGTTTAGGGGCTTAGGCCTCTCGAGGCTAAACACGGCAGTGTTTTGACCAATGTTTCTACACTTATGAACTTTAAAGTTCTCTATTTGGGAATTCAAAAGTTTTTCTTTATTCAGCAGCAAATCCAGGGGATTAGACGTCGCCTGCGGTTCCGTTAATGCACTTGGAACAGCGGTTGCAATACCAGAACTTATAGATTCTCAAAAAGAGAAATCGAAATCACCCAATCACCTAAATCTACTTCTAGCGGCGGAGGACAACGTGAAGCGTCAAAAAAAGCTTTCAGTTATCAAATTAGCGATCGCCATTGCTGCGGTGGCCTGTCTAGGC
>CAIWTN010000197.1 GCA_903915625.1 uncultured Pseudomonadota bacterium | reverse complement strand
TGTTGACAGGATATATGGCATTAGCCACATTTTATGCAGCCTCTAAGGCCCTGCGAAGGAGAGCCTGGCCCTCATCAGTACGGCCAGAATTAAGGTACAAATGACCTAAAGTCGTCATCAAGGTGTGATTATCACCAACGGCATCAAGCACCCTAGCCAGAATATCGATCGCTGTCCCCACCCGCGATAGTTGCGAACAAGTTTGTGCCAACGCTATCGTTGCAGCCGGAATATTATGCTCGATCACGCACTTCTCTAGCCAAACCACGGCCTCCTCGTGTAGCCCAAGGCGCCGGAAAACCATGGCGATCCCTAACAAAGTGTCGGCGTCGCCATCATTGAGCGCTAGCGCACGTCTATAATAGCCCAGAGCAGCTTCATGGTCATGACTTTGCCAAGCCACGTGACCCAAACCACGCAGGCAAAGAAAACTATGCTCATCGGCCATCAGTCCGTCGTTGTAGCTATTGCAGGCTGAGTCAATCTGCCCCCCTGCGAAGTAAGTATCCCCTTTTAGCCTGTAAAGTTCGGCACGATCAGAAATTGAAATAAAATCAAAAAGAAGCGTCTCTTCGATGGTCATGATCGCTTCGCTCAGTGCGCCAGCCTTAAGCTGACCTGCAATTTGTGACAAAATCGTCTTTGCTCTAGACTGAGGCGATGAGTTTTGTGTCGATGCACGAATGATCGCCTCAACCCTTGCCACAAAATGCTGCCCAACCGCCGACCGCGCGTGTTTAGTGTCAACGTGCTGAACTATAGCAATTCGCTGAGCATCTAACTGTGTACGGTTAAGCACTATGTCTTGTATTTGTGCCGCAATACTTTGATGCGTATCTTCCGAATAGACGCGACCAAATCCCGCAGCGAACTCTGCAGCCACTGAGCCCGCACCGACTATAGGCAGAAGTCCAAAAGCCATACCTTCGAGTAAAGATAAGGGTATCTCCTGATGGTGGTCGCCGACTTGTGGCCTGGGCTCAAACATGATGTCACTAGATGAGTATAAATCATTCAAAAAAGGCTCAGGGTCTTGATGCAAAAACATCGCCTGTTTACCAAGCCCGAGATCGTAAGCTAGGTATTTCAAGTCCATCGTCGCAGCACCCTGACCGACACAAAGAATTTTGATGTTATCAGCCAAACCACCAAGTTGGCGCTTAAGTAAGGCCAACGATTTGATCAGTTCCTCTGGCCTATTCGCAGGCACCAGTTCGTGCTGATAGAGCACTACCAAGTCATCTGACCCGATACCAACATATTCACGAAACCGACGGCGACCATCACTAGAAAACTTCAGTTTCTTGGTGTCGATGATCGGGGGTAGATAACTAATAGATTCAGCCGGCACATGATCCAATCTAAGTGTGTGATGGGCTGCTTGCGATGTTACCCAAAAATGCTCTGCTTTATTACAAACATCAAATTGGATAGCTCGAATATTTGCAAATCTTTCATAGAAATAGGGCAGAAATTCATTCACTAGAACGCAAAATGGAGTGCCAAATTTCCTGGCTGCCCTTAGAGCTTGAAATGTTGAAAGTCGTGAATTCTCAACGCCAATGATAAGATCAACATTGGCGAGTTCGTCTTCAAGTCCGCGCATGAATCCAGGCATATCTGTAATATTCTCAAATAGCCGAAGTTTCATACCCGTGCCATGAAGATCGATGAGACGCTCTTGATGGTGGACATAAATACAGGTTTCAAATACGTCGCGTAGCGGCTCAAAAAGCGAGAGAAAACGCGGCTGAAATGATTCGCCACAAACTATGCCAATTTTTAACTTTCTTGCCATACTAAACCTTCCCGCTTAATGACTCATGACTCGCACTGGCTTTGCCGACAGATCTGCCGTCGGTAAACTCTTGATCGCAAACCGCTGCCTTAAAGGGACACTGACTTCCGGACCCTCGACGCTCATTCCAAAGGACATCTCCGAGGTGACGATAGTCTTGGCTCCCTTGATATCGAAATAAACATGCTTCTCCTCCCCAACACTAAGCTCATCTATAGCGAGTGAGTCCTGTTCAAGCTGGACTTGAGTCCCTGAAAGATTTAGCAACTTCACATCTAAATCGACGGCATCAATATCTCCGTCATTGCGCAAATCCACGCGAATACGCGCTCTTTCCCGTGCCTCAAGGACACCAACTACATGACCGCTAAGATCTTCGACTAGTGTTGCCACGGCAGAGAGGCGTGCCTTCGGTGTATCCTCAATCTGTAAGGAATAGTCAGCAGTAGCCCCCCGAACAGGCCACGCATCAACGGCAACTCCGATGCGAATAGCTAGCGAACCTGGCACAAAATT
>CAIWTN010000196.1 GCA_903915625.1 uncultured Pseudomonadota bacterium | reverse complement strand
GGTGCATAACCCGTGGATCGATCCTATGCATCATCTAATCGAGGAAGACGTCTTCAGTCAGCTTAGCTGCGAACCTAACCAGATCCGGCGACGTCGCAAGCCCAAGGCGTAACTTTTCATCCGCGATGAATTCGTCACTAATAAAGCCCCTGTGAATACTTGCATATCTGATAAATCTCGAGTAATCCGCAGAAAACTGACCAAATCGCCGCATCGAGCGCACCGTAAGCCGCTCAAATACGACCCAAGCATCAAAATGATCTGCAGAGATATAACTCGCAACCTGCTGCCCAATTATCGCCGAGTCATCTGTCATAAACGTGTTTATTACTTTTCCGCTGCGACATGTGCCGATCTTCTGTCTTGGTATCTTCATCGACTTGCTCCTTGAGACTCGATGCAAGACCACTTAACAGTGGAGTACCACCAGAGAGAAGTGACATCGGCAGAAACCGCAGCCATGTCGGGGACCGACCCAATCACGAAATTGATGTCCGCGATGGACTGGAATCACAGGACTGCTTCCATTAGGAATCGGTGGCCAGCTTCGCCGTAATACTTAGATGTTCTTAAATTCTCTCGGTGGGCATGTCGGAATCGGAACCACAGCACCAACCCAGCGTCTTGATTTGGGTGGCGGTAACATAGCCATGGGATATGAAATAATAAGTTCGACTGCCTGCAATTCATCTACGGCCGGGTGGGCTACGTGCACTGCAACGTGCTCCACCGGAAAGCAAGCGATGGGTGGAGCATGTATTCAGGGAGGCGCCATCTATTCTGGTCACTATACTGATATTACATCTAACAGCTACACATGTGCCTATTATAAGACCAATGTAGTTACCGCTTACGTTGCAAAAGTGGTTTGCGCAAATATCCGCTAGCATTGGCACCACCAACCCAATAATTGGGGTCAGTCACTTTCAGCAGTCCTCTGAAAATATTGGTTATGTAGAGTCGGGTCAATTTGGGTAGTAAGGAGACGGATCAGTCAAGCGCTCACCCGATTTGAAGCGTGCTGGCTCTCGAACTAATGAGTGCCTTGTACTTTTCCCGGTAGGTATGGGATAGAAAACTCTTATCGATCCAGTCGGCGCAGGTGGGCAAGATTCTTACGAATCTTTGCATGTGGTCGTCGATAACTTTTTGCTCAAGGCCAAGACGCTCTTTCCCGAAGTATTCCATGAACATTTTTCTTGTGATCCCGCGCTTTTTACCGTTGAGCGGTAGTGCCAGTTCCTCCGGATCTCTGAGCACTATGGTGGAGTTCACAAAGTCATAGACTGGAGAGAGTCGCACTATGTCGTTAGTACTAATGATGGAGAAATTTTTTAGATGCATGTCTTCATTGCCGACCAAGTAATTAAAAATGGTTCTTTTAAAGAGCTCCGATTTTTCAACGACCGGAAACGTGCAGAATCTCTCTACTAAGTTGACCAACTTTTCCATGCTGTAGGCATACTTAGTGTCGCGGCTTTCGCCTGCTAGTTGGGCGAAGTCTTCGGTAGCGATCTTACGGTGACCCTTTCGATCAAAGCGTTGGATAAAATAAACCAGTGACTGATCCTGAGCAAAAATCAGTCCGTGCAAGGGCACCTCAAAACCAGCAGCTTCTGCAAGATGCATGGTGAGATCTTCGTTTTCTGGTAATTCGGGATAATCCGCCTGGGGTTTGAGTATGAATTTAGCTTTGCTATCCACGATGTCAAAGGTCTGATCTCTGATATTGAGTCTGGCGCTTAGTTTGGGTTGTACTCCCTGGACGGACAGCTTAGCTGCTCGCAGCATGGCCTCCTGGCGCAGACCGTTGCTATCTAGGGGTAGGTCGTCTAGATGTCGTAGTTTACTCGATAGCTTTTTCAGGCCAGCTAAAGAATACTTGTTTTGTCCGCAGAGTTCATAAGTAATTGGGCATTTATTCATCGTTCGCCGCCTCAACTGACACTGCTCCGACTAGGTCAGCTCCCACGGTAATGAGCTGTTGCATGTAGTCCTCTTTATCGAGCTTCCTTTGCTTGAGTAAGCCGATAAGCTGAATTCCTTCTGGCAGTAGACCATCAAAAAACGCAGGAAACTTATCGAAGTTGAACTCTCCCTTGCCGACAGGCATGGTGAGAGAAATTGGCGGCCCCCGATAATTGGGGTGGTAGTAGAATCGATACGATTGACCTTTAGCGATCTCCTCTAGGATACCTGCTTCAGTCTTATGAACGAACACTTTCGCGCGTTTCATGTTTCTGGTCCTCGTAAGTCTGCATGATAGGGCTATCTAATTTGATGGTGATATTGAGGACGGTGAGGACCTTTTGGAGCGTATCAATGCGAGTGCTTTTAGTCCTGTGCTCAAGATCATAAACGGCCGCTTTACCGATGCCGGCTAGGCGAGCGAGCTCTGCTTGGGTTAAGCCGCTTTTTTTGCGGTGGAAGCGGATGATATCGCCGACTTCGTCAAACATGAGATCCCCTTTTACTGCTATAGCAGTAATATCAAGCTGAATAGTTCAATTTTAGCCTGCTTTTCTCGGGATAGCGATATTTTTACTGCTATAGCAGTAAAAATACTATTTAAGTAGCGAAGAAACGTTCTGAGAGCACCGTATCTAGTTAAATTTAATGCTATAGCAGTAAAAATCGCCAGACAACCTCACCTAGACAACCTCACGTGGTTAAGGGGGATGGTTGAAAGGTGGATTCGCTCATTTTTGGCCACTTTAGTTTTATTTTAAGGGTCAGAATTGTTCGCCCCGCAAGACCCTAACGCCCCGCCACTCTTAATCAATTCTCGCCAAAAACTTTTCCCCTCAACTTTTAGCCAGGAGCACCGATCTCCTTTGTGTGAACAAAGAGGGGAATCAATGGGTTAGGTGGCTTTGGGGCTTAGTTAGGGTTCACCAATGAGGCGATCATTTTTCAGCATCAATTACGAAGTCATCCGGCAGATTGTTGTCGGCTGGTTTTGTTTTGCGTTGGTGGCTGAAGTTGCGCTGGCTGCAAATTATTCTCTCAGCTACTCCGGTCGACTGACGCAGCAAAGTGGCGC
>CAIWTN010000195.1 GCA_903915625.1 uncultured Pseudomonadota bacterium | reverse complement strand
GCACCCCGCGCGACGAGGCGGGGTGAGAAGCGCCGGTATCGCGCGTCTTGGGAGATGCGGCCGGCTTGCGCAACCCTGGCGAAACACCAGGTGATCCTGAAATCAAAGGGGAGAGAACCAAAACCATTGTTGAAATATCAGCCAACTTTGTCAAGAACAGTCTAGCGGCGATATGTCATGTAGAAAAGCCAATTCGGCGGCCGAGTAAAGGTGCAGCTGGGCCATGACCGAGACGAAGGTGGCGCCTAGCGGATCCATGTCGCCGAGAACCGGGAACTGCCTATGCAAAGACGCTTGCCGTCGAACGACAGGCGAACCACGTCGTTCGGTGGGCGCACGCGCACAAAGCTGTTGAGGTACTCGAACTGCAGGCACACCAAGCCTTCCCACTGCCCCTTGGCCGCTCGGCGCGTAACGGCCCCTTCGACTCCAAAAGTGGCTTCGTTGTCCCGAAACCCGATTTCGAGCGTCTTGGCCAGGAAGCGCTTGCCCATCCGCTCAGGGCGCAGTCGCTTGATGGCCGCCAGAAAGTCGTCTCTGGACAACTCAATCCACTGCTCCTGGGCAAGATCGGTCATGGGGCTTCGCCTGTTGTCTTGTCTCGATCTGAGGCAGTCTAGGAAGCCACTAGCTCACCAGGTGAACTGGACGTACGTACAGCCTTGGTGGCCAGCGCCAGGCCGATGGCCTCGTGCAACTGAGCCAACTCCTGCTCTGAGAGGTTGGCCTGGAACTTGACCTGTGGCTCGGGGTTGCGAGCCGTGGGCACGAAGGTCTCGAACTTCAGGTGGTAGCCGTAAGCGCTTGAGGCGATGTCCAGGGACAACTCGTAGGCGGGGCCCTGGTGAATGAGCGCGGTGGTCATAAAAGACTCTCCTGTTTAGCCGCATTCGACGAATCGTCGGGGGCGGCAATCTGGAACAACTCCCCCCAGTCCTTTGCTCCGCTGCTCGCGGGGCGGGTGGACCAAGCCCTGGAAACTGATTACTTCAGCAAGACAAGCTCCGGCACGGCGTCTGCGCCGACCCAGACGATGGCGTTTTGCTCCAGGCGGTTGCCCAGCGTGCGGGCCGCCTCGAGATCAAGCCCGAGGATCAAGTAGCTCGGCTCGCCTGGCCAGTTGTTGCTGGGGTGCTGGCCGACGCCTTCGATGTGGATGAGGCCGCGCTTGGTGAGTTCAGCGCCAAGCTGGGCGTGGCGCTCAGCGTTCTCGCTGGGTGAGACAACCCGGCTGAACGGGTTGAAGGCCGTGATGTAGGCGCAGGGCTCTGCTCGCCGGCGTGATTGCAGGGCTTGAAGCTCGGCCGAGACCTCGCCAATGCGCAGCGTGAATGGCTGATCACTGGCGACGCGGTACTCGGTCTCGCGGTAAGCCTCGATCAATGCTGCGTCTAAGGTCGTCTGAAACAACTCGGCCCTCCGTTGTTGGGAGGGCCGACGCAGCTCCCGCTTGGTTGCTTCCAAACCTCTTTGGAAGCCGCATCCGCTTTCGCGAACCACCTTGCCCGGGGAGGCAGGTTGGCACAGGCGTCGGCCTGTTTCTGGATGCTGACGAAAGCATACATTGGGTTACCAAAGATCGCAAGAGTGGGACCGCGCGTTAGTGGGCAGGCGGCTCAATGTAGGTGCACCGTCATGCTTGGGAACTTCATCCGGGCGAGCGTGCACAGCACGCCGAAATGGCTAAAGGCTTGTTCAAAGTCTCAGCACCTTCCTGCGTTTGAGTGCTCGATACGAGGCTGCTTGAGGCTGTTCCCACTTTGTCGACGCTTCGACCTTAAGTTTCTATGAGGTGCCATGAACGGAAATGTGGTCGACGAACCTGCTGCGCAAAGGCGCACATAGGAGTTTTTGTAATACACTTAAATGCATCATAAATGTAGTAAGACCGAACCTAAAGGACCGCCTATGGGAAGACCTCCTTTAAGCCAACCTCGTGAAAATGTAACCAGCATCCGGCTTACTGCTAACGAGCGGCAAGAAATGGAAGAAGTCTCAACAGCTTTAGGGTTCAAGTCCCTTGGAGACTACCTACGCCATCTCCATAACGTCTCCGCGACACCAAGGCGCAAGCAGCGGCAAGAGTTGCATAGACGGGATTTAGGCGAACTGCATGAGGTTCATAAGACCTCCCTAGGAAGGATCTTGCAGGGAGACTGCCTGGATTTCATCCATCACTCGGAAAACGCAGAATCAATCAATCTCATTATGACCTCACCGCCCTTTGGGCTGGTACGTAAGAAGAGCTATGGGAATGAGGATGCGGCTGAATACTGCGAGTGGTTTCGCCCATTTGCTGAAGGATTCCATCGAGTTCTCAAGGCTGATGGGAGTCTGGTCATTGACATTGGCGGCGCTTGGAATTCAGGTACTCCAACGAGATCGCTTTACCACTTTAAGCTTTTGGTGATGCTATGCGAGGAATACGGCTTTCACCTCGCGCAAGAGCACTACTGGTGGAATCCGGCGAAGCTACCCAGTCCTGCCGAGTGGGTCAATGTTCGCAGAGTTCGGGTGAAAGATGCAGTCAACTGCGTTTGGTGGCTATCAAAGACTCCGTTTCCTAAGGCCAGCAACAAACGTGTGCTGACACCTTACTCAGCGTCTATGAAGAGTTTACTGAAGAACGGATATGAAGCAAAATTAAGACCGTCTGGTCATGACATATCAGATAAATTTTCCAAGGACAACGGTGGATCTGTCCCGCCGAATCTTTTGGCTATTGCAAACACTGAAAGCAATGGACTATATCAAGACTATTGCAGGGCCAACGGCATAGAAATTCATCCAGCGCGGTTTCCCGCACTTTTACCAGAGTATTTTATACGCATGCTAACAGACCCAGGAGATATGGTTCTGGATCCCTTTGGCGGGTCTTGTGTAACAGGCATGGTCGCCGAGACATTAAAGCGAAAATGGGCGTGCGTCGAGTTGTCAAGTGAATATATCCGAGGTGGTATGGCGCGCTTCCAGGCGGATACGTCTGAAGCCACAAAAGGAAAGGCAACTTTATATTCTATTAACACACCCTGCGCACAGTCCGTCGACGAGTCACAGGTTCTACTCCATCCAAATGGAGGAAAGACCAGGTAGCTAAGAAAGGCTGGCCCTTCGGTGTATTCGGTGGGCCAACTCAAGTAGTCGGCCACACGCCAACTGCTCGAATTCAGTAATTAGTAGCTTATCAAGATTGATAGCTTCAGGCTTGTAACTATAAAGTCGGCGCATTACTATCGCACAATGCGCTAATGGTGTCTCTTCGTAGCGAGGCCCAAGCTTCACCTCATTTCGGCACGCCGCAACTAATGATTGTGTGGCCAGTCGAATAACTTCGTCTTCAACGACTGATCCGGATGCATCAACACACCTAATAAATGAGACCAACGAATTAGTTCGTGAGTCTTTCGCGCATACTATTAACTGGCAGTCATCGGAATCAAAAGCCATAGGTGTGTACCAACCTACCGAGAAGGGTCCTACCTTCGCCATCACGCCATCCGCAGCGATCGAGGAGTTCCATCTCAGAGGGTGTCCACTTGAGACTGACAGGGCCTCCGCTAGAGCGAGCCCCCCCGCCAACTCAAGCAGTCTCTGTTCACCAAGGCGTTTGAGGAAGGCATCCGAGATAGTACGACGCAATGCAAATGGAGCGAATCGACGAAGTCCTTGGTAAATCTGAAGGCAGTCCGCCGCCTTCGGGTGTAGACCACTCTTACTCTGGCGAGCAGACGTGATAGCCGCTGCTCCTGGCTGCAAGCGTCCGAGCTTGCCTAGGATTGCTCCTCTAATTGCAGGCATGCTGAGAGCAGTAGTAAGAACTTCATAACGCTCTTCTAGAGTGTGATTGTTGTAGCCATGATCACTTCGAAGCGATTTTGAGATCTCGTCCCGAGCGAGCTTCAACGTCCAAGCTACGACTTGGCGCCACATTAGTGACTCATTGGCGGGTACCACCTCGTTAACGACAAACAAGCTGGGATCTGAGTACAGGTGCTGCTGCAATAGCGTTTCACGTGCGTCTATGGACCCCGAGAACTGGCCAAAGCAAACCGTCGCTTCCAAAGTCTGGTCTTGGCGCACGCCAGAATGCTGGCCCATTGCGCCCAGGGCGACATCGTGCAAATCGATGGACATCGCCCACGCCAGAAGAATTGCGTCACGCTCGGCTCGTGCCTCTGGTGTGGACAAAGGACTACCCATTGGAGCAAGCCGTTTATAGGTATTCAGCACTGTCTTCAAGCAGAAGCGTGCTACAGCGTCGATAGGTTCGATGCTCAAAGGGCCAATTCCAGCATCCTACGTTCCAACTCTGCTGCCGACTCGTCAGATAGGCTCCACGCAACTGAAAGGGCTGACGCCATGTCAACGGCCTCATCTTTGCCAATTCCATCGAGCAGCGGCATAAAGGTTGCCGCGAAGGCAGCGAGAAACACTCGCTGTGTCGATGGAAGCGGGACGGCTAGGAAATCGATCGATTCATCCACTGCGGACACAAGTTTCAAGAAGTCGATGACAGGGGCAGCACCCAACTCTCGAAATCCGCAAACAATTCGCCACGCCTCTGCAACCGGGTTTGGCAGCAGATCGTTGTATGCTCTCTTCAGCAGGGCGAGCTTAGCGAGCATGTTTTGGACGAAGCCCCGAAGATCGAGCGGGACTCCGATCCGAATCCAGGTGAAGCGACGCGTCATTGCAAGACTGACCTGCTCCAACTGATTCTTGTCGGCTGTGTTAAGCGTACAAATCATCGCCCAATTGCTACTAGGCGCGAACTCATACGGTGCCATGGCCGGATTTTCCTTGGGTAGCAAGCGGTAAAAGGGACTTGCGGGATCCTCCACATTAACTCGGTATTGAAGAAACGTTGCGTGCCCGGAGAGCACAGAAAACAGTGGGCCTATCACCTTGTCGATCGGACAACGGTTTAGCTCATCGATGATGATGGGTTTATGGAACTCACGAAGCATCACGCCAGGAATAAAGCCCATTTTTCCAGGTCCCAAAGGCTGATAGCCACCTACGAGGTCCTGAGAACTCCATGAAGATGATCCGGTAAGGAGCGTGTATTGATCACCAGTGCCATCAACGGCATGACACATGCTCTCAGCGACATACTGAGCAAGAGTTGTCTTACCAGTTCCAGGTGGACCATGAAAAATGAAGTGGCGCTTTCCCGCACGAAGTGATGCATTGATTAAATCGTAGACCTCATCAGCAATTCCAAAAAGTTCTGGAGATCGGATGATAGTAGGAGAGTACGCTATCCCTTCGGTGATTGCTGACCCAAAGCAACGGCCCAAATCGAGTTCAAGCCTGGTTAACTCAGCCGGATCGCTTGGATCGTAGGCGTATGCCTCAGCTGTTCCTGATGAAAACCAAGCTTGTAGTGAGTCAGTGGCGTCTTCGTAAGTTATCTTCCGACCATTGGGAAGTACTAATGGTAGACGCGGAGCCAGCGTCATTACAAGGCTTATCTGTTGAATCTTTACATTTGCTTTTGTATCGCTGCGACCTTTGTATGCGATCTCGCTGCGATCGGGTGAAAACTCACTAAGCGAGTCACCCGAAGTTCCAACAGGCAACGGTCTCGCAAATGCTAACTGAACTATCCATTCCCAGTCGACTGGAAATATGTAGGACTCATCATTTAATTTTACTGAAGGCATTAGACGAAACGCAGCCAATGCGCATCGACCTTGACCGTTATTTATATATCCGACAGTTCCTGCTCCTTGCAGTGGTTCGCCATCTTCATTTCGGGCGAGGTCTACCGACAGGTCTGATCCAGTTGCATCTATTCGGACAATCCATCGGGGCGGCTTGCTGCTTATGCTCGATGGATTGATCCAATAGCCTGTTTTTTTCGAAATGGGTTCTGACAATGCGAGGTCGCGGGTTCCGCATGTCCTGCGGTCGTACGAGAAAGCACGTAGTGGTGCGGAACAGGCGGAACGGGAAAGTGATTCGGCACCAAGAATATTTTTCTGTATAGTTGCCATGATTTAAAACTGATAATGATTTGGCATTGCCCGCGAAGGCTCAACTATGCAGCAGTGGAGTAGATGCTTCAGAGTCATTTTCATCTTCTTCTTCGGTAAGTCCCGTAAATTTCCAAAGGTTAGATTTAGAGTCATAGATCGCATCAATGTTTTGAAGAATGCTACTAAGTTGTTGACGGTCTACCTTACGCTTTGCAATGCGTTCAACAAATAATTGAAGCTCTCCTCTAGGAAGGCCATTGGGATGAGACTTGAGAGTCGAAGTGGCTGCCTCCCAAATTGAAATGCGGCGCGATTCACCCCACGGTTGTAAATAGCAATATTGGCCCCTATCCATCCGCAAACCATCCTTGGCAGCGATTGACACCAACATCGAAACATCGGCGTCACTGCCCATCCCTAAGAATGCCGCAACTTCAGAAACGTGCATGCCCTCCTGTCTGGCTGACAGCTCCTTGAGTAATCGATAGGCAAGGGCGCGGGAATGGTCCATATCCAAATCCCTCCCTTCTAATCCCCAAAGCCCAGGCCCTAACTTGACTAATGGGCTGGATGACCATATCTGGAAATGTATGTTGAGGCCTCTCCCCTCGATCAACTTCGAGCGGATTTGTGTTGTGCTCATGGGTTTTCCCTCTTCTTCAAGCAGTGAGACAATCGCCTGCTTCACATCGAGGCGAGCTTCGGAGGTCTCGTTCCATTGGCCGCGCACACCCCAAATCATGCGGCGTAAGTAGACAAGGTTGGCAGATTTCGAAAGAGCGATATTAATTATATATTTTGTGAGCCTTCCTTCATAAGAGAAGCCACGATTCAGAAGTTCATCATAAAGTTCGCTGCTATGCCATTGCTTTGAAGAAGATCCACCAGAGATGATGTCCTCAACTTCCGCACGTATGGCTATCATCTGCGCTGGGTTGAGCGGACAGTGCTTTATCAGACCGTAAGTACTTCGTCCATATAGAATGCCGACCTCGGATGCAGCACTACGGATATAAGGAATGCTTGTCGCTTCGTAGGTCGAGTGTGCACGGACGCGAACATGAATCTCATCAATATGCAATGGTACTTCAGATGCCTGTAAAACGCCTGAGACTAGAGCAGCCACTGACTTACCGAATCCAGTCAGAATTCGTGACCCATCAGGGAGTGTAGACCAAACAAAAAATCTTGAGACCTCTTCATTCAAAGCCTCGCGCATGTCCTCACCTTTACCGATAAGGACGCCTGCGGCATGAGAGAGCGCATCACGCTCACACAGATTCTGGTCTGCGATGGCCATGAGAAGGCTTTTGGCCTCGTCAATGGCTGCAAGCCATTCCGAATGACTCATGGCCGAAATCACAGGCAAGTCATTCCAGGTGATAATATGAAAACCAAGGCGGGGGATATGATCAGATACCTCTCGTAGCGTATGAGAAAGAAGGTCGGCTCCTTCGAACCATGGATCGATCGCCGAGAGGCCACTCAGGAAAAGTGGAGACGTTCGCCCCCGTAGATGCTCATTAACTCTTCTGGATAGCTCATCCCAAAAAGGATGCCTTTGAACCTTTTTGTAAATTCTTGCTTCGATCTGTCGGATCCGCTCCCGTGTCACGCCAATTTGATCTGAAATCTGCTGTAGCGTCATTGGCTCACAGCGAAATCCAAGGCGAGCTGCCCAGACACCTCGTTCGTTTTGCGCGAGAATCTGGGCTACTTCTCTAAAGCCAGTTGTAAGGTTTGATGATAAAACAGCGTGATAGCCGGTTTGGTTTCCGTAGTCGGCATCGGAGTCATCGGTATCTGCATTTGAGTGTGACAAAGCATCTACAAGCTTGTCATGCGTCGCACTTTCTATATTGCGCTCAAATGTCTTTAGGGGGTGACCGGTCGTAAGAGCGTGTACTATTTCCCGACTGATCTCATGAATCGATTTCTGGCCTAGATTGGGGAGCTTGTATAGGCCTTTGAGACCATATTTCGCGAAGTCCCCCACTTTGTTTATTTCATGAGATGCACATACGTTACTAGATCGTACCGTCAGATTTAGCAGAGAGATCGGGGTGCTTAAAAGCCACGGAGGTGCGGAGTTGAGGTTGTCTAGGAGTGAGTCAGCGTTGGGGTGTTCGCCCTCCAGTATTTCATACCGACGTTGACCCGTAACACAACGGGTATCTAAATCCAAATCGGACTCGCGTAGCAGGTATGAATCCTCGTCCCAAATTCCTACAGCGATGAGTTTTGGGGCCAAGCTAGGCTCAAGCGTCGATAGCGTGTTTACCCAGCCCCTGGGACCGAAGTTTTCGGCTGGGGGCATTGGGAGTTGAGGCGGCAGGGAGGCAGGCGGCGTCTTTTCGGTTGATTCAACTTTGTATCCGAAACCATCGAGAGCAGCATGGAATGAGCTCTCACCTGCTGTTCCGATCGACGTCAGGCTTGCTCGAACAGGAAAGGGCATTGTGCCCACTGCTCCGTTCGATAGAAAGACTAGGCCCTCTTGCTCGGAGAGCAAGTCCCCCACGGCCTTCGTGTCGGGCCTTTCGAATCCTACATGAACCCCTACCGGATACTGCTTTCCGCCATTGGCAGCGATGACAGCTTCAAGGAGCGGTTCAAAGTCTCGGAAGACCTGGCAACCCCACTCATCGTTCTTGCCTCGGGCGAACAGGAATGCACGGATTGGCCTCATCAGATCAGGATGCTTTCTCTGCAGCTATGTTCACTAGCGATGCGACATCGAGGAAGCCTCCCTTAAATCGCTCCTGCATCTCCTTGATGCCCCAATCGGCCAATCGTTCAGCGTAACCGTATACGCCTTGACCCTCGAGATTAACTAGCATGCGGATGGCTGCTGCGAGTTCCCCTGTGGGGTCCAGTGTGGAGACAGCGATGAAATTTCGGTTCTCTACTGGCAATTCTTCAGGAATTGCACCCATAGAAAGTGCCAACGCGATGCCTAATCGATACCCGTCGGTCATCTCCGCCAAGTAGCCGTCCTCTTTCATTTGAGTGAGGATCGTGTGGCCTTTGTTGCTCAGGCGTACTTGTGTACGTTCCGATACGGTTGCAGCCGTCGCGTCGTTCATTGGTTGATCCTTTCGATACGCGAGTGCCTCAGACTAACTTCCTTGATTTCATAAACGCAGCCGATCTTTGATTTCAGTTGAGCCAAGTCCGTGGCCCTGTCCACTTCGCCTTCATGGACGAACAGGACTAGTTGGGAGGTGGTGGTGGGCAAGTAAGCCAGGATGTTCGCCCTGTGCTTCTTGTCCAAGCGCCCGAAAGGTGTATCCATGACCACAGGACCTGCGGATCTTCCGGCATGGGCTAACCCATCGATGAGCGAAAGGGCGACAATCTGTTCGGCGCCAGCGCTTCGGATAGGAACCTCCTGGGCGCGCTCGTCCAAGATCGTGAGACCATAGTTGCTGTTGATGCGCAGCCCTGAATACTGATTTTGCGTAGTGAGTTTGCGGAAAGCTTGGCTGGCAAGCTGTTCCACCGTCTCCTTTAGGTCTTCCCGCAATTGGTCGATGCTTCGTGCATAGACCTTTTCTAGTGCGGAAGCCAGCTTGACCATGCGCGAGCTTTTCGCGGCGCGTGCCATTGGCAGGGCTTCGAGTATTTTAGAGATCATCGCCAATTCACGTTGGCATGTTGTGAGCTTCTCTTGGCTAGCTTTAATATCCCCAGCGATTCGGGCTGCTTCTTTAATGAGTCCATCGCGCAAGAATCGTTTACGAGCGATTTCGGCAGTGTCCTGGCCTTTGATCAAGTCATTTAGCCCATCAATCTGATTATCCAGCCTGGTCAATTCAACGCTCAGGCGGTTGACTTCGTTGTCAATGAACGAGATTTGCCGCGCATCTGTAGGTTTCAATAGTCTGTCTAACGATAGCATGTCGCTCGACAGCTTGGAAAATTGCGCTATGTCTACCTTGAACCCCAGTAGTTCGGCTTGAAGTTTCCCGAGTTCTTGTCCTGCGGTGATACGCTCCTTCTCATGAAGCGGTTGGCCGCACGCTTGGCAAGTTTCAGATTTGACCGCTTCTTGAAGTTGTTTGATCTTTGTCTCGATCTTGTCTCGTGCGAGCATTTGGGAGGTGAATTGAGTATGCTCTTCCTGAGTATGCTCGCGCTTGAGCGTCAGTAGGGGCCGAAGCAATTCCTTCCATGCGTCCTTCACAAGTCCAAGCCGTTGCTGGTGCAATTCATCTTGCCGTATAGCGGCCTTGTTGCGTGCGGAATTGGCGTCATCGAGCTTCTGCTTCGCTTGATAAAATGATTCGACTTTAGCCAGTTCGTCGTCCAGTTGTTCACGCTCCGCATTGACCTCTTTTAAGCGCTCATTCTGACCCTTGATGTCCTTTTCGATTGACTCGATCTGCGTCTGGTAGTGCCGCTGCCTATCGGCCTGTGCTTCGAACCCCCCCATCCTCTGGAGGTCGGCCGTCTGCTGCTTTTGAGCCGATTTCAAGATTGTTGTAGCGTCTTCACGGCCTCGAATCAAGGTGGGTACGCCCAAAACCTGCTCAATGGCTTCCTTGATCATCTTGCTTTGCTCGCTGCCGTCTATTAGAAGCTGCTCATATTCGTCTAGTAATTCACCATCAAATAGAAAGAAACGGGAGGTTTGTTCGGGAGCGAATCGATTGATCTCGGCGTCAATCAGATGGTCCCCAAGGGGGATGTCGTCTTTTCGCATTGCCCGCTCCATTAGCAAGTCCGCGGAGCGTGAGGGCTTGGACACCAGAGCCCGCTTGGTTGCGGTGCGTCGCAACTCATAGCGGTGTCCGTCATCTTCGAACGTAACCACCACTTCCATGGACCAATCACCTTCCATGGTTGCTTCTGAATTGACAAGGTCAAAGAGTGCAATCTCGCGTGAGTGCCGTCCGATTGCCCTACCATAGAACACCCAACGCAGGGCGTTGAGTAGGCTGGTCTTTCCACGCATGTTGTCGCCAAACACGAGCATCACATTGCGGTCTTTGTCTGTCGGGAACGAGATCGACATCTTGCCCCGGTAGGGCATAAAGTTCGTGGCTGATAGTGTTTGCAGAATCATGTTGGCCCCATTTCTTCGACCACCGTATCCAGCAGAGACTTCAACTCCTGCATAGACATTTCGCGTGTGTCATCGCGATCAAATTGGTGCCTGCGCTGTATTGCGAAGGATTTCTGAAGAATTTCGGTGGATAGAAGAGGCTCCACCTCAGCCGCTGCCTTTAGCAAGGCCGCAAGGGCCATATCGTTGTCGTCTATCATTCTTCCTCCGGGTCTTCTTCAATGGCCGCGCCGCCTTCGCGCGAGGGGTCGATTCCCATTTCTAGGGCGATGCGACGCAGGTCTGCGCCAGCCCCCTTGTTCAGGGCCGAGTTAGCAAACTCGAGCGCTCGCACCAATTCAGCCTTCAACAACGAGATCTGCTCACCTTCGCCTCCCGGGTCCACTGGCACAACAATCGCGTCATGGATCACCGCCAAATCTTTACCGGTCGACTTGCGCAGCACCCGTCCTCGACGTTGAATGAACTGCCTAGGGTTCTGGCTGGAAGCCAAGATGAACGCGTGGCTCACAGCAGGAATGTCCACTCCTTCGTCCAAGCACTTTATCGACACAAGCACGCCGCCAAACTTCTTGAACCAATTGAGGGCTTCGACCTTGTTGCCTGACATGTTCGAGTGGTATTCGAGTGGTTGGAGACCTGCGTCGCGAAGCCTGAATAGCATTTCGTCGAGTTGATCGGAGTCCTCGCAGTACACCAGCCAGCTTTGGCCTTCCTGAAATTCCGTCTTGATCACTCCCGCGGCTAAGCCCGTCTTCACCCGCGCTTTCTTGGCGATGCGAGCACGTTGGATCAAAAGCAACTTGGCCTTGTCGGTGAGTCCTGCGCTACCGTCTTTCTTTTTCGCTTTCGCCAACTCGAAACTAATCTGCTTAGTAAGCTTTTTCCAGAGTGCGGACTCGTCGTCGCTCAGATGGACTCCGTGCGGAAAGTACTCGTAGTTTACGAGGCGACCCGCTGCGATCGCATCCTGTAGCGTGATCGCAGGAGGAATCACGGGGCCGAAACGTTCGAAGATTCGGCGGGTACCATCGGGATCTCCATATCGTATGGGCGTTGCCGACAAACCTAGGCTTGCGCCTGAACGAATAGCCAGTGAGTGAGAATTCTTTGGGCTACCGATCTGGTGGATCTCATCGGCTACGATCAGGAGGTGATCTCCTTGAGAGAGACCGTTGATAAATGCATCGGTCGATGCCGTTTGCATAGTGGCGACTACCACTCGGTTCATGCCAAGGCTAGGGCTTGTATGCGACCTCAGTCGGCCGCGCTCCCTCCATTTGACATATCCACCGCCCGCCATTAGCACGGAAGCGTTCGATATCTCTTCGAGTATTTCACGCTTCCATTGCTCATGCAGCAATTGACTAGGCACCAGCACAATCGCGGGCTGTCCTGTGGCAAGATGTTTCTTGATGGCCTCAATGGCTGTGAAAGTCTTGCCACTGCCAGTGGCATGCTCGAACACTCCCTTCCGACCGGCCTTTTCCCAGAAATCGATGGCGGTCGCTTGATGTGGCAAGAGCCTTCGCCGCTTTGAGCCAGTTTCCTGAACCGGGTCGATTTCTGGATCGTCCAATCCTGGGGCAGCAGCAATCAGAAGCCTCCGATGCTGAGCCTCGGGGAAGTCGATCGTGTCTACCCCCGGAGTTTCGCCATTCCACAACAGATCAAAAATCTTCTGATGGGAAATAACCCGAACTTCATCTGCGGGCATCCAGCTTCTGAACACTTCGATGGACTCGTGGTTACCGTCGGCGTGCCAAGCGCTCCAGGTTTCGTTAGCTGATCCCAGGAAGCTCACTTGATGCCCCCGGCCATCGTCAAAGATTCCGATCTTCTCGTGGTATATGCCGTTGCCCCCGCTGCGGATGGCGACCTTGATGTCCAGCGCCCCATATTTTATGAACGTGGCTAGGAGTTTCGCGCGATGTCCTGCTGCTGGATCCAACAGCAAAGCGTCGATATCTCGGGACATGGCACGCTCAATTACCTCATCCCTATGCAGGTAACCTGTCGCAATTGCGCGAGCGTCTTCTTCTGTGATCGCCGGAGAACAAATAAAGCGTGCTTTACCTCCTCTACGTGAAAACTCCAAGAATGGTTGACCGATAACCGCAAAAATACTCGAACGAAAATAACCTACCGCTCTGTCATATTTGGCTGCAGCATCTAGGCAAGGCTTGTAGAAGCCGGCAACGGGATCACGTTCTCCAGTGCGGTAATGACTACTAAGCTCAAGATCTGACAGGTCACTGCCGTAGAGTGATGGAGAGCGGGTCATTTCTAGACTTTCGCGATTTGACCCATATTGCCTTTGTTCGAAGTATCGATTTCGACACTTGAGAGCCTCCAGATCCCGTCCACTTTAACGGCCGAGATCTTCTCGGTTGTGACGATGCGGTCCGCGGCCCTCTCGCTGACCTCCTTGTATTCGGAGATGTCTTTGTTCATCACGATGTAGATCTTTGTTTTAGATGTTGCCATGGCTGCTGCCGCCAAGGTGAAGTGCACGGCACGACGTAGTGTGTTGGGAACAGTCAGTGTTCTTCAATTGCTAGAACTGGTGACCAGGAAAGAAGCCAGCTAAGCTCCACCGGCATCAAGACTGACGCACCCGATATCGTGCCGTAATTGGCTACCTCCGCGTCACCTGAGGCCACTAAGCGAAGTTCTTGAGGTGCTGAGGTTTTCAGATGCTGGAGATAAGCGCCGATTTGTTGATCCGCCCGGTCTGCTCCAACACCCCCAGAAAACCGTACCCTGAGATTCCTGGCCAGAGCACGTTCTTCGACAACCGGGCCGTCGAACCAAAGCTGCACGGAAAGGGTGGGGTACTCCGAGCAAAGACGCAACAAGCGGGACTCTAGGGACTTTCGAGCCTTGGCTCCGGGCTGACCGGCCTCGTAGTCCGGGCGGAAAAGGGTTGGCAGCTTGTGCAGCACGTTGTGCCCATCGACTACGAGCGTGCAGGGCCGACCGCGAGCGAGTTCGCTTTGCAAGGCGTACATCGGCACCCCCGAAAGACTCGCGGTGCGCTGGGTGCTCGCGTGCGCGATCAAGTAACGGTCGTAAACCCGGGAGGCAGCCTCGTGAACCAACCGATGGGCATGGAGCGTCTCTTCCGAGGACAGCAGGCCCAGTGCTTCGGATGCTTGAAGGGCGGCTCTCACCTCGGAAATCGAATCCAGCGACTTGGCTGCAGCGAGGACGTGGCGTATCCGCGCGACAGGCGAGTTCTGTTCCGCCATTTCAGGCGGAACCACGCGAAGCCGCTCCTCCAGAACCTTCCGGTGTGCTTCGAGGCTCTCGGCCAAAGGAGATAACTCGTCCAGTGGCCTCACGGACTCCACCATCGCCAGCCGTACACGAGTGAGCGCGACAACCGTTCGATCGAGCTCGGCTTTCAGCTGCGTGAGCAGGCCGAACCGGGCGTCTTCCCGGACCTGGCGCTCAAGAACCTGATCGGCTCGATCCAAGATGCCCTGACCCAAGAGGAACGTCGCATCCTGACGGAGGGCCTCAGCATCCGCAAGCCATGGGCGAAGCCGGGCATCCAACTGAGCCCGAACGCCGCTCGCAATTTGCTGGGCAAGGCCCTGGCGCAGGGCAGTCAATTCGGCGTTCAAGCTCCGAGCTTGAGCCTGACTGCTCTCCAGCGCAAACCGAAAGGCGTCCGACTCTTGCTGCAGGCGCTCTCGCGCTGTTGTCGCAGCGTTCAGGTCCTTGCCGAGTCTGCGAGATGTGGTGCGCTCTTCACGCAGGCGAAGGATGGCATCCCTAACCTGTGGGGAGCGCGCTGGATGTGCAGACGTAGTCGCCTGAAGGGCAGGGGGGGCTTGAGCCACCTCGCCCTCGAGCGCCAGGTCCTTCAGGTGAGAGAGAAACGGCTTGAGGTCGTAGGAGATCTTCTTCTTGGCTTCAAGCTTCTCGGTTTCCGTGGGTTGAAGGGTGTCCCATTGCTCAAGAAGACTGAAGCCGAGCTTGCGCACTGGCTCCCGACTGTCCAGCAGCATGGCTGAGGCGGTTACGGCACGTCCGAACAAGTCAGAAAGCCCCGCGCCTGATTCAGCAAGCGCCGCCTCTGACAAGACGCACAGCAAGGATTGGGACAGCCCAGCGCGAACCAGGATGTCTTTGAAGTCGTCTGGCAGACCTGGAAAAGTGCCAAGGCTGACCTTCGCGCGGTGACGCACTTCTCGCGCCGGGGCCTTGCCCGGTCGAAACCCCGCCCAGAGATCCTTGTGCTGTTTACACAGCACTGCAAGATCGGCGTCGCCTGACTTGTCCAGAAGGTCCTTCCAGCAGCCAATGACCGCTTCCGGCACCTCGATGTCGTCGATCTTCAAGCGCTAGCCCTCACAGCAGTGCGCCGGGACGAAGATCGACAGTTGAGGGTATGCTGACGCATTGGCACTTGCAAGTTCGCGCTCTCCTTGTGCAAACTCACCGGACTGTACGTGACGAGTGTCTGAAATACGCCTCGATGGCCACTGATCCGTCCACTTCCACTCGCTATTCCATCCACGACCTGGCGACTCTGGCCAGCGTGCCCACTCGCACGGTGCGCTTCTATATCGCCGAAGGGTTGATGGATCGGCCACACGGCGCCAAGCGTGGCGCCTGGTACGAAGAGCGGCACCTTCAGCAGTTGCTGCTGATCCGCCGCTGGACGGATGCCGGCCTGAGCCTGGATCGGGTG
>CAIWTN010000194.1 GCA_903915625.1 uncultured Pseudomonadota bacterium | reverse complement strand
TTCAATACGCCGTTTTTTCAGAACAAGTTCGTATTATATGGCAGTTTATTCATTGTATTGTTGAGTATCCTGCGTTATTTGGCGAATCGTAACATCAATGCGATTATTCTTATGGCGCTGCATGCGCGTGTGCTTGGATTCGTGCATCCGGTGACGGGGGAAAAGCTGCGGTTTGAGGCGGCGTTGCCGGCAGAGTTTGATAAATTTTCGCGCGCCGCAGGGCGGGGTTAGGTCGCTGTCGCGCGGTATGGGTTTAGCAAAGCCCGCTCAAGGCTCATAGAACCCTGCCGGGCAGATGATAATTGTGAGCACTCCTGTGCTCACAAGACACTACTGGTTAAGTAGTTCCTCGATGTTTTTGCTCAAACTTGCAGGAGCTGTTTGTGGGGCAAAACGCTCGGCGACTTTGCCGTCGCGGCCAACGAGAAACTTGGTGAAGTTCCACTTAATGGCTTCTGTTCCGAGTACGCCTGTTTGCTCTTGCTTGAGGAAATTAAACAGCGGGTGTGCACCCGGTCCATTGACCTCAACTTTAGAGAACATCGGAAAGCTGACGGGGTAGGTTAGGCTGCAGAATTGCTTGATGTCTTCCGATGTGCCTGGCTCTTGACCACCAAACTGATTGCAGGGAAAGCCGAGGACAATTAAACCACGGTCGCGGTAACTCTGATACAGCTCTTCTAGCCCTTTATATTGGGGTGTGAAGCCGCACTTGCTGGCAACATTCACCACTAAGATCACCTTGCCCTTGAAAGCGGACATTGAGATGTTTTCGCCATCAATCGATACCGCTGAAAAATCGTAAAAAGATGCCGTCATGATTTGTCTCCTCCATGATTCAAATCTAATTTGCCACGCCTTGCTTTTTGACTCTAGGAGGCATTTCGTTTGTTGGGTAGAGACTACTTATTCGACGAGCGTCAAATGTATTTGCAGTGCTTGTTTCTGGTGGGAGGGCAACAACCGCAGTCTTCGCTCGTCTTCATTTCAAAACGCGCAAACGTAGAAGGGGTCCCTTGTGGGGACCCCTAAGCTCTGACCACCTAAGGTGAAACGATTTTGAAAGGATAACCTAAGGATTAGACAGTACGTGCGGTACTAACAGAAACGGGAAAGGAAGACACTAAATGCAGCGGCAGAGCTTTTCGATTTACACTAATGAGACACTAACAGGCACTCTCTGAGACTTTGCTAAGCGGAGATTCCGTTTAGCGCCGTACAACCGTTACTGCAATCCGAGTGCCAAAAATGCATTGATCCCGATAAGTCTTGAGATAAGTCGCGACTGTGTGGCTAAGTGACCGTAGATTCAAGGGGAATCTGCGACACTCGATTCCTACATTGGGGAAACGATTGTCCGGGATGGGTAATACAATCCCGGACCTATGTTGTCAATATTTAATGCAGGTTAAATGGCAAGCACAAAAGACAATGGCTCGCGCAGCATGATGGACCTTAAATCACGAGCCATATCAGTGAGTTCTGGGATTCCGGCCTGCACCACCGACTGTAGATAAGTGGCGCTGCGCAAGATCAGGGACATCACATCCCCAGTTCCGTACTGCTCATGGGTCGTATTGGTGATGAGGTCTTTCCATGGCATGCCCTGAATCCACTCACGAATAATATAGCCGGCTGCCGGATTATATTCGCGTATGACTGGATAGGTGCGCTGGCGAAATGGTGGATCATAAATTTCGGGGAATAAATCATACGGATACATGCTGAGGAGCATATCTTCGACGCCGTATTCGCCAAATGGCAGGCGGTAGCGCGAGTCGGTGCCAGGCTCCTTAAAACGAGCTAAGGTCAAAGACGCCGCAAGCTCAACCGCGCGGTTTAAATTATCCGAGTTAATTTGCTTATCAGCGATCAGGCGAGCCATGACTAATCCACCCGCCTGCGGAAAGTAACGGGCGATGGCACCGAATTCGCTCAAAGATTCATCCGGATTCAGGGCGCCTATTTTGTGTAGATGCACGTGCAGAGCTGCAAGAGTGCCCGCTTTCTTAGCTTTTAAGACCGGATGACAGGAGTTGATGTAGCGGCAGGTCGTACACGGTGAATTCTGCTTATTCCAAAACTGCGCGATAGCTGCTGCTGGCGAGTCACAGGGTAAGTCCTTGGAGCCTAGTTTTTTACTGAGGCGCGACTTGGTGATCAGGCTAAGGTCAATGCCCTGATCAGTGAAACGCCGAAAACTCTTACTATAGAAAGTCTCAATGGCGCGGAGGCTGAAGCCCCGTCCGACCAAACCAAGAAACGTTGTTGGATCGCTGCGCAGTCGCGATTCGACATTGTCGCGTTTTGCATTTCCAAGGCGTTGATAGGCCTGAGGCGATGGCCATAGACTGAAGCCGACCACATCCTTGCCGCGGCGACCGGCACGGCCTAACATCTGCAACACTTCCGACGGGGCGTAATCGGTAAAGCCCAGCTCGCCTGGACGTTGATAATCGCTAATAAGTGCCGAGCGTACCGAGAAGTTAATCCCGAGGCTAAGTCCCATCGTGGAGGAGCAAAAGCGAAGTAGGCCGTCTTTGACTAATGCCTCTACCGCCATCCGTGCTGGCGCTGCCAGTCCAGAGTGGTGATATCCAACTCCGTATACTTGCAGCATTTGACGTAATTTAGGCTGAATAAAGGACAGGCCGCGAAATTCTTCTTGGGACGCCGCGAGAGAGGCGCCGATGCGCTCCGCTTCGTCGGTGGGTAACGGAGGAAGATGACGACAGATCAGGTTGGCCATAGTTTCACAGGCAAGCCTGCGACCGCAGTACACGATGGCTGGCGTCAACCCTAGGTTGATCAAGCCTTCGGCACGAGTTGCAATGTCCTCCTGGCGCACCGGTGCTTCTGGGCGCCCCTTGGGAAGCGGCTTCATGGCACCGGCTGGTAAGGTCTGCGGCAGTAGCCACTCGCCGCCGTAATAAATCAGATCTGCTAAGGGCACGGGCCTTTTCTCGGTACGTACCATAATACAGGGGCGCGAGGGATGGATCTGACGCAGCCACTCTGTGAATTGCTCGGCATTAGCAACGGATGCTGACAGAAGTAGAACTTGGCAACTTGCTGGAGTCAGGATTAGGGCTTCTTCCCAGCTACTGCCGCGACTTTCATCCTGGAGGTAATGATACTCGTCAAAGACGACCAAGGTGCGTCCAAGATCGGGTTCTACCCCAAGTAACGAGTTGCGGTAAGACTCCAGTGTTGCAACCACGATAGGAGCGTGCAGATTCTCTTTGATGTCACCGGTGGCAATGCCCACATTTTCTGAGCCAAACATGGCACGAAATTCGCGCAACTTGTCGTTTGATAGACTCTTTACCGGTGTCGTGTAGGCAGCCCGAAAGCTGGGATCATTGAGCTTGGCGCGAAAGAATACTTCTACCGCGCGGGTCTTGCCGGGGGTGGTCGGAGCGTCTACAACGACGGATTCTCCGGCCATCAGCGCTGCTAGCACCTGCTCCTGCCACGGATCGAGAAGTACTTCGGAAGATTTTGGCGCGGCGCGCTGACTGGTACCTGCAGCTAGCCAGTCTTTCAATTGAGCTGCAGTTTGAGCTGCTGCCTTCGCTATCGCAGGGTTACCACCCTCCTGGCCAGGTCGAGATCTGGGCTGATTATCTGCTTGCGGTGACTCGCGCCGGCGTGGTGGTGGCCGCTTCTTAGCCTGGGAATTTTTGCCGCGTTTGCTCAAATCAGTTGGGTCCTTGTCAGCCAGGCGCAGCATGAGCGCAAGGTCGCCTCAATCTATCATGGAATGGGCTAGCTCACAGCCCAAATTCGTCAGGCTTTGCCGGTGCCTGGAGCGATGTCTTTAAGCGATTTCAGTAGGTCATCGAGCTGTTTGGCGACAGTCAAAGGGTTGCCGCTGGTATCGATGGTCACGTCAGCTAGGTCCGCTTTCTGACGGCTCGGCATTTGTGCGGCGACCACGCTCGCAGCTTTCTCGGCCGTGACGCCATCGCGCTGAATGATACGCTGGGCCTGCACTTCGGGTGGGCAGTAGGTGGCCCATACCGCGCGAAATAAGGGGCCGCTGCTCGTTTCAAAAATCAGAGCTGCCTCGTAAAAAAAGGGGCGAGGTTTTTTGTCAAGTTTGAGCGTGCCTACTTGCTGCAGTAAGGCGGCTCTGATGCGCGGGTGGGTAATAGCCTCTAAATCCCGTCGGGCGCTGGAGTCTTGAAATATTCGACTGCCGAGTAATTTGCGATTCAAGCTGCCATCAGCATTTAAGACATCAGCTCCGAAGCGTTTTGCGATATCAGTCAAGGCGGCGCTACCCGTCGCTGTGATGTTTCGAGCTAACTGATCTGCATCGATAACTTCATAGGATCGAGCGCGCAACATGTCAGCGACGGTCGATTTGCCAGTCCCGATGCCGCCTGTTAAGGCAATTCCGTATGTTTTTAGCAGCTGTTCAGGGCTCAAATCACGGCTAAAATCAGGACTCAATTTTTGCTCTCCTGTGCCCACTCGAAGGCCACCAGCGCGCAGCTTAAAACTGCAAATCTAAATTGAGCGTCAGAGCTGGTTCGGACCTCATGCTCATCGCATTATAATGCGGGACAACGTCCACTCGCCAGTCAAAGGCATAGGATTCGTTGACGTCGTAAAGATCCATGTCTGAAGAGTCGCTTTGCGAAGCGCTGGTCCCCGATAAATTAAAGCCTCTTCTCTTCTTCTTTTTTGCCGCCTTCGCGGGTGTATCGAGGAAGGCTTGCGTCACGCCAAGGCCATAGGCTGCAGCGGCAGCGATGTAGCCATATAGGCTCTGCGTATTCAGAGTATTCACGTATGCCGTGCCACTATCAATATACTGCTGACAATCCGCTAGCTGCTCTTCTGTGGTGCAGTTTTCCGCAGAATAGGCATTGATTGATTTTGTTTTTGACTTGGCAAGTGAGTCTCTTTGGAAGCCAAAGCCAAATGCCCCAACCTGGGCGGCAGCAAATAATACCCCAAGCACTGGCTTGCCGTTAACGAACTGACCTACCCCTAGGGGCAGAAGGTAAAGAAAAACGTTGCGCGAACTATCAGTGCCACGGGTACTACCATTTTTCGCACGGCTTGAGGGGTCTCTCGGTCCACCGCCGTTAGAGGCGGGATCAGGGCTAAATGCTGGGTCTGGTGGCAGTCCACCATCGCTCCCCAAAAACTGATCGCTAGAACCCTGATCTGCCGGGATGCTCGGCGGTGGCGGCAGCGTTTCCGGTGACGCTGGAGAGGATGCGCTCATCTCCGCCGGCATACCATAATAGGGTGCAGGCGACTGTTGGATGATGACTTGCGGAGGTGGCTGATAATACGGTGGTGGGGCGTAGCCTTGTGGTTGGTAACCCGGTTGCGGATAGCCTTGCTGTTGCGGATAGCCTAGCTGTTGCGGATAGCCTTGTTGCTGCGGAAAGCCTTGTTGCTGCGGAAAGCCTTGCTGCTGCGGATAGCCTTGCTGCTGCGGATAGCCT